>DATANT010000164.1:0-11893 GCA_036266115.1 Gemmatimonadaceae bacterium | reverse complement strand
AGTTCCTCGGCACGCACCAATCGAGATCCTACCCTGCCGCCTCTACAACGCCCGCCGGATCGCCGCCTCCAGATCCTGGTCGCCGCCCAGCCCCGTGTACACCACCTTGCCAGCGGCGTCGAGCACCACCACGTACGACGTCGCCGGCACCACGTAGGCCTCCGTGGCCTCCCCCTCGTGGTCGTACACCATCTCCACCGGCAGCTTGTACTTCGCCATGTAGCGCCGCACGCGCTCCGGCGACTGGTTGACGCTCACCGCCACGGCCACGAAGCGCACGCGGTCGCCGTACTTCTTCGCGGCGGCCAGCAGCGCGGGCTCCAGCTCCTTGCAGTTGGGGCACCAGGTAGCCCAGAACTCCATCACCACCGGGCCCTTGCCCACCCACTGCGACAGGTTGGCCGGCTTGCCGTCCAGCGTCTGCACGGCGGCGGCGGGGGCCTTCTCGCCCACCTGGATGCCGGACGATTGCGCCGCCAGCTCGCCGGGTGTCGCGGCGGAAGCTGTGGCCAGGGCCAGCGCGAGACCGGCGGAGCGGAGCCAGGTGGTGAGCGTCATGAGTGGCTGGAGGAGGTGAGTGGGCGGAGGGGGCCAGGGACTCGTCGTACCCCGGCGTTCTGCTCCTGTTCTGTTCCTGTCTTCCGTCGTCCGACTCCTGGGGTCAGATCAACAGCTTCCCCATCTCGATCAGATAGTACTCCGCCACGCCCAGCATGAGCAGCGCGAAGGCGCGCTTCACCCACACCATCCACGCGCCGGCGCGCGGCAACCGCCCCACGGCGCCCGCCGAGAGCCCCACCACCACGAGCAGCGCGCACATGCCGAGCGAGAAGGCGAACAGGTACGCGAAGCCCAGGGTGGCGCTGCCGGTGGTGCTCACCCAGGTGAGCACGGCGGCCATCACCGGCGCCGAGCAGGGCGCGGCCACCAGCCCGCTCATCGCGCCCATGACGAAGGCGCCGGTCGCGCGCCCGCCGGTGCCAGCGGTGGCGGCGCGCTGCACGAGCGCGGAGGGCAGCCGCACCGGCAGCACGTCGAGCATGGACAGCGCGGCCAGCACCAGCACGTTGGCCATGGCGAAGTAGAGCCACGGGTTGGTGCTCACCGTGCCGAACATGGTGCCGGTGAGCCCCGCGAACAGCCCCAGCCCCGCGTACACCGTGGCCAGCCCCACCACGTAGGCCAGGGTGAGCAGCAGCGTGCGGCCGCGCGGCTGCCGCACCCCGCTCGCGCTCTGCCCGCCCACGATGGCCGCGGTGATCGGGATCATGGGGTAGATGCACGGCGTGAGGCTGGTGAGCACGCCCGCCAGGAACACGAGCGGGAGCGCGGTCGCGGGACTCTGCGAGAGCTGGGCGGCGATGTTGGCAAAGTCCATGGCTACCGCGGAATCAAGGGCGTCCGGGCCGTCCGAGCAATACGAGGGGCTCGCCGGCGCTGGTGGCGGGCGTCGCCACCACGTACAACACCACGCCCGCCCATGGCGCGCGCACCTCGGCCACCACATCGCCCCAGTAGTCGTGCACCGTGCCCAGGAGGGCCGCGGCGGCCAGCGTGTCGCCGGGAGCCACGCGCCCGCGCCAGGTGCCGGTGGCCGGGCTGGTGAGGATGTCGGTCTCCACGAGATACGTGGGCGGCGCGCGGCGCGCCTCGGGTGCCGCCGCGGGCGGGAGCATCTCCAGCGCGCGGAGCACCCGCAAGATGCCCTGCACGTTGCCCGCGACGGCGGCGGAGTCGGCCACCCCCATCCCGCCCAGCACCGTGGTGAGCGCGGGCACCTGGTGCAGGTGTGCGGTGGTCTGCAGGTAGAACGAGCGCGCCGGGTCGCGCGGCCCGTCGCGGTCGAGCACGACGAACGGGCTGCCCCACGCGATGGCCATCTGCCGCGCCATGGAGTCGGTGCGCGCGTGGATGCCCGGCCGCGCCGAGTAGACGAAGCGCGCGGCGGCCTCGTTCGCGTCGCCGGCTTGCAGGTCGATCAGGTAGTCGGCCGGCGCGATCACCTGGGTGGTGATGGCGTGCGCGATGCGCTCCGAGATGCTGCCGTCCACGCGGCCGGGATAGACGCGGTTCAGGTTCTGCCGGTCCCACGGCCCACGATACGGCGTACGCGCGTGGAACGACGGTGGGTTGGACACGTGCACCAGGATCACCGTGCCCCGGAGCGCGGCCGGGTCCAGCGAGTCGCGTAACTGCTGCAGCGCGACGATCGGCGCCGTCTTCCCGCCCATGGTGCCGGCCACGAGCGCGAGCGTGGGCCCGGCTCGGCTCCCGCGGATCACCGTGATCGGCAGTCGGGTGCCGGAGTCGGCCGCGGGCGGGATGGGTAGCCAGCCGCGGCTGGCCGCGCCTGGTCGTGCGTCGACGCCGGCGATGCGGCGCGTGTCCGTAGTGCTCGACGACGATTGTGCGTGCGCCGGCAGGGCGATGAGGGCCGTGGCGAGAGCGACGGCGGCGATCCGGGCGGCGGGCAGCGTGCGTCCGGCGGACGGCAGCCAGCGGGAGATGCATGGTGGGCCGATCATGATGGCGAACGCTAGCGACCGTCGCCGCTCCGCGCACGCTGCACCTGCGCGTCACGCGGGCTCCACGCGTGCTCCACGCATGCTCCGCCGTCAGCCGCCGCCCTCGAATCCGAACGCGAGCTCCACGCGGATCGTCACCGCGGGGTCCATCTTCACGGCGCCGAGCAGGCGCGAGAGCCCGCTCACCTTCCAGTCGCGCAGGTCGATCGGGAAGCGCGCGGTCAGCGCGTAGCCGGTGGGGTTGCGCACCACGACCGCCGGCACCTCCACCGGGCGGCTGATCCCCTTGATGGTGAGGGTGCCGGTGACCGTGGCGCGAGTGGTGTCGCCAGCCGTCGCCGTCGGCGTGACGCGCTCGACGGCGAGCCGGATCTCGGGATGCGCCTCGGCCTCCAGCGACCCGAGCATGTGCCGGTCGCGCATCCCGCGCCCGGTCTTGAGCGTGCGCGCCGCGAAGCTCACCCACCCGGTCGCGATGGCCGGCGGTGGCGCCGGCCGCACCTCGCCCTGCACGGTGGTGGTGGTGCCCTCGAACGGGCCGGTGGTGGCGTTCGCCTCGAACGCGAGCGTGCCGCCGGTGACGCGTGCCGCGCGCACCGCATTCGATGGCGCGCCGGGCGGCACCGACTGCGCCGAGGCCCGCGCCGCGTCACCCGCCATGGCGGCCAGCATCGCGATGAGGAGCAACGGCGTGCGCTCTCGCCGCGCGTGCACGGCGACTGGTGACCGGCCGCGCATCATCGCACCACGTACGAGACGCCCAGGCGGGCGATCACGCCGTCGCTCGCCGAGGCATAGGCCTCGCCGACCACGGCCACGCTGCGCAGCGGGCGCCAGTCCGCGCCGGCGTAGGCCACGAAGCGGTTCAGGTTCACGGACACTCGCGTGTTGTCCACGGTGCCCACGCGGTTGGTGAAGTCCACGTGGAAGCGTGGCCGCAGGTGATTGTAGCCGGCGCCCGCGTACGGCCGCAGCCGACCTTCGTACGTGCTCCACCCAACGGCCGCGTCCGCGCCGAGCATGTTCGGATGCAGGCGGTCGGTGGACTGCGTGCCCTGGTAGCACTCGCTCTCCGGCTCCTGCAGCCGCTCCTCGTCGCACGTGATGGGTGCTTCCACCCACCCCTTGGTGCCGCTCGCGCGCACCCGCACCACCGTGGCGCTGGTGAGCGGGTGGCTCCACGAGAGCGCGAGCCCCAGCACGTTGCTACGCACGTCGTCCACGCGCACCGGTGGGATCCAGCCGCCCTCCGCCGCGAGGCCGTACGGCAGCGCGATGAGCACGCGTGGCCGCGGGATCACGGCGAGCAGGTTGGCGTTCTCCGGGCCCTTGCCGGGGCGGCAGGTACTGGCCGTGGCCATGCTCGTGCTCACGTGCGGCACCTGGCTGGTCTCCAGTGTCACGCGCACGGTGCCGGGCGCCAGCAGCTCGGGCGCCTGCAGCGCGCTGAAGGCGATCGGCATGGACACCAGCGCCATGGTGCGCGCCTCGTTGGAGTTGGCCGGCGGGAAGCAGTCGGGCTGCGCGAGCGCGCCGCGCGCTGGAGCCGCCAGCAGGCCGGCAGCCAACAGGCCAGCGGTCCGCAGCACGCGCGTCGTGCCCCGCCTCGTCGCGCGACGAGGTGCCACGCCAGGCACGATGCCCCTCCCAATAGCTATTGCGGCTCCGCTCACGGCGTCACGGTGATGGTGCCGCGCATCCCACCGGTGGGCGAGCCGTGCGCCGAGCAGTAGTACACGTAGGTGCCCGGCTGGGTGAAGGTGAACGTGTGCGAGAACGGCGCGCTGTGCAGCGCCGGCTCGCCGGTGAAGCCCGGCGGCGGGGCGGAGGTGACGCTGTGCCCCACGGAGCCCTGCGACCACCGCCATTCCACCGTGGTGCCGGCGGTCACGGTGACGGCCGCGGGGGCGAACAGGTTGTTCTGCACCTGGATCACCTGGGGCGCGGGCGCGCCGCCGGTGGCGGTGGCGGCGAAGCCCACCGGCGAGCCCTGGGCGCCGGTGGACGCGGCCTGGGCCTGCTGCGCTCCGCTGGTGGGCCCGAGGGTCCAGACGCTCACGGCGATGCCCTGCGCGTCGGTGGTGGTGGTCGACGGCGCCAGGCTGCCGCCGCTCGCCGTGCTCCACGCCACCGTCGCTCCCTGCAGCGGCACGTTGTCGCGGCGGACGAGCACGCGGAGCGGATCGGCGAGCGCGGCGCCCGCCGCGCCAGTCTGGGCGTCGCCGCTGGGCGTCGCCCGCACGATGGTGAGGACCGGTTGGGGGTTCGGGCTGGTGCCGCCGTCCCCGCCGCCTCCGCAGGCGACGAGGTTGGCGCCGAGCAGGGCGATGCCGGCGGCGGCGAGCGGGCGGGGCATCCGCCATGAAGGTCGAGAGAGCTGCGCACTGAACATGTGGGACCTCGCGGGGGTGATGAGCGCCGGCCGCGAGCGTCGAGCCTGCCGCGGCCATGGCCGAACTCACAGATGCGGCGGCGGCGCGCGGTTGTCTTGAACGCGCGTAGCGCTCTTGTGCGTGCGTAGCCGCGTCGAGGGGCAGGTCACCCCGCTGCTGGCGTGACGAAGTTCTGGGACGCTCGACCGTGAAGTCATGGGACAGCGCCCCACTCCGGCTCGTCTCCAGCCGGCCTCTGCGCGTCACTATATTGCATCCAGTATTCACCTCAGCCATTGATGCATCGGCCGCGGGCTACGTCCGCGGCCTCGAAGCCTGGAAGTGCCGTAGTCTCGTGAGCCACACACAACTCAGTCCTGCTGCCGAGCCCGCCAACAACGCTGCGGCGGGCGAGGCGACGCTGGTGGACGGCATCCGCGCCAGCGTGCCGATCGTCGTCGGCTATTTCCCCATCGCGTTCTCGTTCGGCGTTGCCGCCACCGGTCTCGGGTTCTCCGCCCTCGAGGCGGTCTTCCTCTCCGTGGTGATCTATTCCGGCGCCAGCCAGTTCATGGCGTTGACGCTGCTATCGGGCGGGACCGCTGCGGCGGTTGCGATCGTGACCCTGCTCGCGATGAACCTGCGCCACGTCCTGTACGGCCCTGCCCTCCTCGACCGTGCGGGCACTCGGGCGCCGACGCGGCACGCATGGGCGTGGGCGTACGGACTGACCGACGAAGTCTTCGCGACGACCATCGGCTTCCTTGCGGGAGGCTCGAAGGGCTGGAGCGAGCGGTGGATGCTCGGGCTCGGGGCCGCTGCGTACCTCTCCTGGATCGGTGGTTCCGCGGTGGGCGCGCTCGCCGGCGGCGGTGCGCTGGCGGCCTATCCGGCCGTGGAGGCGGCGCTCGGCTTCATGCTGCCGGCACTCTTCCTCTCGCTCCTCCTCGTGATCCTGAACCGCAGGCAGGTTCCCGTTGTGGCGACGGCCGGCGTGGTCTGCGTCGGGGTCACACTCGCCGCCAACATCACCTCGGGGATCCTGGCGGGGATGCTCGCCGGGGCGCTGGCCGGGATCGCTCGTGCCGGGCCAGCGCCGGCAGAGGTGGTGGCATGAGGACCGATCTGGTGATCGTCGCGGTGGTGGTCGGGCTGGGGACCTGGCTCTTCAGATTCGTGCCGACTCGGCTCCGGGGTATGTCGGGGGTACGAAGCTCACGCCTGACCGGGGCAATGGAGAGCATCGGGCCCGCGGCGATCGTGACGCTCTTCATCGCCGCGGTCCTGCCGGATCTCGTCGCGGGCGCACGCGACCGCCCCCTGATCCTGATCGGCTGTGCCACGACCGTCCTGGTATTCCGGCTCAAGCGGAGCCTCGTGTCGGCGACGATGGCCGGGACCGTGGCGTACGGGTTGGCGTTCGGCGTGCTGGGAGGCTGAGGGGCGCACCGCGCCCTGGACTTTTTCACGCCAGCACCCCATCCTCGCCCCGCCCGCGGGCAGGGCGAGGGTGGGGGCGAAACAGTTGGCCAGCACCTGGGTAGCACTCGGCATCGGGACGGAGCTCCCACTCGCCGCCGCTCGGTCGGCACACGCGATGACCGCCATGGACGTCCTCAGGATCCCCGGCTTCACCATCACCCCCGGGCAGCATGCCGCGGGCAGCGCGATCCCACGCCACCACCACGCCGGCGCCACGCTCTGCCTGGCGCGCCACGGCGCGTTTCGCGAGTTCTCGCGCGGGCATGCCATCACCTGCTATCCCTCGTCGCTCAAGGTCACGCCCGCCGGCGAGGTCCACTGGAACCGGTTCGACCTGGGCGACAGCCAGGGCCTCATGATCGAGGTGGACGCCTGGCGCGCCGAAGCGCTCCGCCCCTACTCGGCGGTGCTCGAGGAGCGGCTGCAGCTACGGGGCGGGCCGGCGGTGGAAGTGGCGCACCGCGTGCACGGCGAGCTGCTGGTGCGCGACGCCGCGGCGCCCCTGGCCGTGGAGGGGCTGCTGCTGGAGCTGCTGGCCACGCTGGCGCGACGGGACGACGCGCCGCGGGGCGGCCGCCGGCCGCCCTGGCTGGCGCGGGCGCGCGACATCGTGCACGACGGCTATGCCGGGCCGCTCTCCCTGGCCGGCGTGGCGCGGCTGGTGGACGTGCACCCGGTGAGCCTGGCGCGCGGCTTTCGCGCGGCGTACGGCGAGACGGTGGGCGGCTGCATCCGTCGCCTGCGCGTGGAGCATGCCGCCGCCGTGCTCCGCAGCAACGGGAGCCCGCTCAGCGAGGTGGCGCTGATGGCCGGCTTCGCGGACCAGGCGCACTTCTCCAACGTGTTCCGGCGACACATGGGGATGTCGCCCAGCCGCTACCGGGCGGTGATGCGCGATGCCACGGCGGACGGTGCGTGAGATCGTGACGCGTCACGGCGGCGGCGCGGGCGCCCAGCCCAGCCCGTCCGGCTCGCGCCCCGTGGAGATGTAGCCGGCGATCGCGCGCTGCTCCAGATCGATCACCGTCAGCACGTCCGCGTTGGCGTTGGCCACGTACGCGCGACGTCCGCCCGGCTCGATGAGGATGCCGATCGGCACGCCGCCGGTGGCGTCGCCCAGCATGGTGCCGCGCGTCTGCGTGCTGTCGAACGTCATGGGGATCGTGGTCACCGGCCGGCGCGTGCGGGTGTCGAACATGCGCAGCGTGCCCGAGCGCGCGTTGCTCACCAGCGCGTGGCGGCCGTCCGGCGTGAGCTTCACGCGGATGGGGAAGTCGGGGCTCTGCAGCGTGTCGCGCACGGCCAGCGTGGCCGCGTCCAGCACCATCACCGTGTTCGCCTCGCGGTTGGTCACCCAGACCTCGCGGCCGTCGGGCGAGACGTCGATGCCTTCCGCGCCGGCACCGGTGGGCGTGGTGGCCAGCGCCGTGCCGGCGCCCACGTCCAGCATGGTGACGCTGCCCGAGCCGATGTTGGCCACGTAGGCGCGGCGGCCGTCGGGGGCCAGCGCGAGCATGTGCGAGCCCTGCGCCCCGGTGGGGATGGTGGCCTCCACGGTGCCGGCCTCCACGTCCACGATCAGCGCCGCGCGGCTGGTCTCCGACGTCACCGCCACGCGCCGGCCGTCGGGCAGCCACGCGATGCCGTGCGGACGGCGATGCGGCGCCAGGTCGATGGAGCGCGCCACGCGCCGCGCCGGCACGTCCAGCACGGTGAGCGTGCTCCCGCCCGCGCCGGATTCCCCGTAGTTGGCCACCACCGCCCAGCGGCCGTCCGGCGACACCGCCACCTCGTGGGGGCCGGTGCCGGTGGCCAGCGTGGCCACGGTGGTGCCGGTGGCCGGATCGATGAGCGAGGCGCTCGCCGCCGCCTTGTTGAGCACCACGAGGAGCCCGGACGACGCGTCCTGCGCGCCGAGGGCAGCCGGGGCGAGCGCGAGCAGGGTGAGAAGGATGCGCATGGGGAGCCGGGATCGGGGGTCGGGGTGAGCGTCGGCCGGTACGATGCCGCCGAACGGCGCGCGTGGCCAGCAGCCGGCCGACGTTCGTCCGGCGGCGCGCGCCGCTCCACACCCTGATTGTTAACCCCGGCGGGCGGCGAAGTGTCCGCCGGAGGGCGGGCGGTGCCGCCATCCCCCGGCGCGGTCAGTCCGCCCGCAGCGTCACCGTGGGGTCCACGCGCGCCGCGCGGCGCGACGGCAGCCAGCTCGCCAGCAGCCCCACGCCGCCCAGCAGCGCCACCACCGCGAGGAACGTGAGCGGGTCGGTGGCGCTGGTGTCGTAGAGCAGCGTCCGCAGCAGGCGCGTGGCCACGAGCGCGGCCGCGAGCCCCACGCCGAGCCCCGCGAGCACCGGCGTCATGCCGCGGCGCAGCATGAGCCCCACCACCTGGCTCGGCGGCGCGCCCAGCGCCACGCGGACCCCGATCTCGCGCTCCCGCTGGCTCACGACGTACGAGACCACCCCGTAGAGCCCCACCGCGGCGAGCACCAGCGCCAGCCCGCCGAAGATCGTCACCAGCACGGTGAAGAAACGCGGCGTGGACGCCGACTCGGCGAGCTTCTCCCGCATCGGCATCATCTCGCGGATGGCCTGGTTGGGCAACACCTCGCGGATGGCGGTGCGCACCGGCGCGATGAGCTGCGCCGGATCGCCCGCCGTGCGCACGATGATCGACATGTGGCTGCGCGGCATGTGGCGCTCCGGCACGTAGGCCGTGAAGCCGCCCAGCGAGTCGAGCCGCTGCGCGCGCACGTCGCCCATCACGCCGATCACGCGCATGGGGATGCGGCCGATCATGAACGTCTCGCCCACCGCGCTGCGCCCGGGCCAGAAGCGCTCCGCCATGCTGCGGCTGATCACCGCCATCCCGCGCCCGGTGGTATCACCGGCCGCAACGTCCACGTCCTCCCCCTCCAGCAACGGAATGCCGAGCGCGCGCAGATAGCCGGGGCTTGCTGGCTGCATGGAGAGACGTGGCTCTTCACCGGGCGCGGGCAGCGGTTGGCCCGGCACCGTGAACGGACGGGGCTCGCCCCGGCCGTCGGTGAACGGCGCGAAGGTGGAGGCGCCCGCCGCCACCACGCCGGGCACCTCGCGCACGCGGTCCAGCACGCGCTGCTTGAGCGCCAGCTGGGCGGAGAGGTCGTCCCACTCGCCCTCGATCTGGAAGCGCACGAGCAGCGCCCGGTCGGGCTCGAAGCCCGGGTCCACCTGCATCAGCCGCTCGAAGCTGCGGAGCATGAGCCCCGCGCCGGCCACCAGCACCACCGCCAGCGCCACCTCGGCCGCCACGAGCGTTCCGCGGGCGCGATTGGTGCCGCCGCTCCCGGTGCTGCCTCGCGCGCTCTCCTTGAGGCCGTCGGTGAGGCTCGGCGACGACGCGCGCAGCGCCGGCCACAGCCCGAACACCAGCCCCGTGAGCAGCGAGACCGCGATGGCGAAGGCGAGCACGCCGCCGTCCATGCGCACGTCGAGCGCGCGCGGCAGGAACTCGCCGCTGAGCGCCACGAGCGCCTTCACGCCCCACCACGCCGCCAGCACGCCGAGCGCGCCGCCCACCGCCGCCAGCAGCAGGCTCTCGGTGAGCATGAGGCGCACGATGCGCGCGCGGCCGGCGCCCAGCGCCGCGCGCACCGCCAGCTCGCGGGCGCGGCTGGTGGCGCGCACCAGCAGCAGGTTGGCCACGTTCACGCACGCGATGAGCAGCACCAGCGCCACCGCGCCGAGCAGCACCAGCAGTCCCGTGCGCACGCGGCCCACGATGGACTCGTGCACGCCGAGCACGGTGGCGTCCGTCCAGCCCGCGTTGGTCTCGGGGTAGGTGGCGGCGAGCTGGCGGAGCATGCCGGTCACGTCGGCGCGGGCCTGCTCGGGTGTCACGCCGGGGCGCAGCCGCGCGACGAGATCCAGCCAGCGCGCCTGGCGGCCGCTTCCCACGTCGTCCTCGGTGAGGATGCTGTTCGGCATCCACACCGCCACCTCCGCCGTCGGGAAGTCGAAGGCCGGCGGCATGACGCCGACCACGGTGAACGGACGACCGCCCAGGCGTATCGTGCGGCCCACCGCCGACGCCTCGCCGCCCAGCTGCTGCTGCCAGAAGCCGTAGCTCACCACCACCGCGTGGTTGGCGCCCAGCTCGTGCTCCGCGGGGCGCAGCGTGCGTCCCAGGTAGGCCTGCGTGCCCAGCGCCGGGAAGAAGCCGGCCGAGACGTACGCCGTCTTGGCGTACATGGGCTCCGCGCCTCCCTCGCCGAAGACGTTGCCCGCGCCGATCGCGCTGAAGGCGCCCACCGCCTCGAAACCGCGAAGGTCGCGCTCCCAGTTCTCCAGCTCCGTCACCGAGATGACGCCGCGCTCCACGCCGGCGCCCGGGTTGGAGGGCCAGATGCGCACGACGCGATCGGCCCCGGGGAAGGGGAGCGGGCGCAGGAGCACGCCGTTCACCACGCTGAAGATGGCCGTGGTGGCGCCGATGCCCAGCGCCAGCGTGAGCAGCACGACGAGGGTGAAGCCCGGCGCGCGGGCGAGCCGGCGCGTGGCGTAGGCGAGATCCTGGCGGAGCATCTGGAATGCCTCGGCGCGGTGGGTGGCGTGGTCCTGCTGGACGGCGAGGGCGTGGCAGCGGGCGCGCACCGCGGTGACGTCGCCGAAGCGGCGGCGGGCCTCGGCCGCGGCGTCGTCCGGCGAGTAGCCGCGCTCCTCGAGCTCCTGGGCGAGCAGCTCGAGATGGAGGGCGATCTCCTCGTCCACCGCCTGCTCGGCGGCGCGCCGGCTGGAGAGGCGGAAGACGCGACGGAGGCCCGCGATGCGCGGCATGGTGGGACGCCGTCAGGCTCGCTGGAGCACTTTGCCCACCGCCGAGACGTAGCGCGTCCAGGTGGACGTCTGCGCGCGGAGCTGTTGCCGGCCGGCGGTGGTGAGCTGGTAGAACTTGGCGCGGCGGTTGGTCTCGGAGAGCCCCCATTCGCTCTCGATCCAGCCCTTGCGCTCCATGCGGTGCAGGGCGGGGTAGAGCGCGCCCTCCTCGATCTGGAGCTCCTCGGCGGTGGTCTCGCGGATCCAGCGCGCGATGGCGTAGCCGTGGCGCGGCCCCCAGCTCAGCGTCTTGAGCACGAGCACGTCGAGCGTGCCCTGCAGCAGGTCGAGATCGGTCGGCATCTGCCTCCCCTAAGGTTCATAGGGGAGGATGGGGGCGGATACCTAAGGCGTCAAGGGGTAGAGTGAGGACGTCGTGGCTGGGGACGCTGGCCGGCTCACGCGCTCACTCCCCGCGCATCGCCTCCATCGGGCTCACCCGCGCCGCCCGGCGTGCCGGGGCCAGGCCCGCCGCCAGCGAGGCGAGGAGCAGCGCGGCGGCGACGGCGGCGAACACCAGCGGATCGCGCACCGACGTGTCGAACAGCAGGTCGCTGATCCAGCGGCCACCCACCAGCGCGATCGCCAGGCCCGCCGCGATGCCGCCGGCCGTCACGCGCAGCGCGTCACCGAACACGAGGCGCACGATCGAGGCGGC
>DATANT010000163.1:0-27639 GCA_036266115.1 Gemmatimonadaceae bacterium | reverse complement strand
GCGTCGATGCGCATGATGCGCTGGCCGGGCATCACGACGTGCAGCGAGTCGGCGATCATGGTACGATCCGGCGACGTGGCCTTCGCCCGCCCGGGTCCCCATGCGAACACCTCCTGCAACTCGTTGCCGGCCACCCGCAGGTCGAGCGAGTCCGACGTCAGCTCGGTATCCTCGCTCAGGACGCGGGCCGCCGTGGTGGCGATCACGCGCTCGAGCTGCCGGTTGCGCGAGAACAGGTCGATGAGCTGCGCCGAGAGGGTGAAGGGGCGCTCACCCCTGCCCTGGATGGACGGGCGGCCCATGAGCCGCCCGAACTCATGGCCGCTGTCCAGATAGGCGGAGTCGCTGGCCGAGGTGAAGTCGGGCCGTCCGATGCGCACGGCGCCGCCGGCGTAGACCAGGCTGTCGTTGTCGGTGACGATGCGGTCGGCCACCACATCCACCGGCTCCTCGGGCCGACCCAGGGAGTCCCTCTCGATCAGGATGAGCGTGGGGCGGCCGTCGGCGGACAGCCGCTGCGGCCGTCCCGGGCGCGCGCGGAGGAGCTCCGCGCGCGGGCCCGTCATGGTCGACCCGCGGGCGTCCACCGCGTACACGTTGCCCTCGGCCACGAGGCGGTCTTCGATCTGGAAGTACGTCATCCGGTCGGCGTCGATCTTGGCCCGAGGCTCCCGGTAGTGCACGTTGCCGATGAGGTACAGCACCGCCTGGTCGCCATAGTACTCGGTGCTGTCGGCGTCGAGCGTGACGTCCTGGCCCTGACAGCGGTAGCGCACGCCGCCGCCCTGGAACACGTTGTACTTGCCGCTGGGCAGCACCGCGGCCGTGGTGGCCACGGAATCGTTGCCGCCGGGAATGGGGCTGGCTTCGAGGATGCACTGGCTGCCCGGCGTCTGCGCGACCGCCGCCGTGGCGCCACCGCTCACCAGCGCGGCGACGAGCGCGAGCATCCCGAAGCGGGTCATTGGTTGGGGATGACGAACGCGCCACCGATGGCGCCCGTCGTCTTGCGGATGCGAATGTTGTTCAGGTCCGGATCCGACGTGAACCCCACGCCTTCGATGCGCCGACCGTCCGGCTCGGTGGCCACGAACGCGCTGTCGCTCGAGATCTCGTCCAGGGCCTGATCGTAGCGGAGCTGCGGCGACTCGAGCCGGCGTCCCAGGGGGTTGGTGACCACCACGTTGCCGCGCGCTTCCATGGTGCCGGCGCGCGTGTTGTACGTACCCTCGCGCGACGTGAGCGTGCCATTGGGGGCGCCGATGTCGTTGAAGAAGGTCACGTGCACGTCGACCATCTCGAAGCGCGTGCCCTCGTCGAAGACGAACGCGGTGTCGGCGGTGAGCCGCCCCCGCTGGAGCCCCTCGTTGTGCAGCGCCACCCGCACGACGCTGAGCACCTGGTCCGCGGAATCGGCCAGGGTGCCCGCCGCCGCCACCGGGGGCGTGGTATCCGAGCAGCCGGCCAGCACCGCGGCAGCCGCGAGGAGCGCGCCGATCACCATGCGCCGCCCGCTCATGCGGCCCCCGCGCGCATCATGTCGTGCAGGTGCACCACGCCCAGCAACTGGCCGTCCGCGGCCACCACGGGCATCGCCATGATCCCGTGCTTCTCCATGCGGTGCACCACGGCGCTCGCGAGCTCGTCCGGCGCGGCCATCTTGGCGGCCCGGTTCATCACCTCGGCCAGCCGCATCCCGAAGAAGTTCTCCTCCCGCTCCATGATCCGCGTGAGGTCGCCGCTGGTGAAGACGCCGTGCACGTAGCCCTCCCCGTTGGCCACCACCACGATCCCGCGGCGCTCGGCCAGCTGCACCACCGCCTCGCGCAGCGTGGACTCCGGCGACAGCACCGGCAGATCGTCGGCGATCATCACGTCGGACACGGTGGTGAGCAGCTGGCGACCGAGCGAGCCGCCGGGGTGCAGCCGCGCGAAGTCCTCGCGGCGGAACCCCTTCTCCTCGAGCAGGGCCACGGCAAGGGCGTCGCCCAGCGCGAGCGCCACGGTGGTGCTGGTGGTGGGCGCGAGGTCGTGCGGGCAGGCCTCCTCGCGCACCCAGCCGTCGAGCGTGACGTCGCAGTGGCGGGCGAGCGTGGACTCGAGGTTCGAGGTGAGCGCGATCGTGCGGACCCCGAGTCGCTTGAGGTGCTGCAGCAGCGGAAGCAACTCCTCCGTCTCGCCGCTCTTGGAGATGAGCAGCGCCACGTCCGACGGGCCCACGATGCCCAGATCACCGTGCACGCTCTCCACCGGGTGCAGGAACATGGCGGGGGTGCCGGTGGAGGTGAGCGTCGCGGCGATCTTGCGGCCGACGAGTCCGGACTTGCCCACGCCGGCCACGATCACGCGGCCCTGGGCACGCGCGATCATCTCCACGGCGAGGCCGAATCGCTCGTCCAGGCGGCGCTCGGTCTCCTCGAGGCCCTCGCGTTCCATGCGCAACACTCGCCGCCCTCGCTCGACTGCGGTCGCCGCGCTCATCCGGGCACGTCCGCGAGAGGGCGAGCGAGCTCCACCACGTACTGCTCCACGAGCGCGTCCCACTCCCCGCGCGCGCGCAGCAGCCGCTCGGCGAACTCCCGCACGGCGCCGCGTCCGCCCGTGCGGTCCAGCTGCAGGCGGGCGACGCCGCGCACCTCCGCCGTCGCGTTGCCCACGGCCACGGGCAGGCCCACGGCCCGCATGATCCCCAGGTCGGGCAGGTCGTCGCCCACGAACGCGGCCTCGTCCATGCCGATACCGTATCGGTCGAGGAGCGCCTCGAACGCGGGAAGCTTGCGCGCCAGCGGATCCTGCACCACGTCGTCCACGCGCAGCTCCGCGCCGCGGCGGCGGACGGCTTCCGACACCCGTCCGGTGACGATCGCCACGCGCAACCCGGCGGCGCGCAGGAAGCTGACGCCGATGCCGTCCTGGATGTCGAACCGCTTGAACTCCATGGCCGCGCCCGCCACCTCACCCAGGTAGATGCCGCCGTCCGTGAGCACGCCGTCCACGTCCAGCCCCACGATGCGGATGCGCCGCGCCAGCGCGATGTCGATCATCGGCGCACCTGCTGCCACACGTCCACCGCCCGCAGCACGAGGTCGTCCAAACGATCCAGCGGCACCATGTTCGGGCCATCGCTGGGCGCGCAGTCCGGATCCGGGTGGGTCTCCAAGAACAGGCCGTCGGCGCCGGCTGCCATGGCGGCGTAGACGAGCGGCGGGATGAACTCGCGCGCACCGCCGCTCGCGCCCTCGGCGCCCTGCCCCGGACGCTGGACGCTGTGCGTGGCGTCGAAGATCACCGGCGCGTCGCACGCCGCGCGCAGCCGCGCGAAGGCACGCATGTCCACCACCAGGTCTCCATAGCCGAAGAAGGTGCCGCGCTCGGTCACCGCCACCTCGGTGGCCGTGGGCGCGGCGCTCCGCACCTTGCGCACCGCCCCGCGCATCCCCTCGGGGTGCATCCACTGGCCCTTCTTCACGTTCACCGGGAGGCCGGTGGCGCCAGCCGCTTCCAGCAGATCCGTCTGGCGGCAGAGGAAGGCGGGAATCTGCAGCACGTCCACCACCTCGGCGGCCGGCGCGCACTGCTCGGGCAGGTGCACGTCGGTGAGCACCGGCAGGCCGGTCTCCGCCTTGACGCGCGCCAGACGCTCGAGCCCCTCCTGCAGCCCGGGGCCGCGAGCGGCGCCGGGGTTGGAGCGGTTCGCCTTGTCGAAGCTCGCCTTGAACACCACGCCACCGGGCACGCGCTCGCCCAGCCGCGCCAGGTGCTCGGCGACGCGCAGATTGAGCTCGTGTCCTTCGAGCTGACAGGGACCGGCGATCAGGAACACGCGATCTGCGGGAAAGAGCGTCGGCACGTCAGCGAACCGATTCGGCGAGCATGCGCGCGCGCGGAGCCTGCTCGCGCCCGTCGCGATGTGCGGCCGCGGCCTTCACGAACGCGGCGAACAGCGGGTGCGCGCGCGTGGGCCGCGACTTGAGCTCCGGGTGGAACTGGCAGCCCAGGAACCACGGATGGTCCACGAGCTCCACGATCTCCACGAGCGAGCCGTCGGGCGACAGACCACTCAGGCGCAGGCCGTGCTCGGTGAGCAGCTCGCGGTAGCGGTTGGACACCTCGTACCGGTGCCGGTGCCGCTCCGAGACCTCCGCGGCCTCGTACGCGGCCGCGGCGAGGGAGCCGGGCTGCAGCCGGCAGAGGTACGCGCCCAGCCGCATGGTGCCGCCCATGTCCGTCACGTGCTGCTGCGATTCCATGAGCGAGATGACGGGGTTCGCGCACTCGGGCGCGAACTCGCTGGAATGGCTGTCGTCCAGCCCGGCCACCGCGCGTGCGAACTCGATGATGGCCGTCTGCATGCCGAGGCAGATCCCGAAGAACGGCAGCCGGGTCTCGCGCGCCGCGCGGATGGCTTCGAGCATCCCTTCCACGCCGCGCACGCCGAAGCCGCCGGGTACCAGCAGGCCGTCGTAGCCGGACAGCAGCTCGCGCGCCGCGTCGGCATCGGGGAAGCGATCGCTGGACAGCCAGTCGATCTGCACGCCCACGTCGTTGGCCACGCCGCCGTGGATGAGCGCCTCCTGCACGCTCTTGTAGCTGTCCACGTAGTCCGTGTACTTGCCGACGACGGCGATCCGGAGCGTGCTGGCCGGCTCCACGATCCGGTGCACGATGTCGCGCCAGGCCGAGAGGTCCGGCTCGCCCACCGGGAGGTCCAGGCGCTGCAGCACGCGCAGGTCCAGCCCCTGCTCGTGGAAGCGCAGCGGGATCTCGTAGATGGTGGGCACGTCGCGACTCTCGATCACCGCGCCGAACTCCACGTTGCAGAACAGCGCGATCTTGCGCTTCACCTCGTCCGAGAGCGCCTGCTCGGCGCGGCAGATGAGGATGTCGGGCTGGATTCCGATCTCCATCAGCTCGCGCACCGAATGCTGCGTGGGCTTCGTCTTCACCTCGCCCGCGGCCGCGATGTAGGGCACGAGGGTGAGATGGATGAAGATCGCGTTGTCGCGCCCGATCTCGCGGCGGAACTGGCGGGTGGCTTCGAGGAACGGCAGCGACTCGATGTCGCCCACGGTGCCGCCGATCTCCACGATCACCACGTCGTTATCCGGACCGAGCCGCTTCATCGCGGCCTTGATCTCGTCCGTGATGTGCGGAATGACCTGCACGGTGGAGCCCAGATACTCGCCGCGCCGCTCCCGACTGATCACGTTGAGGTAGATGCGCCCCGTGGTGACGTTGTTCGACTGCGAGAGCGGCCGGTCGATGAAGCGCTCGTAGTGGCCCAGGTCCAGGTCGGTCTCGGCGCCGTCGTCGGTGACGAACACCTCGCCGTGCTGGAAGGGCGACATGGTACCCGGATCCACGTTCAGGTACGGGTCGAACTTCATCATGGTCACCCGGAGCCCGTGCTCGACGAGCAGGCGCCCCAGCGAGGCGGCGGCGATCCCCTTGCCGAGCGAGGAGACGACGCCGCCGGTGACGAAGATGTACTTCGTGGCGTGCTTGCTAGCTGCTGGCTTCTGCATCAGGTCCGTCCCGCGGTTCTGTCGGTCCAGCGGGCGTTCGCCCGCACGAGGTCGTCTTCGGTATCGATGCCGCGCTCCGGAACTTCGGTCACCACGCCCACCCCGATGGCCATGCCGGCCGCCAGTGGGCGAAGCTGCTCGAGGCGCTCGATGCGCTCCAGCGGATGTTCGGCGAGCCGTACCCAGCGGGCGAGCGCGTCCGGCGTGTAGGCGTAGACGCCGAGGTGCTGGCGCACGAGCCGGTCGCGCTCGGGCGCGTCGCCCACCTCACGCACGAACGGAATGCCGGCGCGTGAAAAATACAGCGCTCGCCCATCGTCGGCAGCCACCACCTTCACCACTTCCGGGCGCGCGAGCGTGTCCGGGGACGCGGGCGCGGCCACGGTGCCGATGGGAAACCCGCGGTCGATCACCATGTCCAGCGCCGCGCGGATGGCCTCGGCGCTCACGAACGGCTCGTCGCCCTGGACGTTGACGATGGCCCGCACACCGGCGAACTCGGGATGGGCCGCGACCTCGGCGACCCGGTCGGTGCCCGAGGGATGGCGGTCGCTGGTGAGAACGCAGCGGGCGCCGCTCTCCGCCACCACCTCGGCCACCTCGGCGCTGTCGGTGGCGATCACGACGTCGTCGAAGAGGCCCAGGTCACTCACGCGCTCCCAGACGCGGAGGATGAGCGGCTGGCCGCCGAGCAGCCGGAGCGGCTTGCGCGGGAGCCGGGTGGCCTGGAGGCGCGCCGGGAGCACGGCGAGAATGGTCACTCGGCGGTCGCGGACAGGCGGGCGGCGTACGCAATATTCACGCCAGTAAATGTATCACCAGCGGGGCTTCGGCGCAAAGCATTCCGATGCCCGCGGTGATGGCGGCGAGTGCGCGCAGGCTCCGCCTACGGCGTCAGCGAGAAGAGCACATCGAACTGCGGATCGCCTACGGCGGGATCCACCACGACTCCCACCCGGAGGCCGATCACCCCCACCTGAAGACCCACGTTCTGTACCAGCTCGGGGAGCGTGCCCACGCCCGCCGACCCGACCGCGTAGCGCAGGGACAGCACCGGCGCACCGACGAATGGCAGATCGGGGCGCGACAGCGGATAGAGATAGCTCGCCGCGGCGTAGAACAGCCGGTCGCCGGTGAGCACCGGGGCCTCCAGGGTGGAAATCGTGGCGCGGCCGCCGAGGGCGTGAAAGCGCTGCGCCGGCGGCGTATCACCGAACGTGTGCACACCGTGCACGAGCGCGACGATGCTCTGCCGGCCGAGGGTGGGCACCAGCAGCTCCGTCTCGGCGATCACCTGGGTGAATCGACTGTCGCCCGGGGCCTGGAATGGCAGCTCCACCCGCACCACGCCGCGCACGCGCGAGCCGGCACCGGCGCGCTCCGCGCGCAGCGCAGCGATGCCGGAGACGATGTCACCCTCGTCGACGGCCGGGTTCGGGCGTCGGATACCCAGTGGGTCGTCGCGCCCGAACAAGGTGAACGGCACGGAGCCGTGCACTGTGCGCCGCCCTACCGACGAGGCACGCTCCGCGAGCGTGCCGATGCTGGGCGACAGCGTCCACGCGCCGGCCCGCTGTTGCAGCGTGAGCTCCGCGGATGCCGCGGAGGCGCGGTAGTAATTGCGGACATCGCGGCCTCGCAGGAACGTCGCCACCCCGTTCCGGAGATCGCCGCGCGCCCAGAGCTCGTTCGTGTACGTCCCGCGTTCGGCTACCGCGTGCAGGGTGAGGCGCGGCGTCACCCGGAACGTCGCGGCGAGCGTGGGGTCCACGGTGCCGAGCTGCGATCGGTACGTCGCGCGCGGTTCCACGACGAGCCGACCATCGGGCGTCTGCACGAGCAGCGCGACGGGCAGGACGAGTCCGTCCACGCGAGTGTAGCCGAACAGGCGGACATCGCCCGCCGTGGGCAGCGAGAACACCGGCATCGGTGGGCGATCACGGTCGCGTCGACCGAGCACCAGCAGGTCGCCCCGACGATCCACGGTGATGCTGTCGTCGGGCAACGCCGTCACGCCGCTGTCCACGCGGGACAGGATGGACGGGTACACAGCGCCGCCCACCGCCACCGCGCGACCGGAGATGTTGGCGCCGGGGCGCAGGTAGAGATCTCCGTTCACCACGATCACGTCGCCGTTCACTCGGCCGGCGACGGCGAGGTCGCCGTCGACCGCGACCAGAGACCGGTCGCTGGCCACGTGACGGGGAACCGAGGTGATCTCGCCCACGACAGTCGGGATCAACCGGTGTGGACGGGCGAGCAGCTGCCGCAACAGCGCGCTCGACGCGTGGGTTTCGGAGTCCGGCACCACGGCGCGCGACTGCGCGCGGGCGGCGGGCGCCGTGAGCAGCGCGAGCATCAACACCGAGAGCGGCAGCGCCGCCGGCACGAGGCGCGCGCGGGCTCGTCTCAGGGCGTGGCGCACGCGGCGAGCCGCAGGAAGTTGCCGAGCAACTGCGCGCCGCCGGCGGTGCCGATGGATTCCGGGTGGAACTGCACGCCCCACACGGGGTGCTCCCGATGCCGCATGGCGTGGATCTCCGATGGATCGTCGCGCGCGGTGGCGAGCACGCGGAGCGCCGCCGGCAGCGAGGTGGGCTCCACGACCAGCGAGTGATAGCGCATCACGGAGAGCGGAGAGGCCAGCCCCTCGAACAGCTCCGTGCCGTCGTGCTCGATGTCCGACGTCTTGCCGTGCATCACCTGGCCTGCCCGCACCACGCGGCCGCCATACGCCTCGCCGATGGACTGATGGCCGAGGCACACGCCGAGCATGGGGATGCTCGCGCCCCAGCGCTGCACCACGGGCACGGTCACCCCCGCCTCGCTCGGCGTGCAGGGGCCAGGCGAGAGGACGATCGCGTCGGGTCGCAGCGCACCGACCTCCTCCACCGTGATCGCGTCGTTGCGATGCACCACGGGCTCGGCGCCCAGCGCGCCGAGCAGCTGGACGAGGTTGTACGTGAACGAGTCGTAGTTGTCGATCACCAGAACGCGCGCCACTGGGCCCCCTCAGCCGCGAGGATGGAACTGCTTGTGAACCGAGCGCAGGTACTCCCGGTCCACGTGGGTGTAGATCTGCGTGGTGGAGATGTCGGCGTGGCCGAGCATGTCCTGCACCGCCCGCAGATCGGCGCCGCCTTCCAGCAGGTGCGTGGCAAAGCTGTGGCGCAGCGTGTGGGGCGACACGTGCTTCTCGATGCCCGCGAGCACGACGTATTTCCGGAGGATCTTCCAGGCGCCCATCCGGGTGAGCGGCTCGCCGCGGGCGTTGAGAAAGAGGATGCCCTGCCCTGCCCCCCGCTCCAGGCGCGGCCGCAGCTCCCGCAGGTAGATGGCCGCCGCGCCGATGGCCGAGCGGCCGATGGGCACGAGACGTTCCTTGTTCCCCTTCCCGAACACGCGCAGCAGCCCGTCATCGAGCAGCACGTCCCTGACGGCGAGCCCGATCCACTCCGACACCCGGAGCCCCGCCCCGTACGCGAGCTCCAGCATGGCGCGGTCGCGAAATGCCAGCGGCTCGTCCAGCGATGGCGCGGCCAGCAGTCGCGCCGCCTCTTCGGCCGAGAGCACGTCGGGCAACGTGCGGCCGCGCTTGGGCGCATCGAGCCGCTCGCTGGGGTCGCGCACCACGTGCCCCTCGGCCAGCAGGAAGCGATAGTAGGTGCGCACGGCGGAGATGCCACGCCGGATGGACGTGGGAGCGAGGCCGAGATCCTTGAGGTGATAGACGAAGTCCCGCAGGGTGCGCGCGGTGATCTCGGTGGGCGCGCGGGCCCCGGTGATCATGGCGAACTGCGCCAGGCGCGCGACGTCGCGCGCGTACGCGGCGGACGTGTTGGGCGCCGCTCCCTGCTCGAGGGCGAGGAAGTCCCCGAACGACTCCAGCAGGAAGGCGCGCGGAATGGCCTCGGCGGGGAGCCCGGGGGTGACGTCGGCCGGCTCAGCCATGCGCCGCACGGCTGGCGCGACGTCGCCACACGACCACGGCGACAGCCACGAGCACGATGGCGAGCGCCGCGCCGCCGGTCCAACGACCCATGGAGCCCAGGGCCGCGCGCAGCTCGGTCCAGTTGCTGCCCACGCGGTACGCGACCACGGCCACGCCGCCGTACCAGATGGCGGAGGCCGCGGCGACGATGACGGTGAAGCGGAGCGCCGGGATGTGCAGCGCTCCGGCCAGCGGCGGCACCACGGCGCGCACGGCGGGCAGGAACCGACTCAGAAAGAGCGCCGCGATCCCGTAGCGCTCGTAGAGCCCCCCGAAGCGCTCCACCGATCCCCCGCCCCCCAACCGCTCGAGGCGGCGCCGGAGCTCCGGCCCGCTCAGTCGCCGGCCGAGCGAGTACATGATCAGCGCGCCGCCCACGTTGCCCACCCACGTGGCGGCCACGGTGCCTGCGAGCGAGGCTTCGCCCTGCGCGGCCAGAAACGCGCCGAACGCCACGATGGTATCCGCCGGAAAGGGCGGGAAGATGTTCTCGATGGCCGCGACCGCGGCCAGGGAGGCGTAGAGAGCCCACGGCGGAAGCGCCGTGAGCCAGGCGAAGATGCTCTCGATCACTACTCCGCCGGCGCCCGCACGAGGGTGGCCACGGCGATGCAGCCGAGGCCCTCGCCGCGCCCGATCCAGCCCATTCCCTCGTTGGTCTTGCCCTTCACGCTCACGCAGTCCGGCGGCACGCCGAGCACCGGCGCGAGCCGCTGGCGGATCGCCTCGCGGTGCGGGCCGATCTTCGGCCTCTCGGCGACCACGGTGATGTCCACCTGCCCCACCACCCAGCCGCGCCCGGCCACGCGCGCCACCGCGGCGGCCAGCATCTCGATGGAGTCGCGGCCGCGGTTGGCGGGATCGGTGTCGGCGAACATCTCGCCGATGTCACCGGCCCCGGCCGCCCCCAGCACGGCGTCGGTCACCGCATGGGCGATGGCGTCCGCGTCGGAGTGGCCCACGAGCGAGACGTCCGACGGCACGCGCACGCCGCCGAGCACCATGGGGCCACCCGGCGCGAAGCGGTGGGAGTCGTAGCCGACTCCCACGCGTACGCCGAGCGGCGCGGTGGCCCGCGACGCATCATCGGGCGGCATGTGCCCCGCTGGACGCGTACGGGCGCATATCAGGCGTCGCGGAACCGCCTCACGGCGAGTGCCACGTTGTGGCCGCCGAAGCCGAAGCTGTTGCTCAACACCGCATCCACGTCCCGCTGCACCGCCACGTTGGGCGTGTAGTTCAGGTCGCAGTCCGGGTCCGCCTCGCGATAGTTGATCGTGGGCGGGATCACGCCCTTCTGCACGACCAGCGCAGACGCCACGAACTCCAGCGAGCCGGCGGCACCGAGCATGTGGCCGGTGCAGGACTTCGTGGAGCTCACGTTGAGGCCCGCGGCATACTCGCCGAACACCGCCTTGATGGCCTTGGTCTCGTTCAGGTCGTTGGCCGGGGTGGAGGTACCGTGCGCGTTGACGTACTGGATGTCCGCCGGGCCGAGGCCCGCATCGGCCATGGCGCGGCGCATGGCGCGCTGCGCGCCCTCGCCGTCGGGCGCGGGCGCGGTGAGATGATACGCGTCACCGGTGGCGCCGTAGCCAACGATCTCGGCGTGGATGTGGGCGCCGCGGCGCCGGGCGTGCTCCAGCTCCTCGAGCACCAGCACCGCCGAGCCCTCACCCATCACGAAGCCGTCGCGCGTGGCGTCGAACGGCCGCGACGCCGTCTCGGGCGACTCGTTCCGCTCCGAGAGCGCCTTCATGTTCGCAAAGCCGCCGATGGCCATGGGCGTGACCGTGGCCTCGGCGCCACCACACAGCATGACGTCGGCATCGCCGTACTGGATGGTGCGGAACGCGTCGCCGATGGCGTGGGCGCTGGTGGCGCACGCCGACACGGTGGCGTAGTTGGGCCCGCGGCAGTTGAACCGCATGGACACGATGCCCGCCGCGATGTCCGCGATGAACATCGGAATGAAGAACGGCGAGATCTTGGAGGCGCCGCGCTCGCGGAAGACGTCGTGCTGCTCCTCGAAGCTCTTGAGCCCCCCGATGCCGCTGCCCACGATGACGCCCGTACGATCGGGGTCATAGCCGGTGCCGTTGGCCAGCCCCGCGTCGGTCATCGCCTGCACGGCGGCGCCCACGGCGAACTGGGTGTAGACGTCCGCGCGCTTGGCCTCCTTGCGCTCCATGTACATGAGCGGATCGAAGCCCTTCACCTCGCACGCGAAGCGCACCGGGAACGTGGACGTATCGAAGTGCGTGATCGGCGCGGCCCCGGACCGTCCCTCGATGAGGGCCTGCCAGGTCGTCGCCACATCGTTGCCGACGGGCGAGATGGCACCGAGACCGGTGACGACGACCCGTCGCTTCATCAGCTCCCGACCTTCTCGTTCAGGTACGCGAGCGCATCACCCACGGTGCGGAGCTTCTCCGCATCCTCGTCCGGGATATCGATGTTGAACTCCTTCTCGAACTCCATCACGAGCTCGACGATGTCCAGGCTGTCCGCGCCCAGATCCTCGATGAAGCTCGCGTCGCCCGTGAGCTTCTCGCGCTCGACGCCGAGCTCCTTCTCAATGATATCCTTGACCTTCGCTGAGTGATCGGCCATGACCGTGCCTCTAGGGTGGTGGGAGTTGGGTGCAGACAGAATAATAGCAACGCGGGCCCGGCGGTTACATCACCATGCCGCCGTCAACGACGAGGACCTGACCCGTGACGTAGGACGCCAGATCTGACGTCAGGAAGAGCACGGCGCCGGCGACGTCAGCCGGCGTCCCCACGCGCTCCAGGGGAATCTGCGACTTCATGGCGTCCTGCGCCTCGGCGCTCATGGCCGCCGTCATGTCGGTGCCGATGAGCCCCGGCGCCACGACGTTGGCGAGCACGTTGCGCGAGGCGAACTCCTTGGCCACCGATTTCGTGAAACCGATGAGCCCGGCTTTGCTGGCGGCGTAGTTGGACTGGCCGCGGTTGCCGGTGATTCCGACAACGCTGGCCACGTTCACGATGCGCCCCCAGCGGCGCTTCATCATGCCGCGCACCGCCGCGCGGGTGGTGACGAAGGCGCCCCGCAGGTTGGCGTCGATCACCGCGTCCCAATCGTCGTCCTTCAGACGCAGCAGGATGTTGTCGCGCGTGAGGCCGGCGTTGTTGATCAGGATGTCCACGGCGCCGAAGGCCTGCTCGGCGTCCGCGATGAGCTGGGCGCACTGCGCGACGTCGGCCACGTCGCAGGCGAAGCCGCGGGCTCCGCCTCCGATCTGGCCTGCCGCCTCCTGTGCCCGCTCGAGGTCGCGGCCAACCACGGCCACCTGGGCGCCGGCCGCCGTGAGCGTTTCGGCGATGGCGCGGCCGATGCCGCGGGTGCTGCCGGTGACGACGGCGGTCCGGCCGGAGAGGTCGATCTTCATCGGGCGACGCGGGCGAGGAGTGCGTCCACCTCGGCGGCGGTGCCGCAGGTGGCCGTGGCGACGGTGGGGGCGATGCGCTTCACAAGCCCGGTGAGCACGTTACCCGGGCCCATTTCCACGAACAGCGCGTCGGGATGGGCGGCGGCGAGCTGGCGCACCTCCTCCGTCCAACGCACGGGCGCGGTGAGCTGCCGGTAGAGCAGATCCAGCGCAACTGCAGCATCGGTCACCGGTTGCGCGGTGACGTTCGAGTAGACCGGGAAGGACGGTGGCGCGAGCTGCGCGGCGGCGAGAGCGTTCCGCAGCTCGGCTGCGGCGGCGGCCATGAGGGGCGAGTGGAACGCGCCGCTCACGGTGAGCGGCACGGTGCGCCGTGCGCCGGCCGCCTTTGCCAGCTCCATCGCGCGCTCCACGGCGGCCACCTCGCCGGAGATCACGAGCTGGCCGGGCGAGTTGTCGTTGGCCGGCACCACCACACCCACCGCCGAGGCCTCGGCGCAGATCGCCTCGATGGGCCGCGTGAGGTCACCCAGGATGGCGGCCATGGTGCCGGGACGATCCTCGCCCGCGCGGAGCATCAGCTCTCCGCGGCGGCGCACGAGGCGGGCGCCCTGCTCCAGCGTGAGGCTGGCCGCCGCATGATACGCCGTGAACTCGCCCAGCGAATGCCCGGCGGCCGCGCGCACGCAGGGCCCGAGCGTCGGCGCCGTGACCGCCCACACGGCGGCGCCGTGCGCGAGGAGCGCCGGCTGCGCGTTGTGCGTGAGCGTCAACTCGTCGGCCGGTCCGTCGAAGCAGAGGGTGCTGAGCGCCACGCCCAGCGCGGCATCCACCTGCTCGAACACCTGGCGCGCCGCGGGATGCGCCTCGGCAAGATCCCGCCCCATGCCGGGGCGCTGCGAGCCCTGGCCGGGAAAGAGAAGCACGAGATCCATGGTCAGAGCCGCACGACCATGGATGCCCACGTGAAGCCGGCGCCGAAGGCGGTGAGCAACACCGTGGAGCCCTCGCCCACCCGGCCCTGGCGGATGGCCTCGTCGAGCGCGATGGGAATGGAGGCCGAGGAGGTGTTGCCGAAGCGGTCCACGTTCACGAACACCTTATCCATCCCGATGCTCGCGTGCTTGGCGGTGGCCTCGATGATGCGCACGTTGGCCTGGTGGGGAATCATCAGGTCCACGTCGGTCCCGGTGAGCTTCGCGCTGTCGAGTGCGCGGTCGCAGGCCTCGGACATGGAGCGCACCGCATGCTTGAACACCTCGCGGCCCGCCATCTTCACGAAGTGCGTGCGTCCAGCCAGCACCTCCTCGGACAGCGGCATGCAGGCGCCGCCGTGCGGCCGGTAGAGCAGCTCGGCGAGCGTGCCGTCGCTGCGCATGAAGGACGACAGGATGCCGCGGTTGCCGTTGGCGCGCGTGAGCACCGCCGCCCCGGCGCCATCCCCGAAGAGGACGCACGTGGAGCGGTCGGTCCAGTCCACGATGGCACTCATCTTCTCCGAGCCCACCACGAGCACCGTCTCGGCGCTGCCGGCGGCCAGGAGGCCCTCGGCCGCGATCAGACCGTAGAGCCATCCCGAGCACGCGGCCGAGACGTCGAACGCGGCGGCGCGCGTGGCGCCGAGCTGCGCCTGGACGTCCACGGCGGTGGCCGGCAGGAGGCGGTCGGGGGTCGCGGTGCTCAGGATGATGGTATCGAGCTCGCCGGCCTGGACGCCCGCCTGCTCCATGGCCTGTCGCGCCGCCGCCGTGGCCATGGAGCACGTGCTGTCGCCCTCGCCGGCGATGTGCCGCTCGGCGATGCCGGTGCGCTCCATGATCCACTCGTGGGATGTCTCGATCCCGATGGCGCCGAAGTCATGGTTGGTCATGACCCGCTCGGGCGCGGCGTGGCCCGTGCCGGCGAGAAAGGCGAATGGTCGCGTCGTCACGCTACTGCCTCCGTGTCGGCGCCCAGGCGCCGCGTCACGTGTTCGGCGAGACGGCTCTCCACCGCCCGGGCCGCGACCTTGAGCGCGTTCATGATCGCGCGGGGTGACGACTTGCCGTGTGAGATGATGCTCACGCCGCGAACGCCGAGGAGGGGCGCACCGCCATGCTCCGAGTAGTCCAGGTGCCGGAACGCCGCGTCCAACGCCGCGCGGTCCATCCCGGTGCTCTCGCCCACCATGCTGATGACCAGGGGCGCCATGGCCTCGTAGAACTTGAGGACCACGTTGCCCACGAAGCCGTCGCAGACCACCACGTCGAACGGGCCGCGGTCGCTGGCGCCGTTCGCCAGGTCGCGCCCCTCCACGTTGCCCTGGAAGTTGAGGCCCGGCATGGCGGCGAGCAGCTGATTCGCCTCCTTGACCGCGGCGTTCCCCTTCCCCGCCTCCTCGCCGATGCTGAGCAGCCCCACCACCGGCGACTGGCGGCCGAGCATGTCCTCGGCGTAGACGACGCCGATGCGGGCGAACTGCACCAGCTCCTCCGCCGAGCAGTCCACGTTGGCGCCCACGTCGAGCACCAGCACGGGCTGACCCGCGGTGGGAAAGAGCGTGCCGATGGCCGGGCGGGTGAGGCCCGGCGCGAGCCGCAGCATGACGGTGGAGGCGGCCATCTGCGCGCCGGTGTTGCCGGCGGAGACGAACGCCTGCACGACGCCCTCGGCGTGACGCCGCAGGCCGACCAGCATGGAGCTGTTCGGCTTGTTGCGCAACGCGTTGGTCGGCTTCTCCGACATCTCCACCACGTCGGGCGCCTCCACGATGTGGATGCGCCCGCGGGCGGCCGCGGCGGATGCCGCGAACTCGCCACGAGTCAATTCATCGAGCATCGCCTGGATGACGTCGGAGCGTCCGACGAGCTCGATCACATGTTCGTCAGCCAGCTCCGAGAGAGCGAGCAGCGCGCCGGCGACCGTCGCCCGGGGGGCAAAGTCGCCCCCCATCGCATCCAAGGCGATGCGCGCCAAGGTCAGGCTTCCTGGGCGGCTACTCGCTGCTCACCGGCGTAATACCCGCATTCGTTGCACACACGATGCGGGCGCTTGGGCGCCTGGCACTGGGGGCACTGCTGGATCGCGATCGCGGGCGCAACCTTGTGCGTGTTGCGGGCGCGCTTCTTCCGCTTGGAGGTGCGGCGCTTCGGGACGGCCATGAGAGAATGTCTGCGTTGAAGTTCGTGCCGCTCAGGACGGATCCGCGCGGTGAGTCCGCAGCGCGTCCCAGCGATGTTCGGTGGCCGGCTCGCATGAGCATGGCCCCGCATTGAGGTCCGCGCCACAGGTGGGGCACAGTCCCTTGCAGTCTGGCCGGCACTCCACGAAGGCGGGGGCACCGAGCAGCCACTGTTCCCGCACCGCGGGCCGCAGGTCCAGCGCGGCCGAGTGAGGGTCCAGGTGATACACGTCCGGGTCGTCGTCCACTTCCACGTCGCCGACGTCGGCGAACACGGCGTGCATGTCGCCCGAGACATCGGCCGCCGCCGCCGCGAGGCAGCGCCGGCACTCCGTCTCGAGCCGGCCGTCGAGCCGCCCGCTGAAATAGAATCGCCCAGTGCCGGCCGGCGAGATCCGGCCCGTCACGTGCACGCCAGCCACCGGCCGGAGGTCGCCCTCCTCCCAGACGTCATCGTCGGGGAGGAGCACGCCATCTACCTGAGCGGCCTGCGAGGCGAGGGTGCGGATGTCAAAGGACAGCATAGCCTGACAATCTATTCCGCCGGTGGACGGCGATCAAGTCGGCGCCCGGACACCATTTAGGCGCCCGCGCCGACAGCCGCCGCCGGTCCGTCAGGCCAGCTCCGTCTCGGCGAAGAAGAACGCCACTTCGCGCACGGCGTTGTCATCGGAATCCGAGGCGTGGATGGCGTTCCGCTCCTTGGACTCCGCGTGCAGCTTGCGCACCGTGCCCTCGGCGGCTTCCGCGGGATCCGTGGCGCCGATCACCTGGCGAAGGGTAGCCACCGCGTCGGCTCGCTCCAGCACGAGCGGCATGCACGGGCCCGAGGTCATGAAGGTGACCAGGGAGCCGTAGAACGGGCGCTCCCGGTGCACGGCGTAGAACTCGCTGGCCTGTGCCTTGGTGAGGTGCAGAGCGCGGGCGGCCTTCACGCGAAAGCCGGCCTCCTCCAGGAGGGCGATGATCTTGCCCGCCTTGGCGGCGCCGAAGGCATCGGGCTTGATGATGGCGAGCGTACGGGTTCCAGGCATCGGAGATCAGGATCCGAGAAGTTTACGAACGATGTCGCCGCGGCTCAGGAAGCCCACCAGCTTGCCCTCGCGGACGACCGGGAGTCGATCGACGTCCTTGTTGGTCATCATGGACGCGACGTCGGCCAGCGGCTGCTCCGGCGAGACGCCGAGCACCTGCCGGTTCATCACCTCGCGCACCGGTCGATCGACGGTGCGCTCCCCGCCCGGCTCGGCCGAGCCGCGTCCGGACGGAAGCTGCTGAAGATAATGGGTCAGGAGCTCGCGCATGAGCTCGCGATCGCCCAGCATGCCGAGCAGCCGGCCGTCCTCGTCCACCACCGGCAGCGCGGACACCCGGGTACGCTCCATGAGGCGCGCGGCCTCGCGCAGGGTGGCCGTGGGAGCCACCGTGTAGGGGCTCTCGCTCATGATCTCGCGCACCGTGAGCTGTGCGGGCAGGGTGACCTCGGCGAGCGACGGGAGCGCGGCGAGCGACTCCGCATCGGGCTGGGCCAGCACCTCGGCCACCCGCTCGGGGCGCGCGAGCAGTCGGGCGAACGCGCCCACCACCTGCAGGTAGCGCGCGGCCATGCCCGGCGGCGCCACGACGAGCAGCACGATGCGCGCGCACTGCGGCTCCTTCTCCCCCACCGTGCGACAGAGCGGCGTGGGGGACGTGCCGATGGCGACCATCAGGTCGTCGGCGGCATCGGTGCGATAGTGCAGCAGGAACGCCCGATCGCCGAGCGCCACCAGATCCTCGGGCCGGGCCTCGGCCACGCGCTGGCGGAGCCGGTCCACGGCGTGCACCCGACCGGACGCGGCGAGGAGCTCCACGAGCTCCTCGGCCGCCCCCGACAGGGTTGTCGACCGGAGCGGCACGGCCATGCGGTCGGCCGCCACGCAGTCGGCCAACCTCACATGCGCTCTTGGAGCAGGGCGACGAAGTCCATCGGCCGCTTGGCCACGCCCATGCCCGCGTCCTCGAACGCGGCGATCTTCTCCGCCGCGGTGCCCGAGGAGCCGGAGATGATCGCGCCGGCGTGCCCCATCCGGCGTCCCGGCGGCGCCGTCTGGCCGGCGATGAAGCCGACCACCGGCTTGGTCATGTTCTCCTTGATGAACACCGCCGCTTCCTGCTCGTCGGTGCCGCCGATCTCGCCCATCATGGCCACGGCCGTGGTGTTCGGATCCGCCTCGAACGCGGCGAGCACGTCGATGAAGTTGGTGCCGTTGATGGGATCACCGCCGATGCCGACGCAGGTGCTCTGGCCGAGGCCCGCGCGGGTGAGCTGGTAGACGACCTCGTAGGTGAGCGTGCCGGAGCGGCTCACGACGCCGACGCTGCCCGGCGTGCAGATCCGTCCCGGGATGATGCCCACCTTGGACTGGCCCGGGGTGATGAGCCCGGGGCAGTTGGGGCCCAGCAGGCGCGCGCCCTTCTCCTTCACGAACGGATAGACCAGCGTCATGTCGAGCACCGGGACGCCCTCGGTGATGCAGACGATGAGCTGCACGCCGGCGTCGGCGGCCTCCATCATGGCATCGGCGGCGAACATCGGCGGTACGTAGATGACGCTCGTGTTGGCACCCGTCTCCTGCACCGCCTCGGCGACGGTGTTGAAGATCGGCACCGTGTCGTCGAAGCGCTGACCACCCTTGCCCGGCGTGACGCCGGCCACCACCTGGGTGCCGTACTCCATCATCTGCCGGGCGTGGAACGAGCCGTCGCGGCCGGTGATGCCCTGCACCACGAGGCGCGTGCTCTTGTCGATGAAGACGCTCACTTGGCGGCCCCCCCGGTGGCGAGCGCCACGGCCTTCTGCACCGCGGTATCCATGTCCGTCATGGCCGCGAAGCCATTCTCCTCCAGAATCTTCACCGCGATCTCCTCGTTGGTGCCCGTGAGGCGGATGACGATCGGCACCTTGAGCGGGTTCTGCTTGGTGGCGGTCACGATGCCGTTCGCCACGTCGTCGGTGCGCGTGATGCCGCCAAAGATGTTGAACAGGATCGCCTTCACGCTGGGGTCCGCGGTGATGATGCGGAGCGCGTTCACGACCTTCTCGGGGTTGGACGAGCCGCCGATGTCCAGGAAGTTCGCGGGCTCGCCGCCGTAGTACTTCACCAGGTCCATGGTGGCCATGGCCAGGCCGGCGCCGTTCACCACGCACCCCACGTTGCCATCGAGCTTGATGAACGTGAGGTTGGCCTTGCGGGCCGCCACCTCGCTCGGATCCTCGGACGCGTCGTCGCGCAGCGCCTCGACCTCGGGCCGGCGATCGAGCTCGTTGTCATCGATCACCATCTTCCCGTCGACCGCCGTGAGCTCGCCGGTGGGCGTCACGACGAGCGGGTTGATCTCCGCGAGCGACGCGCCGCTCGCCATGAAGGCGGCGTAGAGCTGCTGCATGATCTTGCCGGCGGCGCGCGCCTGCTTGGCGTCCTCGTACAGGAAGAAGCCCATGCGCGACGCCTGGTACGCGCGCAGCCCGTAGCGCGTGTCCACCGGCACGTAGAGGATCTTCTCGGGCGTGGAGGCGGCCACTTCCTCGATGTCGATTCCGCCGGCGGCGCTCACCATGAACACCGGCTTGCGCGTGGCGCGGTCCACGATGATGCCCACGTAGGCCTCGCTGGCGATGTCGGCGGCCTCGGTGACGAGCACCTGCTCCACCGTGAGCCCCTTGATCTCCATGCCGAGGATGGCGCTGGCCTTCTCGCGCGCGTCCCTGGGCGTGGGGCAATACTTGACCCCGCCCGCCTTGCCGCGCCCGCCCGCGTGCACCTGGGCCTTCACCATGACGGGCTTGCCGTAGCGCGTGGCGATCGCCTCGGCCTCCTCGGGCGTGGTGGCGATCTCGCCGGGCGGCACGGGAACGCCGTGCGCGCGGAAGATCTCCTTCGCCTGATACTCGTGGATATTCACGCAATCTCCGCAGTGATGGTCGTTCCGGCCTCACCGCGGACGGCATCGCGCCCACGACTCAGCTCGGTAATGATCGCGCGCCCACCAGTGCGACGCACGAACTCGATGGCGGCCCGCACCTTGGGCCCCATGCTGCCTTCGCCGAACGTTCCGCCGGCGTCCAACTCCTCGGCCTCCGCCACGGTGAGCCGCGGCAGCGCGCGCTGCGCCGCCGTGCCCCAGCCCGTGTAGACGGCGTCCACGTCGGTGAGGATGAGCAGTAGCTCCGCCCCCAGGTCCCGCGCCAGGACCGCGGCGGCGAGATCCTTGTCGATCACCGCGTCCAGCCCGTCCAGCCGCCCCATCGAATCCTCGCGCACCGGGGCACCGCCGCCGCCACACGCGATCACCACGGCATCGTTGCGCAGCAGCAGCCGCACGCCCTCCACCTCGTGCACGGCCACCGGGCGTGGGCTCGGCACCACGCGCCGCAGGTGCCCGCGCCCGTCGGGGCGCACCTCCTGCCCCGCCGCCCGCAGCGCTGCCGCGCGCTCCGGGCTCACGGCGTGCCCGATGAACTTGGTGGGCCGCTGGAGGGCCGGATCCTCCGCGTCCACCACCGTCTGCGTGACGATGGTCGCGATGAGTCGCTCCACGCCCACGTCCCGGAGGGCGTTATGCAGCGACTGCTGGATCATGTAGCCCATCCACCCACCCGTGCCGGCCACCAGCACGCCCAGCGGCAGCGGCGCCAGCTCGGCCTGCGCTTCCTCGTTGCGGAGCAGCTCGTCCCCCACCTGCGGACCATTGCCGTGCACGATGCACAGTCCCCAGCCGTCGAGGACGAGATCGACGATGGGCGCGAGGCTCTCGCGCGTGTGTCGGAACTGGTCGTGAATGGTGGACCGCTGGTTGGCGGGCGCGAGCGCGTTCCCGCCAAGGGCGACCACCGCGGTGCGCGAGATTCCGTGTGACATGGTAGGGTCAGCCGTGCAACCTACCCAGCCCCCAGGGGGCGGGCAAGCTGAGCCAGGCCGGGCGGACAGCCCTCATCGGGGAGCCGCCAGCAGGCGTCCCAACTCGTCGAAGGCGGCACCGAACGCGCTCCAATCGCCGATGCGCAGGGCGCCGCGCATGCGGGCGTAGATGGCCGCCACGCGCCCGCGGAAGTCCGTGGGACCGAGCTCCGGCAGCGCCGGTCCGCCCCGCGCCTGGCGCACCGCGTCGGCGAAGGTCGCGCCGTAGCTCAACGAGTCAGCGGTGAGCATCGCCACCCGCGAGAGCCCCGGTGCTCCCTGGCTGCGCCACGCGTAGAAGGGCTGCACGAACGCGATGCCCTGCCGGGTAGGCACCGTGCGAACCCGGCCGCCCACGAGCCTCGATTCCGTGGGGAGCGCGGCGGCCTGGTCGGGCGGTCGGCGCAGGCGCTCGCGCACCGTGAGCCAGCGCTCACCCGGGCTGGCGGACGCCACGAAGGTGGTGGAGGGGTGCGCGCCGCCGGTGGCCGCCACGGCTCCCACCACGCGGTCCGCCTCGTCCACCATCGCCACCGTCCACATGGGCGCCGTACCCCCGTTGGACGAGGGGCCCATCAGCGTCGCGCCGAAATCGCCCAGCGCGGAGTCGGCTTCGTAGCCGGGCGCCAGGTGCCAGGGCGGCGGTCTGACGTCCGCCGTGCCCACCCGGGCGAAGGCCGACGCCTGCGTGGCCGCCCCATCCAGCGGCGGGGGCACGGCCGCCGCCAGATCGGCCGGCAGCTGCTCCCAGGTAGTGAACAGCGAGGGGAAGCGCGCGATCCAGCGGCGGGTGAGCGCCTCGGGCCGTGCGACCGGCACGATGGCCACGCGACCGGTGCGCGAGTGCACGAGCGCCGTGCCCGCGTGCTTGAAGTACGTCCATTCCCGCCCCGCTGCCGTGAGGTGGAAGCTGAGGGGATACGTGCGCGACGCCGCATAGAGCGGCACCGTCCAGTAGACGGTGTCGTCGAGCGCGATGGGCGTGACGGCGCCCTGCACGAACACCGGTGCCAGCCGGGCCACCCGCTCGCGCACGCCGCGGTGGCGCACGAGGCGCGGCGTGGGCGCCGGCAGCTGACCCACGGCCAGGCGCAGCCGCTGCACGCTCCACGCATGCAGCAGGCGGGATGCGGCGCCCGTGAGCGGTGGGGCCGCCACGATTCCGGTGGTGTCGGCCAGCACCAGGTCACCCACGGCGCCGTCGTAGACGAGCGGCGCGGGGAGCGGCGTCTCGGTCACCGGCAGGCCATCGCGAACCGGGCCGCTGTCCTCGGTGCGGGTGGCGGCGGCGGTTCCCAGGCTCCAGCGCAGCGACGAGTCGGCGAGCGGCTCGCGCAGCACGGCCATCGCGAGCAATCCCTCCGGCCCCATCCGCCAGCCCACGTTGCCCACCACGGTGGCGGCGGGGCCGGCGCGCTGCAGCGTGGCGGCCACCGCCCCCGGATCCCAGAGCGGGACGGCGTCGATGGCGGAATCGAGCGCCACGAAGGCCGCGGCCGAGTCGCCGGTGCGCACCCCCTCCGCCGCGTAGGCGCGGCGGGTGTAGATCTCGCGCGTGCCCAGATACGACCGGTTGCGGACGTCGAGCGAGGGCCCATCCACGAGCCGCGGCGCGGCCGCCGGCAGCGCTTCCTGCAGCAGCAGCGCCAGCACGAGCACCGCGCTCACCACGGTGAACGCCATGCGCACCTGCGCTGTGAGGCCCGCCCACAGCACGAGCACCGCGGCGGCCGTCGTGAGCACCGCGAGCACCATGGCCGATGGGCCGGCCACCTGGTCGTCCACCCAGCCGTACAGCCCGGGGCCCGAGCCGCCGTCCACCAGCAGCAGGTAGCGGTCCAGGCGATAGCTCCACGCGAGCAGCAGCAACAGCAGTGCGCCCAGCACCGTGAAATGGCGCCGCACCCGAGGCGAGACGAGCAGGCGGCCGCCCTCCCAGCGCAGGCTGGGCGTGAGCGCGTACAGCGCCACGACGAGCCCCGTGACCACGATGAGCGTCACCTGCGCCCACACGAAGAGCGAGCGCTCGAGCGGCAGCCACCCGACGTAGAAGCTCAGGTCACGTCCCAGATACGGGTCGATCTCCCCGAAGGAATCGACGACGCGCGCGAGGGCGAGGGTGCTCCAGTCGGCCTGCGCGAACGCGAGGGCCGCGCCCACGAGCAGCGACAGCAGGCCGATGGCCACCGCCATGTAGGTGGACGACACCTCCTCGCCGATCTCCAGGTTGCCCACGCGCCGCGGGAGCACGAGCGTGGCCACCGACTGCCGCACCGCGTACAGGTTGGCGAACACGATGGCGGCGCCCAGGAGGGCGGATCCGCCGTGCAGCAGCACGACGTTGCCGGCCTTGGCCCACCAGAGCTCGCCGGCGCCGAGTGCCGCGTACCACGCGTGGTCTGCCCACACGGCCGCCAGCAGGCGCCCGGCGAGGAGCAGCGCGGCCAGCACGGCCGCCGCGAGGGCGAGCTGCCGGCCCAGCCGCATGCTATGGGGTCACGCCCTGCTCGCGGAGCCAGCTCTCCATGTCCGCGCGGATCTCGCCCAACCGGGTGTCGGTGAGCGCCTCGAAGCGCAGTACCAGGATGGGCTGCGTGTTGGACGCGCGCACCAGGCCCCAGCCATCGCCGTACAGCACGCGCGCCCCATCCACCTCGATCACCTCGTGCTCGCGCGCGAAGTGTTCGGCGGCCGCGGCCACGATCTCGAACTTGCGCTCGTCCGGGCAGTCCACGCGCAACTCCGGCGTGGAGACGAACTGCGGCACGTCCGCGAGGAGCCCGGACAGGGGGGCATTTTCCGCGGCCAGGATGCGGAGCAGCCGCGCCGCGCCGTACATGGCGTCGTCGTGGCCGTAGAAGCCCTCCTGGAAGAACATGTGCCCCGACATCTCGCCGGCGATCGGCGCGCGCAGCTCGTGCATCTTGTCCTTGATGAGCGAGTGCCCGGTCTTCCACATCACCGGCGTGCCGCCGGCCTGCTCGATGGCCCAGGGGAGGGCCTGCGAGCACTTGACGTCGAAGATGATCGGCTGCCCCGCCCCGGTGCGCGCGAGCACGTCGCGCGCGTACAGGATGAGCACGTGATCGCCCCACACGATGGTGCCATGCTCGTCCACCACGCCAATCCGGTCGGCGTCGCCGTCGAAGGCGATGCCCAGGTCCGCCCGCTCCCGGCGTACGGTGGCGATCAGATCCCGCAGGTTCTCGGGCACCGTGGGATCGGGGTGGTGATTGGGGAACGTGCCGTCGCTCTCGCAGAACAGGTACGTGGCCTGCACCCCGAGCCGCGAGAAGAGCTGCTCCGCCACCAGCGCGCCGGCGCCGTTGCCGCAGTCCACCACCACGCGGAGCGGGCGCGCCAGCCGTCCGGTGCGGGCGATCACGTCGTCCACGTAGCGATCGAGCACGGCGTCGTGCCGCACCGTGCCCACGCGCTCGGCCGGCACCACGTCGCGCGTGAGCGCGTACAGGCGCTGGATGCCGGCGCCGTGCAGCGAGGCGGTGCCCACGCACAGCTTGAAGCCGTTGTACTCCGGTGGATTGTGCGAGCCCGTGATCTGGATGCCGCCGGCCGCCGGGAGGTGGTGCAGGCTCCAGTACATGACGGGCGTGGGCACGACGCCGATGTCGATGACGTCCACGCCGCTCGTGGTGAGCCCCTCCACCATGGCCGCGCGCAGCGCATCCCCACTCGGTCGGTTGTCACGGCCCACCACCACCGGGCCCACGCGGCCCTGCTCGGCCAGCAGGCGCGCGAAGGCGCGACCGACGGCGAGCGCGGCCTCGGTGGTGAGGTCCGCGTCCACGATGCCGCGAATGTCATACTGCCGGAAGATGCCCTGCGCCAGCGCAGGGGCCACGCTATCCGAGGTGCCCGAACTCACCGCCATGTGCTCCTTGAAGAGGACGCCGGGCCGCGGCGCGGCCCGGCGAGATCAGTGGTCGAGGGCCGCGGCGCCGGCGGCCGCCACGGCGGGGATGGCGGCGGTGGCGGGGGCCGAGGGAGTGGCCAGAGCTGCGCCGGATGCGGTGGTGGTCATGGGCGGGGTGCTCTGCCGGGCCATCCGGACGATCGGGGTGGGATACACGCCGAACGCGAGCAGGACGAGCACGGCCGCGCCGATCACGGCGCTGGTCATGGGACGCATGGGTCCAAGCGGCGCCGCGTCGGCCGGCCGCGAGCGCATGAACATCACCATGATCAGGTACAGGTAGTAGCCCGCCGAGAGCACGCTCGTGAGCACGAGCAGGATGGCGAGGCGGGTCTGCGGCGCCGGCGCCTGGAGCGCCGCCTGCAGCACGTACCACTTGGCGAAGAAGCCCATCCCGCCGGCGATCGGGAAGCCGAGCAGGGCGAGCATGAAGACCGCCATGGCCATGGCCATGCGAGGGCGCACCGTCCAGAGGCCGGCGTAATCCTCCATCCGCGCCGACTCGTTGCCGGGGTTGCCCATGGTGGTGACCACGGCGAACGCGCCGATGGTGGCGAGCGTGTAGGCCAGGAGGTAGAACAGCATGGCCGATGCGCCGCCCTCGGTGCCCACGACGATGGCGATGAGCAGGTAGCCGGCGTGGGCGATGCTGGAGTAGGCCAGCATGCGCTTGACGTTGCGCTGCGCGAGGGCGACCAGGTTGCCGGCCACCATGGTGATGGCCGCCAGCCACCAGAGCACGAGGTGCCAGCGCGGCTGCACCACGCCCAGCCCCTCCACGAACACCCGCAGGAAGGCCGCGAACCCGGCCGCCTTCACGGCCGTGGCCATGAAGCCCGAGAAGGGGGTGGGCGCGCCATCGTAGACGTCCGGCGTCCACATGTGGAACGGCACCGCCGCCACCTTGAAGCCGAAGCCGATGACGAGCAGCGCGATGCCCACGAGGAGCATCCCGCTGCCGGCAGCGGCCGGCTCGAGCAGGCGGCGCGCCATCTCCGCCAGGTTGGTGGTGCCGGTGGCGCCGTAGACGAGCGCGATGCCGTAGAGCAGGAAGGCCGACGAGAACGCGCCCAGCAGGAAGTACTTGAGCCCCGCCTCCGCCGAGCGGGCGCTGCGGCGGTCGATCGCGGTGAGCGCGTACGCCGAGATGGACATCACCTCGACGCCCAGGAAGATCATCATCAGGTCGCTGGAGGCGGCCAGGAGCATCATGCCGGACGTGGCCAGCAGCACCAGCACCTGCGATTCGCCGGCGATGATGAGGGTGCGGCGGTGGTAGTCCGACGTGACCGCGATCGTCATGAGCGCGCCAATCAGCACCACGGCGTCCACCGCCCAGCGGTAGTTGTCCACGGCAATGATGCCGCCGGGCGCGCTGACCCCGAGCGTGGCCATCCAGCCGATGGACGCCAGTGCGGCCACGCAGACCAGCATGCCGCCGATGGCGATGTGCCGGGCGTGAGCGTCGTCCTCCGGGCGCCAGACGGCGAAGAGGAGCAGGAGCATGGCGCCACCGGCCACGATCAGGTCGGGGGTGAGCGCCAGCAGCAGTTGAGAGGGAACCGCCAAATCGAGCGTCATGCAGATCTCCGAGAGGTCACTACGGCACCACCCGCTCGCCCGCCGCCTGGGCGATCGCCGCCTGCCGCTCCACGGTCTGCACCAGATGGGACGACGCGGTCTCCATGCGGCGCAGCACGGGGCCGGGCGCGATGCCGAGCCAGATGATCACCGCCGCGATCGCGCCCATGACGGCGAGCTCGCGACGATTGAGGTCGGACAGGGTGGCGTTGTCCGGGTGAATCATCGGGTTGAACACCACCCGTTGCAGCGCCCAGAGCAAATACACCGCCGCTAAGATAACACCAATGGCCGCGACAATGGCGGCCGCGGGGAACGTGCGGTACGTCCCGATGAGCACCAGGAACTCCCCCACGAAGCCGTTGGTGCCGGGCAGGCCGATGCTGCTCATGGCCACCAGGGTGAGGGCGGCGGCGAACATGGGGACCGCGCGGGCGATGCCGCCGAAGGCGCTGATCTGGAGCGTGTGGGTGCGCTCGTAGAGCATGCCCACGAGGAGGAACAGGCCCGCGGTGGAGATGCCGTGGCTGATCATGATCATCAGCGCCCCCTGCACGCTCTGCACGGTGAGGGCGAAGATCCCGAGCATCACGAAGCCCAGGTGGCTCACCGAGGAGTAGGCCACGAGGCGCTTGAGGTTGGGCTGCACCATGGCGATCAGGGCGCCGTAGAGGATGCTGACCACGGCCAGCCCCAGGATGATGGCCCGCACTGTGGGATCGAGCGCGACGCCCGGGAAGAACGGCAGCGCGAAGCGCAGGAAGCCGTACGTGCCCATCTTGAGCATGATCCCGGCGAGGATCACCGACCCACCCGTGGGCGCCTCCGTGTGCGCGTCCGGCAGCCACGTGTGGAACGGGAACATCGGCACCTTGATGGCGAACGCCAGGAAGAAGGCGCCGAACATGAGCAGCGCGGCGCCGGGCGTGAAGGTGGCGCCGGCCAGGACCGCGTCGTAGGAGAAGGTGGTGGCGCCGCTCGAGTGCCAGAGCCAGATGAGCGCCACGAGCATGAGGAGCGACCCACCCAGCGTGTAGACGAAGAACTTGGTCGTGGCGTGGAGCCGCCGCTCGCCTCCCCAGATGCCGATGAT
>DATANT010000162.1:0-21602 GCA_036266115.1 Gemmatimonadaceae bacterium | reverse complement strand
TCGGCGTGGCCGCCGACGAGCTGGCGGATCTCTCGCGCTGGGAGCGCGCGGGCGACGGCGAGGCGCGCTTCGTGGGCTACGACACCATCGAGGTCGAGACCCAGGTGGCGGCGCTTCGCCGGCTGGGCGACGGTCGGGTGGCCGTGCTGCTCCGGGAGTCGCCGTTCTACGCGGAGTCGGGCGGCCAGGCGTCGGATCAGGGCGAGATCGTGGGCGAAGGCTGGCGCGTGGACGTGGACGACGTGAAGAAGGTGGAAGGTCGTCCGGCGGCGGTGGGGCGCCTGAGCGGCGAATTCCACTTCGGGTACGCCACGGCGCGCGTGCCGAGCGATCGGCGGCGGGACACGGAGCGCAATCACACCGCAACCCACCTGCTGCACGCCGCACTGCGGGCCGCCCTGGGCGAGCACGTCCACCAGGCCGGGTCGCTGGTGACGCCGGACCGCCTGCGCTTCGATTTCACGCATCACGGGCCCGTCAAGCCGGAGGTGCTGGCCGCCATCGAGGAGCGCGTGAACCAGGTGATCTGGGCCGGCGCGCCCGTCAACACGGAGGAGAAGGCGTACCGTGACGCGGTGGCCGGCGGCGCCATGGCGCTGTTCGGCGAGAAGTACGGCGACATCGTGCGGGTCGTCAGCATCCCCGGCTACTCGGTGGAGCTGTGCGGCGGCACGCACGTGGCCAACACCGCGCAGATCGGGCTCTTCACCATCGTGAGCGAGACCGGCGTGAGCGCGGGCGTGCGGCGCATCGAGGCGCTCACGGGCCGCCGCGCCTTCGAGCGGCTGCGTGAGCGCACCGCCACGCTGGCCGGGCTGGCCGACGCGCTCAAGGTGCCCGCCGAGCAGGTGTCGCGCCGCGTGCACGCGCTGCTGGACGAGCGCAAGCAGCTCGAGCGGCGCCTGGAGGAGGCCGTGCGCGGCGGCGGCGGCGATCAGGTGAAGGACATGCTGGCCGCCGCGCCGGTGGTGAACGGCGCGCAGCTCGTGTGGCGCGAGGTGCCGGACGCGGACGCCCGATCGCTGCAGGCGCTGGGTGACGCTCTGCGCGAGCAGATGACGAGCGGCGCGGCCGTGCTGGGCGCCCGCGCCGCGGACGGGAAGGGGACGCTGCTCGCCGTGGTCACCGACGACCTGCGGGAGCGCGGCGTCCGCGCCGACGCGATCGTGCGCGAGGTGGCGGCCGTGGCTGGTGGGCGCGGCGGCGGCAAGCCGCACATGGCGCAGGCCGGTGTGCCCGATGGGGCGCGCGTGCCCGACGCGCTCGCGCAGGTGGAGCGCATCGTGTCCGCCATGCTGGCATCCATGCCCGGCGGGGCGGGAGCGTCCACGTGACGTCCGGGACGCTCCGCGACCACGACGCGCCGCCCCCGGCGGCGCTGGCCCAGCGGGTGGAGGCGGCCCTGCGCGAGTTCGGCGGCCCCGACGCCGGCACGCACCCGCCGTATTCGGCGGAGGCGTGCATCACCGCGTGCGAGGCGCTGCTCGACCGCCTGTTGGGCGAGGGGTGCGCCACGCGCGCGGCGGCCACGGATCTGCTGGCCGCGGACGCGCTCGTGACGTACGCGTTCGAGGCGGCGAGCACCGAGCCGGCGCGGTTGGAGGAGCGAGCGCGCGACGCGATGGCGCGGCTCGCCGCCCTCGCGCACGAGCAGCCGTGAGCGCGGGGGTCGCGCAGTCTCGCCACCGAGAGGTCGCCGTCCAATGATCGACTTGCATTCGCATCTGCTCCCTGGCGTGGACGATGGCGCGGCGACGATCGACATCTCCGTCGAGGTCCTCGGCCGCTTCTACGAGCAGGGGGTGCGCACCCTCGTGTGCACGCCGCACCTCAAGGCCAGCAAGGCGCAGGACGCGCCGTGGGAGCACCATCATGCGCTGCTCGAGGAGCTCCGCGCGGTCGCGCCACCCGGTATCACGCTGCGACTGGGGTGGGAGATCATGCTCGATGAGCCCGGGGTGGATCTCACCGACGACCGGCTGCGCCTGGGTGGGGCGCGCGCGGTGCTGGTGGAGTTCGCGCGGGGCGCCATCCCGCCGCGGTCGGTGCACGAGCTGGAGCGCATCTCGGCCGCCGGCGTACGTCCGGTGCTCGCGCATCCGGAGCGCTACTTCGGGTGCGCCCTGGCGCACGTGCGCGAGTGGCGCAGCGTGGGCACGGTGATCCAGACCGACGCCACGTACCTGCTGGGCGGTGGGGCCAAGGGCACGCTGGCCAGGGCGATGCTGGAGGAGGGGCTGGTGGACCTGCTGGCGAGCGACAACCACGGCGACACGCGCTCGCTGGCGGGGGCGCGCCAGTGGCTGCTGGACATGGGCGCGGTGGTGCAGGCCGATCTCCTGACGAACCTCAACGCATCCGCGGTGTTGGCCGATCATCGGCTCACGCCGGTGCCACCGGTGACGTTCGAGCGCGGTATGGTGGCACGGCTCCGCGAGCTGCTGTTCGGCGGACGGTGAGCCGTACACCGCGCTGGTTCCACTCCACACGCGATCTCATCCACCCTACTGATCGGCCCACTGCGCGGCCGGGAGAGCACATGGCGACGGAACTCGCGGCGACGGAGCTGACGGCGGGGCTGCGCGAGCTCGCGCAGGTGGCGAGCCGCTCGGCGGACGAGCTGGAGGCGGTGATCATGGAAGCGGCGGCCATGGTGCGCGACACGCTCGCCGGCGGCGGCACGATCTTCTTCTGCGGCAACGGCGGCAGCGCGGCCGACGCGCAGCACATGGCCACGGAGTACGTGATCCGCTACATGAAGAACCGGCGCGCGCTCGCCGCCATCGCGCTCACCACGGACACGTCGCTGATCACGGCCTGCGGCAACGACTTCGGCTTCGACCAGATCTTCGAGCGCCAGGTGGAGGCGCTCGCGAGGCCGGGCGATTTGCTGATCATCCATTCCACCAGCGGCAACTCGCCCAACGTGCTGCTGGCGGCCAGGGCCGCGCGCGCCAAGCACGTGCGCGTGCTCTTCCTGGGCGCGCGCGGCGGCGGCCAGCTCCGCGAGCTCGCCGATCTCGCCATCGTGGTACCCACCGAGCGCACCGACCGCGCGCAGGAGCTGCACCTGTGCATCGAGCACGCCATCTGCGACTACGTCGAGCGCGAGCTCACCTGACCCCATGATCGATCTGAAAGGAAAGCGCGCGCTCGTCACCGGCGGGTCGCGTGGCATTGGCCGCGCCACCGCGTTGCTGCTCGCCGAGTGCGGTGCCGACGTGTGCATCGGCTATCGCAGCGCCGCGGCGGACGCAGCCGAGGTGGTGGCCGAACTGCGTGGCCGCGGCGTGCGTGGCGAGGCCGTGGCGGCCGACCTGGGAACGCGCGCCGGCGCCGACCACCTGTTCGACGAGACGCTGCAGCGGCTCGGTGGGCTGGACATCTACGTCGGCAACGCCGGTATCTGGCCGGCGTCGGACGTGCCGCTGGGCGAGATGGACGACACCCGGTGGCGCACCACGATGTCCGCCAACCTGGACGCCATCTTCTGGACCACGCGCCGTGCCGTGAGCGTGCTGCCGCGCGGCGGGCGCATCGTGCTCGTCACCAGCACCGCGGCGCAGCGCGGCGAGGCGTTCCACGCCGACTACGCCGCGTCCAAGGGCGCCGTGGTGTCGCTCGTCAAGTCGTTGGCCGTGGAGCTGGGCCCGCGTGACATCACCGTGAACAGCGTGGCACCGGGGTGGGTGGACACCGACATGTCGGCGTCGGCGCTCCGCGGCCCGGACCGCGCGCGCATCGACGCCGGCGTGCCGCTGGGCCGCGTGGCCACCGCGGAGGACGTCGCCGGCCCCATCGTCTTCCTCTGCTCCGCCCACGCACGCCACGTGACGGGAGAGATCCTGAACGTGAACGGCGGCAGCGTGCTCTGCGGATGATCGCGCTCGTCTTCACCGGCGGCACCATCTCCATGCGCCACGACGCCGCGGCCGGCGGCGTGGTGCCCAGCCTGCGCGGCCGCGAGATCCTGGCCGCGGCCGGGGACGTGGGCGCGGTGGCCCAGGTGACCGTGGAGGACTGGGGCGCGTTCCCCGGGCCGCACATGGACGCCGGGCGGCAGTGGGCGCTCCGCGCGCGCCTGGCCGAGCTGGCCGCGTGCTCCCACGTGAGCGGGGTGGTGGTGGCGCACGGCACGGACACGCTGGAGGAATCGGCGTATCTGGTGGCGCGGTCCGTGGCCACGGCCACGCCCATCGTCTTCACCGGCGCCATGCGCGCCGCGAGCGACCCTGCGTGGGACGGACCGGCCAACCTCACGGACGCCATCCGGGTGGCGGCTGCGCCCGAGGCCCGCTCGCTGGGGCCACTCGTCACCTTCGGCGGCCAGGTGTGGAGCGCGCTGGACGTCACCAAGACGCACACGAACGCCACCAGCGCCTTCGCCAGCCCCGGCCTGGGGCCCGTGGGCGAGGTGGATGCCGGCCAGTTCCGGCCGTCGCGCCGGCCCGTGGTGCCGCCCGTGCTGGGGCCGGATACGCTGGGCGAACCCGTGGACATCGTGTTCGCGCACGCCGGTGCGGACGCGCGGTTGCTGGATGCGTCCAGGGAGAGCGCCCGGGGGCTGGTGCTCGTGGCGCTGGGCCGCGGCAACGTGCCGCCGGCCATGGTGCCCGGCGTGGCGCGGTGGATCGAGGACGGCAAGCCGGTGGTGGTGGTCTCGCGCACCGGGGCGGGGCGGGTGGGCGAGACCTACGCCTATCCCGGTGGCGGGCGCCGGCTGGCCGAGCTCGGCGTGATCTTCGGCGGTGCCCGCCGGCCGCAGCAGGCCCGCCTGGACCTGATGCTCGCACTGGGGCTCGGGCTGGATCGGGCGCAGCTCGCGGCGCTGTTCGACGCATGACCACGGCCCCGGGTCTCGGGCCGAGATGACGCGCCGCCTGAAGCCACCGCCCGCGGTGCGCGAGATCGCGGCCCGGCTGGAGCGCGCGGGCCATGAGACCTGGTGCGTGGGCGGCGCCATCCGCGACGCGCTGCTGGGCGTGGACAACCTGGATTGGGACCTGGCCACCGCCGCCACGCCGCAGCAGGTGCGGCGCCTGTTCCGCCGCACGGTGCCCGTGGGCATGGAGTTCGGCACGGTGGGCGTGCTGGACGACGCCGGGGTGCTGCACGAAGTGACCACCTTCCGCCGAGACGTGCGAACCGACGGGCGGCACGCGGAGGTGGAGTTCGGCGCGTCGCTGGACGACGACCTCGCGCGGCGCGACTTCACCATCAACGCCATCGCCTACGGCGCGTCCAGCGGGGAGCTGCACGACCCCTTCGGCGGCCAGCAGGACCTGGCGAGCGGCATCGTGCGCGCGGTGGGCGACCCGGCGGCGCGACTGGCCGAGGACCGGCTGCGCGCGCTGCGCGCCATCCGGTTCGCCGCGCGGTTCGGCTTCCATATCGAGCCGGCCACCTGGCAGGCCATCGCCGACAGCGCGCCCCACATGGGCCGCCTGTCGCCGGAACGCGTGAAGCAGGAGCTGGAGAAGACCATGGAGCAGGTGGAGCACCCCAGCAAGGCGCTCGCGCTCTGGCGCACGAGCGGCGTACTGGGTACGCTCGTTCCCCCGCTCGCCCAGCTGGACGCCGAGGCGTTCGCCGAAGCCAGCCTGGCGGTGGACTGCGTTCCGCGGCCGTCCGGCGGCCCGCATGGCGCCCGGCGCCGGCGGCTGCGGCTGGCGGCGCTCGTGAGCGCGCTGCCCCCCGAGCAGGTGGCGCCCACGCTCCGGGAGCTTCGCTTCTCCAACGCCGACGTCCGGGTGCTGGCCGGACTGGCCGAGCTGTGGGACACGCTCGCTGTGCCCATGGCCCGGGCGCTCGAGGCTGGGCAGCCGGCCCCGGCCGACGTGCGGCGCTGGGTGGCCCGTGCCGGCCGGACGCGCATCGCGGATTTCCTGCGCGTCGCGGCGGCGCGCTGGGCCGCGCGCCGCTCCCTGGGCCAGCCGGCGCCCGACGTGCTCGCCGTACGACGGCTCTACGGGCTGGCGCTCCGCGCCGCCTATCGCGACCCCGTGGACCTGGGTGCCCTGGCCGTGGGCGGGGACGACCTGCGCTCCGCGGGCGTGTCGCCCGGGCCGCGGATGGCGCATATACTGCACGGGCTGCTGGAATGGGTGCTCGAGGACCCGCGCCGCAACACCGTCATCGAGCTGCTGGCGCGCGCCCGTCAGCTCGACAGCACGCTCCCCCCTGGCTCCGCACCCGGTAAATGATCTTCCGAGGCAAGCAACCCGAGGCGGTGATCTGGCGCCGGTTCCGCTCGGGGTTGGACGGGTTCACCTTCGCCGAGCGCGGCGACCCGACGGCCGACGGCGACACCGGGTACTACACCGCGCACGTGGTGGCCAACGCCGAGCGCGTGCTGGACCTGCTGCACTCGTTCAGCGAGCTGCTCGGGCCCGCGGTGGACGTCGCCATCGAGGACCGCCGCACCGGGCGCACGTGGCACGGCGAGAGCGTGGCGCTGCCCGACGTGCGCGACACCGTCGCGCGCCTCAAGCTGCCGCTCGCCACCTACGGCGGGGTGGAGCTCTCCATCTACACCGCCGACGACCAGCTCACGCTCACCCCGTGGCTGGAGCTCTTCACGTACGCCCGCACCGACCGCTGGCTGTACGTGCTGCTCGGCAAGGGGCTGGTGGAGCAGGAGTCGCTGCCCAGCAAGGCCTGGCTTCCGGAGGGGGTGGCCTTTCCGGCGGCGCCGGAGCTCGAGCACGCGCTGCGCGCGGCCGTGCAGCGGCTGGCCCTGGTGCCCGCGTGACCGGTCGGATTCTCCTGTTCGCTACGCTGGCCGGCATCGCGAACGTCATCGGCGCGCTGGCCATGACGTCCCGGCGATCGTGGAGCACGCGCTCGCTGCAGACCGTGATCGCGCTGGCCGCGGGCTTCATGCTCTCGGTGGCGATCGCCGGTCTGCTGCCCGAGGCCGTTGAGGTGCTGGGGATGAGCGCGGGCTACGTGGCGCTCGTGGGCTTCGTGCTGGTGCATGTGACGCAGCACGCGCTCGGGCAGCACTTCCACTACGGCGTAGAGACCCATCGCGTGACGCCGGCCGTGGGCGTCTCGGCGCTCGCGGGGCTCATGCTGCACACGCTGGTGGACGGGGTGGCCATCGCCAGCGGCTTCCAGGTGAGCGAGGAGCTCGGGGTGCTGGTGTTCGTCGCCATCTTCCTGCACAAGTTGCCCGAAGGGCTGGCCATCTCCAGCCTCTTCCTGGCGGCGGGGGTGGGGCGCACGCGAGCGCTGTTGGCGGCCTGCGCACTGGCGGTGGCCACCATCATCGGCGCCCTGGCCACCCAGGCCTTCGCCGGCATCGGCGCGTACGGGCTGGCGCTCTCGGCCGGCGTCATGCTGTACGTGGGCGCCAGCAACCTGGTGCCGGAGTTCCAGCAGGTACGCGGCTGGCGATTCACGCTCTCGTTTCTCGCGGGTTGCGTGCTCTACTTCGTGTCGCACCTCCTGGTGGAGTGATCCCAGTGCCGCCCAGGCGCCGCCCCGACGAGGGCACCTCGCTGTTCGGCAGCCCGGCGCGCGCGCCGCTGGCCGCGCGCATGCGGCCGCGCACGCTGGACGAATTCGAGGGCCAGGGCCACCTTCTGGCACCGGGCAAGGCGCTGCGCGTGTCCATCGAGCGCGGCAGCGTGAGCTCCATGCTGCTCTGGGGCCCGCCGGGCACCGGCAAGACCACGCTGGGCCACCTGGTGGCCACCACCACGCACAGCGCCTTCGTGCCCTTCAGCGCGGTGAGCGAGGGCGTGCCGCGGCTGCGCCAGATCTTCGACGAGGCGCGCGGCCGGCTGGCCGCGGACGGCACGCACACCATCCTGTTCGTGGACGAGATCCACCGACTGAACAAGGCGCAGCAGGACAGCCTGCTGCCGGCGGTGGAGAACGGCACGGTGACGCTCATCGGTGCCACCACCGAGAACCCGAGCTTCGAGATCAACGGCGCGCTGCTCTCCCGCGCACGCGTGTTCGTGCTGCGACCGCTGGCGGAGGAGGACGTGGCCGCCGTGCTGCGCCGTGCACTGGACGACGCGGAGCGCGGCCTGGCCGGCCTGCAGCTGCGCGTGGACGAGGATGCGCTCGCCGTGATGGCCCGCGAGGCGGACGGCGACGCGCGTCGCGCGCTCACCGTGCTGGAAGCGGCGTCCGAGCACGTGGGACCGGGCGGGCACGTGACGGTGGACGTGGCGCGCGAGGCCATGCAGCTCCGCACGCTGCGCTACGACAAGGGCGGGGAGGAGACGTACAACATGCTCTCCGCCTATCACAAGTCGCTGCGCGGCAGCGACCCGCAGGGCGCGCTCTACTGGATGGGGCGCATGATCGAGGGCGGCGAGGATCCCATGACGCTCTTCCGCCGCGCGATCGCCATGGCCGCCGAGGACATCGGGCTGGCCGACCCGGAGGCGCTCAAGCTCGCCGTGGCGGCACGTGACGCGTATCACATGCTCGGCGCGCCGGAAGGCTTCTTGCCTCTCGCCGAGATGACCATCTATCTGGCGACGGCGCCCAAGTCCAACCGCTCGAAGCTGGCGCTGGACGCGGCGCTGGAGCTCGCGCGCAGCACGCCGGCGGAGCCCGTGCCGCTGCACGTACGCAACGCGCCCACCAGGCTGATGAAGGAACTGGGCTACGGTGCAGGGTACCAGTACGCGCACGGCGTTCCGGAGGCATACATTCCCCAGGAGTATCTGCCGGAATCGCTGCGCGGCCAGGTGCTGTACGAGCCCGGGCCGTTCGGGTTCGAGAAGGAGATCGCCAAGCGCTTGGCGTGGTGGGCAGGGCTCAAGGCCAGGGGCGGCCAGGGCGGCGAGTCCGCCGAGCCCGATGACATCCAGGAGAGCTGACGTGAGAAAGAGAGCGACGCGGTATGCCCCGTTCGCGGTGGCGGTGGTGCTCCTGGCGGCCGTGGGCTGCCAGACGCTGGGCCGGGCGGTGTTCAAGGAGCCGGTGGTGGCGCTGCAGGACGTGCGCGTGAGCGCGCTCGGCATCACGGGCGGCACGCTGGACGTGGTGCTCGGCGTCTACAATCCCAACGGGTTCAACCTCGACGCCACCAAGCTCACGTACCGCCTGTTCGTGGATTCCATCGAGGTGGGCGACGGCGAGCTGGATGGCAAGTTCACCGTGCAGAGCGGGGACACCAGCCAGGTGCGCCTGCCCGTTCGATTCACCTATTCGGGCCTCGGGCGCGCCGGCCGGCAGCTTCTGGAGACCGGCAGCGTGAACTACCGTGTGGCCGGCGACCTGGGTGTGCGCACGCCGCTGGGCGACTTCCTGCGGCCGTACAATCGCACCGGGCGCTTCAATCCCACAGAGACCAGGGCGCGCTAGCGCGCGACCGCCAGCAGGAGACGTCCTATCGCACGCGATCTGATCACTCTCACGCCGCCCGCCGAGCGCGCCGTGCTCGTGGGCGCGCCGCGCAAGCGCTCGTCCGCGCGGCATCACATGGACGAGCATCTGGAGGAGCTGGGGCGCCTGGCGGATACCGCTGGCGCGCAGGTGGTGGGTCAGCTCACCCAGCAGCTCGACCGCCCGCATCCGGGCACCTACCTGGGCAAGGGCAAGGTGGAGGAGCTGCATCAGCTGCTCGACACCAGCGATGCGTCGCTCGTCATCTTCGACGACGAGCTCACGCCCGCGCAGGGCAAGAATCTGGAAGACGCCATCGGGCGCCGCGTGGTGGACCGGGCGGAGCTCATCCTCGACATCTTCGCCACGCGCGCGCGCAGCAACGAGGCCAAGATGCAGGTGGAGCTCGCGCAGCTGAAGTACGCGCTGCCGCGGCTCACGCGCCTGTGGACCCACCTCGAGAAGTTCCGCGGCGGCATCGGCGTGCGCGGACCGGGCGAGACCCAGCTCGAGACCGACCGGCGCCTCATCAACCACCGCATCAAGCTCCTCGAGGAGCGGCTGGTGGACGTGCAGCGCTCGCGCGAGGTGCAGCGCGCGGGGCGGCGAGGCGTGTTCCGCGTGTCGCTCGTGGGCTACACCAACGCCGGCAAGTCGTCCATCCTGCGCGCGCTCTCGGGATCGGCCGACGTGTTCGTGGAGGACCGGCTGTTCGCGACGCTCGATCCGCTCACCCGCGAGATCGCGCTGGCGGACGGCTACAAGGTGCTGCTCACCGATACCGTGGGGTTCATCCGCAAGCTGCCCCACCATCTGGTGGCGAGCTTCCGGGCCACGTTGGAGGAGGTGCGCGAGGCCGACCTGCTGCTGCACGTCATCGATGCCAGCCATCCCAACTGGGAGGAGCAGCGCATCGTGGTGGACGACGTGCTGGGCGAGCTGGGGGCCAGCGATCGGCCGTTGCTGCACGTGTTCAACAAGGTGGACGAGCTGGAGCTGGCCAGCCTGCACGCCCTGGAGCAGCGCATGGACAACCTGCTCCCCAATTCGGTGTTCGTGTCCGCGGCCACGCCGGGCGGACTCGAGCCGCTCACGGCGGCGCTGGCCCAGCAGCTCAAGCGCCAACGCCCGGTGGCCGAGGTGCGCATCTCGATGAGCGACGGACGGCTGCTGGCCGAGCTGCACCGCGAGGCCGAGGTGCTGGACCAGTGGAGCGAGGACGGGGTGCTGGTGCTGCGGGCGCGGATGGACGACGTCACGGCGGGCCGGCTGCGGCGGGGCGGGGCGGCGGTGGCCGCGCCGGCGAACGGGGCGGGAAACGGTCGTTTGGCCGCCGGGGTGCCGAGGGATTAATTTTGCAGGGCTGTGGCTCGGTCGTCGTGGGTAGCGGCCGGGAACATCACTTTCGCTGCCGCGGCGGGGGGCCGGCCGGAGACTCCGGCGTCGCCCCTCGCCGCGCGATCGCGCCAGAGAGCATCGATGTGCGGCTTCGCGGGGTTCTGGACACAGGCGGGAGAAGGAGACGGGGATCCGCGCGCGCTGCTCCAGCGGATGAACGACGCCATTCGCTACCGCGGGCCCGACGACGAGGGCTACTGGTGTGACGCGGCGGCCGGCGTCGCTCTCGGCCATCGCCGGCTGTCGATCCTCGACCTCTCTCCGCTCGGCCACCAGCCCATGGCGTCGGCCACCGGCCGGTGGCACGTGGTGTTCAACGGCGAGATCTACAACTTCGCCCCCATCCGCGCCGAGCTCGCCGGGCTGGGCCACGCGTTCCGCGGGCACTCGGACACCGAGGTGCTGCTGGCGGCGGTGGAGCAGTGGGGAGTGGTGCCGGCGGTGCAGCGCTTCGCCGGGATGTTCGCGCTGGCGCTCTGGGACCGGCGCGAGCGCGAGCTGCACCTGGTGCGCGACCGGCTGGGAGAGAAGCCGCTTTACTACGGGTGGATGGGGGGCACGCTGCTCTTCGGCTCGGAGCTCAAGGCGCTGCGGGCGCACCCGCGCTGGCGGGGGGAGATCGACCGCGACGTGCTCGCGCTCTTCCTGCGCCACAACTACGTGCCGGCGCCGCACTCCATCTACCGCGGGGTGCGCAAGGCGCTGCCCGGCACGGTGACGACGATCCACGCCGACGCCCCGGGCGCGGAGCCGGCGGTGACGGTGTACTGGTCGGCGCGCCAGGTGGTGGAGCAGGGCGTCGCCCACCCGATGCGCGGCAGCGCGTCCGACGCCGCCGACGCCCTGGACGCGCTGCTGCGCGAGGTGGTCCGCGACGAGATGGTCTCCGACGTGCCGCTCGGCGCGTTCCTGTCCGGGGGCGTGGACTCGTCCGCCGTGGTGGGCGTGATGCAGGCCGTGAGCGACCGGCCCGTGCGCACGTTCACGATCGGCTTCGAGGACCCGCGCTTCAACGAGGCGGAGCACGCACGCGCGGTGGCGCAGCACCTGGGCACCGATCACACGGAGCTGGTGGTGACCGCGCGCCAGGCGCTGGACGTGATCCCGCGGCTGCCGCAGTTCTTCGACGAGCCGTTCGCCGACTCGTCGCAGATTCCCACCTTTCTCGTGGCCCAGCTGGCGCGCCAGCACGTCACGGTGAGCCTGTCCGGCGATGGTGGCGACGAGCTGTTTGCCGGCTACCCCTGGCACCAGCACGTGGAGAGCGCGTGGAACGGCGCGCAGCGCCTGCCGGGCTGGGGCCGCCGGCTGGCGGCAGCCGCGCTCACGAGCGTGTCGCCCGGGGGGTGGGACAGCCTGTTCTCGGCCGCGGGCGCCGTGCTGCCGCGCGTCCGCGGAATCCCGCAGGCGGGGGATCGTCTGTACCAGCGCGCGGGCATCTACGGCGCGCGCTCGGCGGCGGGCGTGCACCGGGCGCTCGTGTCGCAGTGGCCGGACCCGGAGCGCGTGGTGCTCGGCGCGCACGAGCCGCCCACGGCGTTCACGGAGCCCGCGCGCTGGGCCGCCATCGAGGGGCGCACCGAGCAGGCCATGCACCTGGATCTGGTGACGTACCTGCCGGACGACGTGATGGTGAAGGTGGATCGCGCGAGCATGGCCGTGAGCCTGGAGTCGCGCGCGCCATTCCTGGACCACCGAATCGTGGAGCTCGCGTGGCGAATGCCGCTCCAGTACAAGCTCGCGGCCGGGCAGGGTAAGCGGGTGCTGCGCGACGTGCTGGATCGCTACGTGCCGCGCGCGCTCATCGAGCGTCCCAAGCAGGGGTTCGCCGTGCCGCTGGCGTCGTGGCTCCGCGGCCCGCTGCAGGGCTGGGCCGACGAGCTGCTCTCGGAGCGTCGGCTGCGCGCGGACGGGATCCTAAACGCCGCGCTCGTGCGACGGCGGTGGGCCGAGCACCGTACCGGGCGACAGGAGCGGCATCACCAGCTGTGGCCCATCCTCATGTTCCAGGCCTGGCTCGACGAGGAGCGCAGCGCATCGCACGCAGCCGCGCCCGTCGCGCGCCAGGTATCCGACTTCGTTCCTTCCACCCGGTAATCGCACGTATGCTCTCCATCCCGGTACTCGTCGCCACTCGGAGCGTCTCCCGATGACCCGCATTCTCGTGACCGGCGCGGCCGGATTCATCGGCTCCCACGTCTCCCAGTACCTGCTCGCCCGCGGCGACGAGGTGCTCGGCCTGGACAATCTGAACGACTACTACGATCCCACGCTCAAGACCGCGCGCCTGGCGCGCCTGGAGACGCAACCCGGGTTCTCGTTCACCAAGCTGGACCTCGCCGACCGCGAGGGGATGCGTGCGTTCTTCGAAGCCGAGCGGCCCGAGGTGGTGATCAACCTCGCGGCGCAGGCCGGCGTGCGCTACTCGCTGACCAATCCGCACGCGTACATCGACAGCAATATCACCGGATTCACGAACATCCTGGAAGGGTGCCGCCACTACGGGGTGAAGCACCTCGTGTACGCGTCGTCCAGCTCCGTGTACGGGGCCAACACCGACATGCCGTTCTCGGTGCACGACAACGTGGACCATCCCCTCAGCCTGTATGCGGCCAGCAAGAAGGCCAACGAGCTGATGGCGCACACCTACAGCCATCTGTACGGGCTGCCGACCACCGGGCTGCGCTTCTTCACCGTGTACGGCCCGTGGGGGCGCCCCGACATGGCGCTCTTCATCTTCACCAAGGCCATCCTCGAGGGGCGTCCCATCGACGTCTTCAACGAGGGGCGGATGGAGCGCGATTTCACGTACATCGACGACATCGTGGAGGGCGTGGTGCGGGTGGCTGACCGCATGCCCGAGCCCAATCCCGAGTGGTCCGGCGACGCTCCGGACCCCGGCTCCAGCCGGGCGCCGTACCGGCTGTACAACATCGGCAACCACTCGCCGGTGCCGCTGATGCACATGATCGAGACGCTGGAGCGGTGCCTGGGACGCACCGCGGAGAAGCGGCTGCTGCCCATGCAGCCCGGCGACGTGCCCGCGACGTACGCGGATGTGGAGAGCCTGACGCGCGACACCGGTTTCGCGCCGGCGACGCCGATCGAGGAAGGGATCCGGCGGTTCGTGCAGTGGTATCGGGAGTTCTACAGCATCGCGGACTGACGGCGGCACGCAGCAGGCAATGAATGGGGGGTGCCTCGATCGAGGCACCCCCCTTCGCTCATGCGTACCCGCGTCAGCTGCGGTGGCCCCGAGCGCGAAGCATGCGGCCGAGCGGACGCCACGGATGCGTGATGTCGTCCATCGCGGCGCGGCGAAGCTCGCTCAACTCCTCCAGCTCGACGGAATCCATCTCCCGCGACTTCCTGCTCAGCGTCCGTCCGATCGCGATGAGTATTCCGAGCATCGCACCGCCCACGAGGGCGAGGATCCCCTTCTTCAGCAGGCCGCGCGGGTCCGGCTTCACCGGGACCTCCGGTGGCGCGACCACGGTGATCACCGGCGTATCGCGCACCTCCTCGATCTTCGCCTGTTCGTACGACTGGGCGATGGTCGTGTAGAGCTCCTGCTGGAGGCTGACCTCGCGCGCCAGGCGCTCCTGTTCGAACCGGAGCGTGGGCGAGCCACCGTACTCCCGGTTCCGCCGCAGGAAGTCTTCCTGCCGGTTCTCGGCGGCGCGCAGATCGGTGCGCACTTCGGCCAGGCGGCGCTCCGTGAACTGACGCTCGGCGGCCGCCTGGCTCTGCCGGGTTTCCAGGTTGAATTCGTTGGTCAGCGCGAGCAGCCGATCGGCGATCTGGTGCGCGAGCACGGGATGCTCGGCGCGCACGGTGATCGTCACGACACCAGTCTTGGGCGCGATGGACGCCGCGATGTCCTTGGCGAGCTTGCGCATCGCGGCCTCGCGCCGCAGCCCCGGCGTCTTCTCGTCGGGATCGTAGATGTCCACCAGCGTGCCGCTCACCGCTCCGGTGTCCGTCTGGTACTCGAAGTGCGATTCGACCGTGCGCCCGAGCAGCGGCCGCGACTCCAGCAGATCCATGTAGAACTGTGGCGACTGCGCGCCGTCCGTGGTGGGCAGCGAGAGGCCGAACTGCGCGGCGAGACCTGAGAGGTTCGATGACGTTCTGCGAGCCTGCGGGGTGAACGCCGCGCTCGAGCTGTAGGTGCGCGCGCGCACCAGTCCGATACCGATGACCGTCACGAACGCCAGCAGCGCGAGTGCCGCTACCAGCCCACGGTGGCGCAGAATCCCGTTGAGGAGACTGACCACCGAGATGGCGTCGGCGTCAGCACCCTTCCAGTGCGAGGGCGTTGGCGACGGGAGGGCGGGCCGCGGGGCTGGTTCGATTGGATTCATGGTCCAGGCGGAGAGCGGCGGCACGGCGGGCATGGACGGAACATGCTACCAGTGCTCAACTATAACCGGGGAATCGGCGTGCGGTTACCCTTTCGCGCGCGCGTCCGGCGCACCCGGCGCACGGGCCAGAACCACGGGCGGAATGGTGGAAGGGGCGAGGCGATGGACGGCGGCCATCACCATCTCCACGTCGATCGCGTCCATGCAACTGCTCTCCGGCCGCACGCACCGCTTCTGGCCGCAGGGACGGCAGGCAAACCCGCCGGCAATGACGACTTCGGTCTGGTTGCCCCAGGGCCGCCAGCGCGCCGGCGCCTGCGGCCCGAACAGGCTCACCACGGGCACGCCGGCGGCGGCTCCCAGGTGGCCGGCAAAGGAATCGACTGCGATCAGCAGCGCCGCGCCCGCCAGCCGCTGGGCGAGATCGGCGATGGAACCCCTCCAGATCTCCTGGAAGGCGGCCCGATCGGCGGGGATGTCGGCGTCGCCATGCGCGACGAGCGTTGTGCGCCAGCCCTCATCCGCGAGCCGGCGCGCCAGGCGAGCCCAGCGGTCCGGGGCCCAGAGTCTGAGGGCGTTCGAGGCCCCCGGGCTCAGCAGCACATCGCGGGACCCTGCGACCGCGGGCGGTCCCCCGAGCGCCGCCGACGGGCGCCCGAGCCACGGCCACCGGAGTGTCGCGCCGGGCCGCAGCCCCAGCGGGCCGACGAGCTGCTCGTAGAAGTGTTGCCGGCTCTGGAACGCGTGGTCGTCGTGGATCCCTCTGATCGCGCGATGCCAGGGCACGGCCGCCCGATACGAGAGCAGTCGCAGTGGCTGCAGGGTCCGGAGGACCATGCGGTGGCGAACGTCGCCCCGTGCGTCGAGTGCGTCGAAATCCCTGAATCGCCGGCCGAATGCTGCCCGTAGGCCGGGAGCCACGGCGAGCACCCGGTCGGGCCGGCGGTGCCAGGCCATCCGGTTCCACGGAAAGGCGAAGCTGACTCGCTCGACGTTCAGGGCGCTCAGGAAGGGGAAGTCTCGCGTGCTCTCGTCACCCAACACGACGATCTCGGCCTCGGGCAGCTGCGCGCGCACCTCCGCGACGAGCGCCCCGAGGTATACGAGATCGCCAAGCTTGAAGCTCTCGACGAATAGCAGGCGCTGAGACACGGCTACGTCGTCCGCCGGGCGTGAAGCATCACCGGCGATCCGGTCGTCGCCTCGATGCCGCGAACCGTGATCTGGTAGCGAGGGTCAAAGCTCCTGAGCATGTCCGTGATCTGCTCGGCGTGATTGGCGCGATGATAGGTGGTGATCGCGATCCGGGGCGACCAGCGGCGGATCGTCTGCTCCGCGCCGGCCAGCATCTCGCATTCGAAGCCCTCCAGATCCGCCTTGATGTACGTGGGGCGCAACCCGTGTTCGAAGAACAGGCGATCGATCGTCTCCAGCGAGACGGCTCCAGCGCCGCTGCCCGTGGACACCACGGAGCTCAGCGCCCCTCCCTTCATCTGAACCTGTCCGGGCGCCCGGCCGAGCGCGACGGGCATCAGCTCCACGTTCTGCATCGCGGCAAAGGTGCGCTCGAGGGCGCCCAGCCATATGGCGAGTGGCTCGATGGCGAAGACGTGGGCGCCACGCCGCGCCGCCAGCAGGCTGAAGAGGCCTTCAGCCGCACCACAATCCACCACGACATCATCCGGGCCTACTTCCATCCCGGGCACCTCGTAGAAGTGCCAGTCGCGAGGGTAGCGGGACTCACCAATGACCATGGCAAGGTGGTACGGATCCACTTCCCTGGGCCAGTACAGCGGCGACGGGATCCCACGGAGCGTGATGGCCTGATACGACCCGTGCTCTTCGACGCGCACGATCTGGCGACGTGCCTTCCACGTGCAGGGCGCGTCGGCGATGAATCGAGCGACCTCGACCAGTCCAACATGGTTGGTGCGCCCGCGAATCCAGTGTCCACATACTGCGAGTCTTCGATGCACCGAGGGAGACCTTGGACGACAACGTGGGACCAGCAATGAGTTGGGCGTACGCCTCGATCAGGAACCACGCAGCGCCCTATCGGGTGTCGGGAGCAGCCGCGGTCTGAGCGGGGTACGTCGGCGCAGATACGAGCACGAGCCGAAAGAAGATTGCCTGCACGATGCTCCACATGATCGTGATGCCGAGCGTGGCGTAGGCGAGCACGCCCCAGAGCGCGATCTGCAGCATGATGAGCGCCGCGAAGACGCTCTGCCGATTCCGGAGAAAGTGCTCGAAGGCTGCGCGCTGGAGCAATCCCTTCAGGTAGCCGCCGACGAACACGCCAATGAGCCCGAAGTCCAGGTAGTTCAAGGACCAGGGCAGGAATCCAGGAGCATACCCATCGGCAAACGCGCCGGGAATGAGTCCCTCCTGGATCAGGGTGGCACCGTACTCGAGCGGTTTGCCAGGGAACAGGGCTCTCGGAACGTAGAACCAGAGTGACGACAACCACGCCGTACCATGGCGGAACCCGAATTCGTCGAAGCGTTGCAGAAAGCGGGTCGTGATATCGAAATGCTCGAAATATGCGATCACCGAAAGCAGCGAACCGATGGAGCCTTGCAGGAGGAGCAGCCCAGCGAATGCCAGGAGACCGCCCACGCCAAACGTGATGAGCGCGGGAAGGGAGAACGGCTGGATCAGGAAGTTCCGGTACACGATCACCGCGACGAAGACCGACAGGATGATACCCTTGGAGCCGGTGAAGTACGCGCCCGCTGCGAACGCGAGGGCTATCGTCACGAGACGCACTCCTCTCGGCCGCGTACCCCACAACAGATAGAGCAGCGCCGTGATGAGGAACCAGGCACTCAGCAGCCAGAAATGCCCGGCACCGGTCCGATAGGTGAGATACGCGGTACGAGAGTCCGTGACCCAGAGCATCCCGCCGCCGCTCGTGAGGGCGAGCGCGGCGAAGCTGAGCACCGCGCCGGCGAGGAGAAGCAGGAGTTTGGCCCCGCTGAAGTGACCGACTAGCCTGGGGGACGACAGACCGAGAAGTCGCATCGCGCCACCGAAGACGTCGGATGGTCCCCGGCCGCGAAACAGGTATGGTGTCGTCACGCCAAGCAGATGAAGGCCTGAGATGGCAGTCGTCCGCACCATATCCGCGGCACTGTAGTCCGCCAGCGGCAGCAATGCGTACGCGATGAGCCCCGAGCCAAGCGTAGGTACGACGGTCTCATAGAAGGTGCCGAACGTGAGTGGATTGATCGGCGTTCCGTATCGTACGAGGCCAAAGACGGCCACCGCGACCGCGAGTAGGGACAGGAGGAGGAACGACTCTGGCACGCTCATAGGTTGGCGCGCGACCGCGGCGTGGTATCAGAATGACCTGCGGTCATCGCGTATCTCACGCGATGGTACCGATGGGGCGGGCAACCCGCCGCTGCAGCCCGGTGGTCCTCAGCACCACGCGCATCATCACGAGGCGCGCGAGGGCCGTCACCATCTGGAGCGGCGTCGCGCCACGCGACCGAGCGACCGCTGCCTGGCGGCTGCCAGTCAACCGTTCGCCGCGGCGCCAGTGCTTCTGGGCGAACCCGAGGCAGATGCCCGAGAGTTGGCGGCGCACCTGCTCGTACCTTCCGCGGCTCACGAGCACCGTGCGGAAGCGATCGACGAGAGCGTACTCCTCCTCCAGCACAAGCACCGAGCCATCAAGTTGGCTACCCTCCTGTCCGGGATGGACGAGCACATCGCAACCCACGGAGTCGAGCACGGCGAGGTCGCCATGCTCGAGCACCCGGAGGAAGTACTCGACATCGCCGGACATTCGAAGCGCCATATCGAACGAGCCAGCCCGTGCCAAGGCGTCTCCGCGAAGGAGTACGCCAGAGGGATAGTTCAACGGATTGTACCCGTAGTGCGCCTTGAACCAGAGCACTTCGGTGATCGCGTCGACGCCGGCATAGACACCCGCCGCCAGGAACCCGGCGAGGGAGCCAAGGACGCGGCCAGACGAATCCACCTGTCGGCCTCGAGTCGAGAGCAGCGACACGTTCGGATGCGCGTCCATCACCGCTATCTCACCCTGCAGGCAGTCCTCCGCCAGGCGGTCATCCGAGCACAGGAATCGAAGATAGCGGCCGCGAGACAGTTCCAGGCACCGATTGAAGTTGCCGAACAGCCCGACATTGCGCTCATTGCGCACCAGCCGCACGCGGGGGTCGTGTGCGAACTCCTGCAACGCCTCCCACGTGCCGTCCGTGGAGCAGTTGTCAACGACCAGGACGTCGAGCCCCTCGACATTCTGTGATAGCGCCGAGGCGACGGCGCTCTGCACGAGCGCTCGCCGATTGAATACCGGAATGGCGACGGTGCAGCTAGCCACCGAGCGCGTCGACGTGCTCATAGACATCCAGTACCGAGCGAATCTCGGGCCGCACCGACTCCGCGCCAGCCGCCGCGTACTGCCCAATGGCGCGGCGGAAACGTCCGATGGCTCTCGAGACGAGGGCGCGGGGCAGCAAGCGCATGGTGGAGAACGTCGCGCGCAGGAAGGGGCCGTAGAGGACCCGTTCCTTGGCGGTCAGCAGACGCCGTAGCTCGCGAAGCTCGACCTGCCCAATACGGCGGTCGAAGTAGACGTTCTTGTACACGTTGAGCATCTGCAGCCATCGATACCGATGGTACCCCACGCGCAGCGTGTGCTCCCCGCCGTAGTTCACGAGAATGGCCTGCATGGCGAGCAGCCAGGAGGTGTTGTTCCGGGCGCCCGGGAGGAGTCGGTCACTCAGCTGCGAGGACTCATGCCCGGTGTTGTTCAGGAATGCCACCCCGTCCTTCTCTTCCGCGTTGAAGTGAAAGAAGCCGTACGACTTTGCCGAGATCCCGATCGTAACGAGAGGCTGCTGGCAGATGAGTAGTCGGGGCGCCTTCAGGAAGAGGACGTTGGTCGCATAGAAGTCCGGGTATGGCGACTGATAGAACGGTCCCCTGGCCGCCAGCGACGCGATCAGGCGACGACTCACCAGTGAATGCTGCATGTTGTAGGCGAATCTCATGCGCAGATTCATCGAGTCGCGGACGAGAGCCAACGCCTGAGAGGGAGGCAGCCAGAACGGCTCGGTCGTTCTGAAGGCGGGGTTGCAGTTCGGCTGTAGATATCCATTCGGGTAGCCAGGAATGACCCCAGGATATGCATACAGGAACGCTCCCGTATAGATCGCATCGGGCTGACCGAACTGGTCCACGAGCTCGCGTAGCCGGCTGAGTGCTCCCCGCACCAGGCCATCGTCGTCGCCCAGCATGAGCACGTAGTCGCCCGTGCTGTGCGCGAGCGCGTTGTTCCAGTTGTCCGTGACCGGCAAGAACCGGTTGGTGCGCACGTAGGTGATGCGGGAGTCCGCGAACGACGCGACCAATCCGGCAATGTCCTGCTCGGAGTCGTTGTCGGACACCACGATCTCCCAATCGCCGTCATCCTGGCGAAGGATCGTTTCGATCGCGAACCGGAGATACTCGGCACGGTTCCGGGTCGGCAGGAGCAGGGAGAATTTCACGCGTCGCCAGGCTTGCGAAAGATTGCCGTATAGGAGCTGCCACGTCCACCGCTCCGCTCGACTGGCGCGAGTGTCCTGGCGATCACCCGCCCTCCGAGGAAGGCGGCTCGCCTTGCGAGCGGCGCCGTCCAGCGGTTTCTGAGGCTCATGGCCCACCCGAAGGAATTCCAGCCTACGCTGCCGGCATCGCTCGTGGTCTGATGCTCGATCCGCAGGCCGAGTTCGGCCGCTCTTGCGGCAAGCCACGTGGGCCCCATCAACGCAAGGTGCCGTGGAGCATCCACATGTGCCCAGTGTCGACCCAGCACCCGTGCCTGCAAGGCTTCCGGGTTCGGAGTCGCGATCACGAGCACTCCACCGGGCTCGAGCCCGGCCGCGAGCGCCTCGAGCGCCTCCCACGGGCGCTCGAGGTGCTCGATCACCTGCCAGAGTACGATGACATCGAATGTCCCCAGCGCCCGCACGTCGGAGGCGAGGTCAGTGTTCGCGCGCGCGCGAACACCTGCCACGTCCCGCAGAAAGTGACGGCATCGCTCGTCCATCTCGATGGTGTCGACATCGAAGCCGGCCTGTCGCGCGAGATACGCGAACAGCCCGTACGCCGGGCCGACCTCGAGTAGCCTGCCGCCGGTCGCATATCGCTGCACCATCTCCAGCTTCCAACGCTCGGCCTCGGCCTGTTCGGCGAGCCGCGCACGGCTCTCAGGTACCGCGTAATACTCCTCTGGGTAGTAGCGGCCCAGGTCGGACGGGATCTCGGCCAGAAACAGGAGCGAGCACCCCGGGCATCGATGGTACGGAAACCGTACCGACGAAAGGCGGCGATTCTCATCGTGCGCCAGGAACGCGACGCCACTCGGGGTCGCGCAGTACGGGCACGGAACCCGCTCGGCGACGTGCGGACCGGAATGATCGGTCACGGTGGTCAGTCCCAGCGGTGAGTGTGGCGCGTGCACGAGGCCATGGC
>DATANT010000161.1:0-4583 GCA_036266115.1 Gemmatimonadaceae bacterium | reverse complement strand
GGTGCTGCGCGAGGACCTGGTGGACAAGCTGGAGCTCGTGATCGCCGACCTGCAGGCGCACGGCGTGCGCGTGGAGCACATGCAGGTGATGTCGGGCTTCCGCACGCCGCAGTACAACCAGCGGGGCGTGGGCGCCGGTGGGCGCGCGCAGGACAGCCGCCACCAGTACGGTGACGCCGCCGACGTGTTCGTGGACAATGATCGTGACGGTCGCCTGGACGACCTGAACGGCGACGGCCGCGTGGACACGCGCGACGTGCAGGTGATGATGGCGGCCGTGGAGCGCGTGGAGCGCCGCTACCCCGACATCGTGGGCGGGGCCGGCGTCTACAAGGCCACCTCGGCGCACGGGCCCTTCGCCCACATCGACGTGCGCGGCAAGCGCGCGCGCTGGGGCACCTCCTGATGGACGGCGGCGTGGAGCCCTCGAACCTGGCCGACGACGGCGCGTCGGCCGAGCCCCGCCGCAGGAGCGCCGACAGCCCGGTCTGGCCCGAGGAGCGACCCCCGCGGGTCCGCCGCTCGCCTCCCTGGACGACGCTCGGGATCGCGTGCGTGGCGGCGTTCGGCGTGATCCACCGTCCACCGCCCAAGCCGACGGTGCTCCGGCCGTTCGAGGCCACCGTGGCCCGCGCGGCGCTACCCTTCGCCTCGCCCTCCAGCAACGCGCTGGGCAAGAGCGGCGGCGTGCGGCTGCGCTCGGTGCTCCCGCGCGCCACGGTGAGCTACCCGCTGCAGATCCAGGGCGACCCCTCGGCGCTCACCTACCAGTGGGTGCGATCCGCCGACTCGGTGCCCGAGGGCGGGGTGCTGCCGCTGGACGGGGTGGATCTGGTGGCGCCCTCGACGCCGGGCTTCTACCGACTCGCGCTGGTGCGCGACGGCGAGCGGCGCGTGGTGGATGGGCTCACCATCGCGGTGCTCGTACCATTCTCGGAGAAGCTGGGCGCCACGCTCGACGGCTACCGCATCGGCACGTACCTGGCCGAGAAGCTGCGCGGCCACGACCGGCCCGACGGCTTCGTGCGGGTGGACTCGAGTGACATGCAACTCCCGGTGAGCCAGCACTTCCGACTCGCCGATTTCGTGGCCAAGGACGGTCAGGGCGCCTTTCCGCGATACGCCGCGCTCAACTCCCGCCTTCTGGACAAGCTGGAGCTCGTGCTGGACGAGCTGGGCGGCGATGCCGCCGGCACGGTGGAGCTGGACGTCCACGTGAACTCCGGCTTCCGCCCGCCCGCGTACAATCGCACGGTGCGGCGCGCGGCCCAGGACAGCCGGCACCAGTACGGCGACGCCGCGGACGTGAAGATCGATGCCGACCGCGATGGCCGGTTCACGGCGCGGGACGCCCGGTTGGTGATGGAGGCCGTGGAGCGCGTGGAGCGGGCGCACCCCGATCTGGTGGGCGGGCTGGGCCTCTACACCAGCGGCCGGTACAACGCCGCCTACGTGCACATCGACGCGCGCGGCAATCGGGCGCGGTGGCGGGGCTGACGCTGAACCTCCGGGTGCGGTGACGGCGTATTAACATCAACATTCGAATACCCGACCCCTCACGCCCCGGCCGCGCCATGAACGAGTTCCTGCACGACCGTATCCGCCGCAAGCTCGAGACTCTCTCCGACGAGCGGCTCTATCAGGTGCTGGACTACGTGGAGTTCCTGGAGTCCAGGTACGCGGAGCGGGCGACGCCGGCTGCCAACGTCTTCCAGAAGTTCGCGGAAGGCGTGGAGGATCGGCTGCGGGCGGGTCGCGTGAGCGCGACCACGATCGCCGAGACCATGAACCTGATGAACCGCGCGGTGGGCGTGCTGAGCGGGGTGGCCGCAGCCGGCAAGTCCGTGGCGAGCGACATCGTGGATGTGGCGAGCGGCGTGGCGGCTGGCGTCACCACGCCCAGCACCGGCACCACGCCCGGCAGCGGCACTCCGGCGACCCGCGGCGCGAATGCCGCGCCTGCCCGCCCGGCGTCGTCCGGCGCGGAATCTGCTTCGCCCCCTCCCCAGACGACGAATCCCTCTTCCTCTGGAGAGCCCAAGGCGTGAGCTCCTCGCTGATCGATGGCACCCCGCTCGCGCGTCGGCGGCGCAACGCGCCGCGCACCGGCGCGCGGCGCACGGTACTGCAGACCATCCGCCAGCTGCCGCACTACGTGGCGCTGCTGGGCCGGCTGATGACGGACCGCCGGGTGTCCACCCTGGACAAGGCGCTCGTGGGCGTCGCGCTGGCATACCTCCTCATGCCGCTCGACTTCATCCCCGACCTCGTGCCGTTCCTGGGGCAGGTGGACGACGTCTTCCTGCTGGGCACCGCGCTGCAGCGACTCGTCTCGCGGGCCGGCCGTGGGGTGGTGCGCGACCACTGGGCGGGCGATCCGGCCGAGGTCACCGACCTGAATATGGAGCGCGTGGTGGCGGCCGCCGCCTTCTTCCTGCCGGGGCGGATGCGCCGCGGGCTGACGGGATTGCTCCGCCGGAGCTAGCGCGCGCGGGCCGGCCGCCCGGTGGGTCGGATGTGGCACGCGAAGCCGTTGTGCCCCCTGGTTTTCCGCTGGGGGGCATTCTATTTTTCGCCATGGCGACACGTTCATCTCGGTCATCGCGGCCCGCTGCACCGGCACCCACCGGCGGCGGGCCTTCGCGTATTGGCGATCTGACGAGCGCGCCCTCGCGCATCCGCGAGGACGCCGCGCTCACGTTCGATGACGTCCTCCTCGCGCCGCGGCACTCGCGGACGCACCCCAAGGACGTCAGCACCGCCTCCCTCTTCACCCGCACCATCCCGCTCTCGGTGCCTCTCGTCTCGGCGGCCATGGACACCGTGACGGAGAGCGAGATGGCGATGGCGATGGCGCGCGCCGGCGGGATCGGCGTGATCCACAAGAACATGTCGGTCGACCGGCAGGCTGCCGAGGTGGACCGGGTGAAGCGGTCGGAGAGCGGGATGATCCTCAATCCCATCACGCTCCTGCCGGACGCGACGCTGCGCGAGGCTGTCGCGCTCATGATGCGCTTCAAGATCTCGGGCGTGCCGGTGGTGGACTCCGGTGGACGGTTGGTGGGGATCATCACGAACCGCGACCTGCAGTTCGAGCGCGACCTGGATCGGCCGCTGCAGGACGCCATGACCTCCACCGGGCTCGTCACCGCTCCCGTGGGCACCACGCTCGAGGAGGCGGAGCGGATCCTGGGCCGGCATCGCATCGAGAAGCTCCCGGTGGTGGACGAGGCGGGGCAGCTCACCGGGCTCATCACGGTGAAGGACATCCACAAGCGGCGGCAGTACCCCCACGCCAACAAGGATCAACACGGCCGCCTGCGCGTGGCCGCGGCCATCGGGGCGGCCGGTGACTTCGTGGACCGTGCCCAGGCGCTGATCGACGCGGGCGCCGACGTGCTGGTGATCGACACCGCGCACGGCCACAGCGAGGGGGTGCTCCAGGCCACGTCGCGCATTCGCGAGGCGTTCCCCGCCATCCAGCTGGTGGTGGGGAACGTGGCGACGCGCGAGGGGGCGGCGGCGCTCGTGGAGCGCGGCGTGGACGCGGTGAAGGTGGGCGTGGGGCCTGGCTCCATCTGCACCACCCGCGTGGTGACCGGCGTGGGCGTACCGCAGCTCACCGCCATCATGGATGCCGTGGAGGGCGCCGGCGACGTGCCGGTGATCGCCGACGGCGGCATCAAATACTCGGGCGACATCGTGAAGGCACTGGCCGCGGGCGCCTCGAGCGTGATGATGGGCTCCCTGCTGGCCGGCACCGAGGAGAGCCCGGGCGAGAGCATCCTGGCCGAAGGGCGGCGCTTCAAGATGATCCGCGGCATGGGGAGCCTGAGCGCCATGCAGGATGGCAGCGCCGACCGCTACTTCCAGGACGGCGAGATGTCGGCCAAGAAGCTCGTGCCCGAGGGAATCGAGGGGCGCGTGCCGTACAAGGGCCCGGCGTCGGACGTCATCTTCCAGATGGTGGGCGGGCTGCGGAGCGGCATGGGCTATACCGGGTGCGCGTCCATCGACGCGCTGCGCACGGAGAGCCAGTTCGTCCGGATCACGACCGCGGGGCTCCGCGAGTCGCACCCGCACGACGTCACCATCACCCGCGAGGCGCCGAACTACTCGGTGTGAGTCCGCGCGCGGCTTAGCCGCGCGGGCGCGGGCCCCCAGATCGGCCGCTGCCCAACGCCCGTGACGGGTTGGGCGTTAACCTCGAGTATGCCTTGCCCGCGGTCGACCGCGACCGTACCCTCCACCTCCCTCCGGCGGTGTGTCACCCGCCTCCCGATCGTCCCCAGGAGAATCCCGTACATGTCCGTGTGGTCCAAGAAAACCATCGCCTCATTACAGGTGGAGGCGCTCGGCGAGGGGCAGGTGACGCTCAAGCGCACCCTCGGCGCGATGAACCTGACGATGCTCGGCATCGGCGCGATCATCGGCGCCGGCATCTTCGTGCTCACCGGTACCGCGGCGGCGCAGCACGCCGGGCCGGCGATCGTGCTCTCGTTCCTGCTGGCCGGCACGGGGTGCCTGTTCGCGGGACTCTGCTACGCGGAGTTCGCGTCCATGATCCCGATCGCGGGATCGGC
>DATANT010000160.1:0-5089 GCA_036266115.1 Gemmatimonadaceae bacterium | reverse complement strand
CCCTGCAACGCGGCCATCTCGGAAGCGCGCTCCTCGCGCCGGACGACGAGGCCGGGGAGGTGAGGCAGCGGAGCGATGGCGTCGTCGCGATGGCGGGCGGCGAATGGCATGATCGGTATCTCCGGATGATGCGTGAGCGAGGAATGGGCGATGAGTGAACGCGGCGCTCGCGCCGCGTGATGTCACGGCCGCGGGGCGGATCCGGCGCGCTCCGATCCGGCCGCGGACGGCGCCGTCAGATATCCGGGCGGCGCCACGAGCGGCCCGCTCAGCGTGCGCAGGAACGCCACCAGCTGGCGCTGCTCCTCCGCCGACAGCCGCAGCGGCCGCAGCTCGCTGTGGCCGGCGGGCGCCGCCGGCGCGCGGTCGTAGTGCGCCACCACGTCGCCCAGCGTGGCGAGCTGGCCGGCGTGCATGTACGGCGCGCGGCCCGCCACGTTGCGCAGCGACGGCGTCTTGTACGCGCGCACCAGCTCCTCGCCCTCCACCACGGCGAAGCGGAGCTCCGCGCAGTCGTCCGGCGCGGCGTCGCTGTAGCGGCTCGTGCAGGCGAACTCACTCGCCACCGCCTGCCGCACGCCCACGGCGCGCCCGCTGTCGGCGGGCAGCGCCACCCTCGGCAGCGGCACGCCGGTGTTGTGGAAGCCGTCGTCGGTGAGCAGCGCGCCGTTGTGACAGGTGGCGCAGCTCGCCTTGCCGATGAACAGCCGCAGCCCGGCTTCCTCGTCGCGCGAGAACGCGCTCTCCGGCGTGTGCGCGCGCCCGGCGAGCTCCGCCTCCACGTAGCGATCGAAGCGCGACGGCGCGAACCCGATGCGCCGCTCGTAGGCGGCGATGGCCTTCCCGATGTTCGCGTACACGCGCGTGATGTCGTCCTGCCGCGCCGCGGGGATGCGCCGCCACGCGGCGGCGCTCGCGGTGTCGGCCACCGGGCCGGCGTGCGGCGGAAGCCCGGCCAGGTCGGGCAGCGGCCCGAACACGGCCTCGTACATGGCGCGGTACTCGCCGGCGATCACGTGCGCGTACTGGGTGCGGTCGCCGCCGTGCTCCACCGGGTTCTCCAGCGGGCCCAGCGCCTGCGCCCACTGGCTGTCGGCGCGACCGTCCCAGAACTGCCACGGGCTGTACGCGGTGCCGGCCACCGGCATCGTGCGCCGGGGAGTGGTGGCCACGCCCTCGCCAAAGGGGCGGCCGTCCTGGAAGTCCTGGGCGGGCAGGTGGCAGCTCGCGCACGACACCTCCCCGTTGCCGCTCAACCGCGTCTCGAAGAACAGCCGGTGCCCGAGTCGTGCGGCGCCGCTGTCGTCGGCGTACCGGTTGGACGCGTCGGCGGGCAGCGGCCCGAGGCTCGCGAGCGACAGCGAGCGGAGCGTGGCGCGCTCGTCGCTCGACCAGCGCCCGCCGCTCGCGGTGTACCCGTACCCCCCAGCGGCGAACGAGAGGAGCAGCACGAGCAGCACGGCGAGCAGTGCGCCGAGCAGTGCGGCCGGACGGATGGCGGGGCGCATGACAGTACGCATGGCAGTGCTCCGGTACGGGTGGCGGCGGCTACAGCTGCACGTTGAACACGAGCGAGTCGGTGCCCGCGGGCGCGCTCACGCGGAACTTCACCACCCACCAGCCGCCCATGTTGAACTTCATCCCCTCCACCACGTGGTCGCCGTTGCCGAGCTGGCGCATCACGCGCGGCTTGGTGGGCAGGCCGTGGCCGTGCTGCGGCATGCCGCCGTCCACGTCCACGCTCGCCACGTCCACCGGCGTGCCGGCGGCGTTCTCCAGGTGCAGCGTCCAGCTGTGCAGCCGGCCGCGCGGGATCGAGTCGCCCGGTGGGTGAATGGTGCCGCGGTAGATGCCGCCCTCGCTGGTGCGCGTGCGCGAGTAGTCGAGGTCCTCGGGCGCGCGCCTGAAGAGCATGCAGCCGGAGAGCAGGCCGAGTACGGCGGCCAGGGTGAGCAGTCGGGCAGCCGCGCGTGCGGTGTGCGGCGTGTGGGAGGAGCGCATCGGAGGCCTCGTCGGGAGATGATCGCGAATGAGCGGAGCCACGTTCGGTGAACGTGGCTCCAGAGTATCCGCGACCAGGGAGGCCGGGCTTGAATGCAGCGGCTGCGCCCTTGAACGTAGGGGCTGAGTTCCGGGCGCCGGCGCGACGACGCGCTACGCGCGCGCTACCTGCGCGTGGTGATCGGAGCGCCCGAGGCCTGGGCACCGCGCGACATCGGCTGCCGCTCCCCGGCGGCGGGCTCCGCGGCGAGCGACCCGGCGATGCGGATGGCGGAGGGCGGGAAGCCGAACATGGTGCGCGAGGTGCGCGTGAGGTGCGCGGCATCGGCGAAGCCGGCCTGGTGCGCCGCGGTGGACAGCGACTCGCCGGCCATCACCAGCTCCCAGACGCGCAGGAAGCGGCGCCAGAGGATGTACGGCCTGAGCGCCGTTCCGGTCTCCTCCACGAAGAGGTGCCGGAAGCGACTCGGCGAGAGACACGCCTCCGCGGCCACCGCGTCCAGCGTGAGCGGGGCGTCCAGATGGGCCTTGATGTAGGCGATGCCGCGCTGGATGCGCTCGTCCGAGACCACCGACGGCGCCATGCCGCCGGTGAGCGCCCGCACCACGCGCTGCCCCGCGTCCGCGATGGCGCGCACGCTCCGCTGCTCCTCCCAGGCGCCGAACAGCGCGGGCCGCACGTCGGCCAGCACCTCGTCGGCGAGCGGCGCGATGCCGCCCTGGAGGTACCGCTCGGTGATCGTGCGGCCCTCCCGCGTCTCCGGCTCCACGAACAGCACGGCGTTCGCGCGCACCGCCGTCGCGTCCATCGTGTGCGGCTGGCGCGACGGGATGATGGCGCCGCCGTACTCGGTCCAGGCCTCGCGCTCGTGCGTGCGAAAGCGCACCCCGCGCTCCGAGCCGAAGGCGATCTGGATGGCGTAGTGCGCGTGGACGGGGATCACGCCGACGTTGCGCCCGATGAGGACGCAGCCGCCCTCCCATGCCACGAAATGACCGGTGCCGCCCACGGTGCTCATGACCCCGTGCCGTTGATCATGGCGCCAGTCTAGCGAGGCGGCATCCGTCGCCACCAGTCGCCGCCCGTCAGACGGGCACGACCGCCTCGCACCGTCGGGCCACCTGCTCCGCGATGAACTCGGCGTCCGCGCCCACGCCGCCGATCAGCGCGGACGTCACGCGATGCTGGAAGCGCAGGCCGACGAAGTAGAGTCCGGGCGCGTCCGTCGCCACGCCACGCCGGTGCCGCGGCCCACCGTGCTCGTCCAGCACGGGCACGGGGAGCTGGATCCAGCGATAGTCCGGCGAGAAGCCCGTGCACCAGATGACGACGCGGGGATGCAGCACCTCGCCATCGCACACCGGAAGCCCACCACGCTCCTCGGTGAGCCGGCCCACGCGCACGATGCCCGCGTCCGTGAGCTGGCGCGCCGGAATGCCGATGAGCGGATCGCCGCGCCCGGCGCGCTCGCGCAGCCGGCGACCCAGGCGGGTGTCCACGGTGGCGCGCGTCAGCACCGGCCACAGCCAATCGTACAGGTCGCGTCCCAGCAGGCGGCGCGGGAGATGGCCCGTCTCGCGGCCGGCGAGCCACACCTTGCGGAATCGCGCCAGCTCGAGCGCGATCTGCGCGCCGGAGTTGCCCGCGCCCACCACGAGCGCCGGGCCATCGGGCAGGTCGAACGGGCTCCGGTAGTGGCTGGAGTGCAACTGATGGATCTCCGGCGAGAGGCGCGTGGCCACGGCCGGCACGCGCGGCTGGTGGAACGGGCCGGTGGCCACCACCACCGTGCTCGCCTCGAGCGTCATGCTGCCGGCCCGCACCACGAAGCGCTCGCCGTCCCAGCCGAGCGATTCCACGCGTGTCTCCGGGCGAATGGGGAGATCGAAGCGTTCCGCGTACCGCGTCAGGTAGTCGGCCACCTCGTCCTTGTCCGGCAGGTGCGAGGCCGGCGCGGGAAAGGGCATCCCGGGCAGCCCGCTGTACACGGCGGGAGTGAACAGCCGCAGCGAGTCCCACCGGCGTCGCCACCCGTCGCCCACCGCGCGCTCCGCGTCGAGGATGACGAAGTCGAGGTCGCGCGCGGCCAGGTGATGGCCGACCGCCAGGCCGGCCTGCCCGGCGCCGATGACGATGGTGTCGAAGCGCTCCACACGCATGGGGATGGGACGGGAATGGGACGGAGATGGTGCCCGGCTGGCAGCCGGGGCGCGCGGCCGACCTGGCCGGCGACACCAGGAACGGTCGCCCGGGGCGCGCGGCGGCGCTTGAACGCAAGGGCTGGACTCTTGCGTCGGCTGCCGCCACGGCGCACCGCGAGCAGCCGCGTCCCACGCACACCGAACTCGTGAGGCCGGCATGCCCACGACGACCGCGGGGGAGGCCAGTCTATCTTGTCATCCCGCAGGAGCGAGCGCAGCCCCCACCCGTTGTCATCGGCTCTGTTGAAAGGTGGTGGAGCTACGATGGAGGATCATCAGGTTGTGCGTGAGCACGCGGAGGATCTGCTCCTCGTCCTGGTGCTGGGGCAGGCGCGCCGTCAGCGCCGAGCCGAGCCGCCGCTTGTCGCGCGAGAACACGCTCTCAGCCTGCTGCCGCCGGTGGTAGACCCGCCACCGGAAGCGGCGGCGCATCTCGCGCCGGTAGCGCGTCTGCGGCCAGCAGCGCCGCGTGCGGCGGCGATTGAGCCGGATGACCGTGCGGGGAATGCGCAATGTCTCGCGGCAGAACACGTGGTTCGCCTCCCCATCGAAGCCCGCATCGGCCACCACCGTGCGCAGGCGCAGCAGCGCGGCCGCCTGGCGCACGACCGCCGCGAGGGTCGCCGTGTCACTGCCCGGGCCCCACGTCGGCAGCGCCCCGGCAATGAGGTGCGAGCTCGTGTGCACGGCGATCGTCAGCTTCGGGTGCTTCGGCCGTCGGTGCCGCCCGCGCGGGCGGGCCCCCGCGTGGAGCTGGCCGTAGGCGGCGCGGTAGGCCGCCGAGTGCTGGTAGCCGTAGTGGGCGCTGACGTGGTGCGTCTCGAGCCCGGTGGCATCGACGGCCGCCGTGGGGCCGCGGGCGGCGAGGAGCCCGGCCCGGGCCGCG
>DATANT010000159.1:0-5480 GCA_036266115.1 Gemmatimonadaceae bacterium | reverse complement strand
GCCCGGTCCGCGATGCTGCCCACGGTGATCACGTGCCCGCTGCCGGCCGCGCGCATGGACGGCAGGAGCAGGCGCAGGAGGTAGAACGGCGCCACCAGGTTGGTGTCCACCATGCGGCGGATCTCGTCCAGATCGGCGTCCTCCACGCGGGCCAGCGCGAAGAGGCCGGCGTTGCTCACGAAGATGTCGGGCGAGCCACCCAGCCGCTCGGTCGCGTCGCGCACCGCGCGCACGGTGGCCGGCGCGTCGGCCACGTCGCACGGCACGGCGTGCGCCAGGGGACCGATGGCGCGCGCCTGCTCGGCCAGCACCGACGCGGTGCGGGCCAGCATGGCCACCGCGGCCCCGTGCGCGGCCAGGCCGCGCGCCACCGCGAGGCCGATGCCGCGCGACGCGCCGGTCACCAGCGCACGGCGACCCACGAGCGGACTGCTCGCCCCGGCAGCCGCGCCCTGCTCGCCGAGCGCGGTCATCGTGCGCCCGATCCGTCGCGGAGGGCGAGGCGGAGGAACTCGTCGCGCGTCTTGGCGTCGGTGCGGAACGTGCCCCGCACGGCGCTCGTGATCGTCTGGGAGTGCTGCTTCTCCACCCCGCGCATCATCATGCACAGGTGGGCGCACTCGAGCACCACTCCCACCCCCGCCGGCTGGAGCACGCGCTCCAGCGCCCCGGCGATCTCCTCCGTCAGCCGCTCCTGCACCTGGAGCCGCCGGGCGTAGACGTCGACCACGCGCGGCAGCTTGCTCAGCCCCACCAGGTGGCCGGCCGGGAGGTAGGCGATGTGCGCCTTGCCGAAAAACGGCAGCATGTGATGTTCGCACAGCGAGTACACTTCGATGTCGCGCACCAGCACCATGCTCGAGTGGGCGTCGGGAAACAGCGCGTCGCCGATCACGGCCTCGGCCGTCTGGGCGTAGCCGCGCGTGAGCCAGGCGAGCGACTGCGCCACGCGCTCCGGGGTCTTGAGCAGCCCGGCGCGCGCCGGATCCTCGCCGAGCAGCGCGAGCTGCCGCCGCACCAGCTCCTCCAGCTCCGACGGGCCGACCTGGATGCCGTCGTCGGACGCGGTGGACGCCGGCGCGTTCGACGCCGCGTGGGTCGTCTCGAGTCTCGTGGTCATACCGTCACTCGCCCTCGTACTCCACGTAGTTGTTCTCCGTCTCCCACAGCCGGAGTCGGGTGAGCCGCGCCGGTGCCACGTGCGGCGCGATCACCCGCCAGCAGGCCACCACGATGTTCTCGGAGGTGGGGATGATGCCGCGCATGAAGTCGACGTCCAGATTCATGTTGCGGTGATCCACGCGCTCGATCACCTCCCGCTGGACGATGTCCCGCAGCCGGGCCAGGTCCATCACGTAGCCCGTGCGCTCCTCCACCGCGCCGCGCACCGAGACCTCGAGCACGTAGTTGTGGCCGTGCCAGTTGGGGTTGTTGCACTTGCCGAACAGCCGCTGGTTCTCCTCGTCGGAGAGCGCGGGGTTGTGCACGCGATGGGCGGCGTTGAAGCGCATCCGCCGCGTGGCGGTCACCTCGGGCATGGGCAATCCTGGGAAGGGTGCCAGACGACGGCGAGCGTGACGACGCGCGGCGGCGTTCCCGCGCGCGGCCGGTGCGCGAAACCGGCGTTCAGGTGCTAGTTTCACGGTGGGCACGGCTGGCCCAGCGGGCGCCTCGCGCACGCTCGGCCCACGCCGCGCCACGGAGATGGAACCCGGGTGCCGGCGGCTCGTTCCCACGCCGCCGGCCCGCCGGCAAAGCAAGAGGCCCCGCGTTGCCGCGGAGCCTCTGCCACGAATGGAACGAAGAGGGTTTTTTGAAGCCCAGTCGAAATACTGAGGCACTCACCATGCCTTCCGTCTTCCCCGCACTGGGGCGTGACGTCAACCTGGGTATCGCACCCTCTCGAAGGACTTATCGGCTCAAAAATTAGTCTCTCCGTTCCTGCTACCAGCAAGCTATACCCCTCCCCAAGACACGTCAATTCACCATGGACCTCGGCATTCTCGGCGCCATCGCGATGCTCATCGCCTGGGGCGTGGCCACCCTGCGCTTCGATGCGCCCGGCTGGAGCGGCGCCCTGCTCACGGTGGGCGTGTTCCTGCTCGTCTGGCGCATCGTGGTGCGCGGCACGCCAGCGGCGCGCGGCACCCAGCCGCCTCCGCGCAAGTAGCGATCGGATAGTCGCGCGGGGCTCCGCCTCGCCGTCCGCGCTCGTCGGCGGACACCTCCCACCCACGCGGCCCGGCCGATCACGCCCCTGCCGCCCCGTCATCGATCATGATTCCCTACGCCACCTACAAGCTCGTCCACCTGTTCGGCATCCTGCTCACCTTCGTGATGCTCGGCGCGCTCACCCTGCACGCGGCCACCGGCGCGGCGAAGTCCACCAACCCCATGCGACGCCCGGTGACGGCGCTGCACGGCGTCGGCGCCTTTCTCATCCTGCTGGGTGGGTTCGGGATGCTCGCGCGCCTGGGCGTGATGCACGGCTCGGGCTTTCCGGGCTGGCTGTGGGTGAAGATCGGCGTGTGGGTGCTGGTGGCGATCCTCGTGATCCTGCCCTACCGCAAGCCGAGCCTCGCGCGGCCCATGCTGTTCGTGCTCCCGGTGCTCGGCGCGCTGGCCGCGTACATGGCGATCTACAAGCCGCTCTGAGGAGCGGCACGTCCGGGGCGGACGCGTGTAACCTTTCGCGGGGTTCGCGCGTCCACCGCAGTATCGTCGTCCCCGAGGTATCCATGCCGCACCCGTCGCTCCGGTCCGTCGCCAGCGCCATCGCGCTCGGCACCGCGCTCGCCGCCTGCGCCTCCGCCCCCGTGGCCCGCCAGGTGGACTTCTCCAGCGCCTCCGCCCCCGCCCCGGACGCCATCGTCCGCAGCCAGGCGCTCTACCTGGTGCCCAATCCGGCGGCGAAGGACAGCCTGCTGGAAGCCGCCATCCGCGAGCGCCTCGCCACGTCGCTCACCGCGGCGGGCTATCGCTTCGCGGCGGAGCCCGAGGCCGACATCTACCTCGTGCTCGACATCAAGCGTCAGCCGACGAAGACGAACGCCGCCGCGGCGGAGCCACCGAGCGACGCGCTCTACGACCTGTCGCTCAAGGTGCTGGCCGTGGATGGCGCCACGTACCGCCGGACGAAGAACGTGGCGACGCTGTGGCGCGCCGAGGCGAAGACCACCGTGGCGCGCGAGGGGCCGACGCGGATCGCCGACGTACTGGTACAGCCGACGCTCGCGTACTTCGGCCGCGCCACGCCGGGTGCGGTGCGGCTGGAAGTCGCGGGCATGTGATGCCCGGCGCGCGGCCACCGACCGCGCGCAGAAATCGCTGGCGCGCGACCCCTGTCCGGCGCTATTAGTAGCACCGCCGCGCCGCAGTCCGAGTCCGTTGCATCCGATGTAGGAGCATCCCGGCAGCAGCGCGGGTCACGCCAGCCCGCAGGGAGGTGCGCATGTCCCGCGCGCCAAAGGCTCTCGCGCTCGCCGCCGCCGGCATCGTCGCCTGCACCGATCCGGCCGCTCCCCCCACCACCCTCGACCCACCGGACCTCCGCCGCGCCGCCACCCGCAGCCTGGCCCCCTACGATCTGGGCCATCTGGGTGGGGGCAGCGCCATCGCCCGCGACATCAACGCCCTGGGCGTCGTCGTGGGCTCCAGCATGACGGAGAGCGGCGAGCCGCACGCCTTCGTCTGGACGCGGAGCGGCGGGATGCGCGACCTGGGCACGCTGCCCGGTGACACGCGCAGCGATGCCAATGCCGTGAACGTGTACGGCGAGATCGTGGGCACCTCCGGCAACCGCGCCGTGCGCTGGACGCGCTCCGGGCGCATCGTGCCCCTCGAGATGCCGGTGAACGCCGACTACGCCGTGGCAACCGACATCAACCCGACCGGCCTGATCTCCGGCTACATCCTGCTGCCGCCAGAGCTGGCGTCGGGCACCGACGCGCGGAACCTGCCCGTACTCTGGAGGGCGCGGTCACGGCTGCAGTTGCTGGAGGTCCCGGCGCCCCATCACGAGGGCTTCGCCGAGGCCGTGAACGAGCGGGGGCAGGTGGCCGCGACCGTGGGGTTCGACGAGATCCACACCACGCGCGCCGCGCGATGGCACCAGCGTTCCGGTTGGCTGGTGATCGAGCCGCTGCAGGACGACACGCGGGGCACCGATCTGAACGAGCGGGGCGACGTGGTGGGCTTCGACCTCGCCGTGCCGTACCGGCCCCTTCCCCTGATCTGGCCGAACGGCGGGGCGCGGACCGAGTTGCCCGGCCTCAACGGCGCTCGCGGCGGCTACGCCCGCGGCGTCAACGTGAACCGGCAGGTGGTGGGGCTGGCGTGGGTGGACGAGATCGGCACCACGGCCGGCGTAGTGTGGGACGGGCGCGGCGTGACGCCGCTGCCGGGTCTCGACGGCTGGGATTCCTTCCCGAACGCGATCAACGAGTTCGGCGAGGCGGTGGGCGGCAGCGGGCCGTACGCCGTGATCTGGACGCGCCGGCCGGTGGGCGTACAGGCCGACGTGCGCACCGTGCCGGGGCCCGCGTTGCGCGTCGCTGGCGGCGGGGCCCGCGCGGCCAGGCTGCCCGCGTGGCTGGAGGCGGAGCGGCGGCAGTGCAGTCGGGCGGGTGGGGTGCGTGAGTGGACGAGCGCGGAGTGCCTGGCAGCGCCATAGGACGGCACGTGACGGCAGGCGCGAGACCGCGGCGCGGCGCCCACACAGGGCCGCGCCGCGGTCGCGGCGTGGGTGCGCTCGGATCTCCCCGCTGCGCTCGCGGTACTGACACCATGCCGTTTCGTGCGCTGCTCCTCGGCGCCCTGCTCGTGGCGCCCCTCCCCGCGTCCCGCGCCGCGGCGCAGGACACCGAGCGCTCGCCCGCCGCCGCTCCGCCGGAGCGCTACTGCTTCGGCTTCGCGTTCGGCGCATGGACGCCTCCGCTCGACGCGCGCCGCGCCGGCCACACCGCGCTGCCGCCGGGCGCCGGCACGCCGGCCACGCCCGAGGGCCGCGACTGGGCGGCGAGCGGCATGGGTGCGAGCCTGGTGCTCTTTCCGTCGTGGTGGCCGGCGGGCGTGTCGGTGCACTTCCCGCACGGCGCGCCCACGCCGGGCGATACGGTGCAGGGCGAGGCGCACGCCTTCGTCGCCAATGGCCGTGTAGATGTGCCCAGCGCTCCGGTTCGCGCGTGGGTGGTGCCGTGCGCGCGGAGGGACGAACGGCGCGATCCAGCGCCGCCAGCGCGGCCGCTGTCGCCCCGGCGCTGAAGCGGCGGGAGCGCGGGCAGCGGGGAACGTAGCGCTTCCGCCCGAGTGGCGCCTGCGGGTTCCACGTATGTTGGGGCTTGCTTGCTCGGCAGCGGTCTGCAGCCGATAGTGTGGCGCACTCCCGACGTCAGGCGATCCGCGCCGTCGCGTGGCTGGGCCGCCGAGGGTCCGCCACGCCAGCTCGAATCCATTCGGGTTTGCTGACTCACTTGAAGGAG
>DATANT010000158.1:0-8329 GCA_036266115.1 Gemmatimonadaceae bacterium | reverse complement strand
CGCGGAGCTGGACCAGCTGGGACTGGCCGAGTACTTCGCCATGGAGACCTACGTCGTTGACTGAGAACCTCACATGAGATCGGCCTTCACCGCGCTCGACGCCGGCGTCCTGGTCGTCTACCTCGTGCTCTGCACCCTGCTCGGGGTGTGGCTGGGACGCGACCAGAAGAGCGCGCGCGACTACTTCGTGGCCGATCGCGCCATCCCGTGGTGGGCCATCCTCTTCTCGGTGGTGGCCACCGAGACGAGCGCCCTCACCTTCATCAGCATCCCGGGGCTGGCCTACGTCAGCGATCTCTCGTTCCTGCAGATCGCGATGGGCTACATCATCGGGCGGGTGGTGATCGCCTACACGCTGCTCCCGCGCTACTACGAGGGAGAGCTGGTGACGGCCTATGCGCTGCTCGAGCGGCGCTTCGGCCAGGCCACCCGCCGCTTCGCGTCGCTCGTCTTCATGACCACGCGGGCGTTCGGCGACTCGGTGCGCATCTTCGCGACGGCCATTCCGGTGGCGCTCATCCTGGGCCCCTTCCTGCCCGGGCTGCCGGTGATGCACCTCTCCATCCTCATCCTCGGGGTGTTCACGCTGGTCTACACCTACCACGGCGGCATGCGTGCCGTGGTCTGGACGGACGTGCTGCAGACGGGTGTGTACCTGCTGGGTGGCGTGGCGGCGCTCTGGCTCATCGGGCGCGGCGTGGATGGAGGCTGGGGATCGATCTTCGCCGCCGCCGGCGCGAACGAGAAGCTGCGGGTGTTCGACCTGTACACGGGCTTCGATCGGCCGCACACGATCTTCGCCGGCCTGCTCGGTGGCGCGTTCCTCTCCATGGCATCGCACGGCGCCGACCAGATCATCGTGCAGCGACTGCTCGCCTCGCAGAACCTGCGCGAGGCGCGCCTCTCGCTCATCGGGAGCGGCCTGGTGGTGCTCGCCCAGTTCGGCCTCTTCCTGATCATCGGCATCGGGCTCTGGTCGTTCTACGGTGGGCAAACGTTCACCCGTCCCGACGAGATCTTCCCCAAGTTCATCGTCGAGGTGATGCCGCCGGGGCTCACCGGCCTCGTGATCGCGGCCATCCTGGCGGCCGCCATGAGCACCGTGTCGGGCGCGCTCAACTCGCTCTCGGCGGCCACCGTGCACGACCTGTGGCTGCCGCTCACCGGGCGAAAGCCCACGAGCGCGCAGCTGCTGCGCACGAGCAAGCTGTTCACCCTCGTGTGGGCGGCGATCCTCATCGGCGGGGCGATGCTGTACCGCAACGAGGGCACGCCGGTGGTCACGGTGGCGCTCTCCATCGCGTCGTTCACCTACGGCGGACTGCTCGGCGCGTTCTTCCTGGGCATGTTCTGGCGGCGCGCCCTGCAGCGTGACGCGATCACCGGCATGGCGGTGGGGATCCTCTCGATGACGGTGGTGGTGTTCGCCAAGCAGTTGATCCTTCTCGCCCCCGGGTTGGCGGGGGCGCTGGGCCCGGTGAGCCGCATCGCGTGGCCATGGTACGTGCTCATCGGCACGAGCATCACCATGCTCACGGGCGTGCTCTCGTCACTCACCCACCCCGCGCCGGCGGTGGTTCCGCCCATCGGCGTGGCGAGCCCGGAGCAGGCGCTGTGACGCTCATCGTGGTGGGGGTGGATGGCGGCGGCACCAAGACGCGGGTGACGGTGGCCAACGAGGCCGGCGAGGAGATCGTGAGCGTGGAGGGACCGGGGAGCGCGGTGCGACCCGGCGAGGCCGAGCGCTCGGCGGACATCATCCTGGCCACCGTCCGCGATGCGCTGGAGGCGGCGGCCATGCCGCACGTGGTGCCCAAGGTGGCCTGCGTGGGCGTGGCCGGCGTGGGCCGCGAGGTGGAGCGTGACGCGCTCTGGCAGGCGCTGGTGAGCCGGGACCTGGCCGAGGACGTGGTGGTGCACGCCGACGCGACGATCGCGCTGGACGACGCGTTCGGCGACGGGGCCGGCATCCTGCTCATCGCGGGCACCGGCTCGGTGGCGTTCGCGCGCGGGCCCTCCGGCGCGGTGGCGCGCTGCGGTGGCTGGGGATCGGTCATCGGCGACGAGGGCGGCGGCGCGTGGATCGGCCGCCGCGCGCTCAGCGTGGTGGCGGCGGCCTCGGACGGGCGCGAGCCCACCACCACGCTCATCGGAGCGGTGCTCACGGCCGCGCAGCTGGACAGCGCCGAGGCGTTGATTCCCTGGGCCGCGACGGCCACGCCGGCGCAGCTCGCGACGCTCGCCCCGGCCGTGCTGCAGGCGGCGGAGGCGGGCGACCTGCGGGCCAACTCGATCCTCAGCATTGCCGCCGAGGAGCTCATGCTCCACGTGCGTACCCTCGCCCGGCAGCTGTTCGCGGACGAGCGGGCCGCCGTACCCGTGGCGCTCGCCGGCGGGCTCCTGAAGCGCGGGGCGCCCCTGCGCCGCCGCCTGGAGCACCGCCTCAAGACCGCGGTGGCCGGCGCGCAGGTGCGGGCCGAGGACGTGGTGCCGTCGCGCGGGGCCGTGCGCGGGGCGTTGCGGTTCCTGGGGATCGAGCAGGAGGCGTAGCGCCGAGCCGCTGCCGAGCGGTCGTTCTCGGCGCAGGAGCAAGCGCTCCGGAGCAAGCTCCCCAGAGGCCCACAGGGCACCCTGGGGAGCTTTCTCGTGGGCGGCAGGCGCGGCCCGGCACGCCGGCGACGGGGGCCCGTCACGAGGGGCACGCGGAGCCTCGACCGCGGCCGGTGGGCGCCACCGGAGCCCACGCCAGTCCGCCTCCAGGGCGGATCCTCGCATCGCTGCTCGTTGGTCCCGCCGTCTCCCGACACTCGCCGGCCCCGCGACGCTGAACAACGCGAAACGGCGGAGAGCTCTCGCTCCCCGCCGTCTCCTCCCCACTCAACGCGCCCTGCTCACCGCCGCTCGGCCGGCTCCCCGGCGTCCGCGACCACCGGACTCCACTCCGGCGTCTCGACCAGCCGCGCCCCACCCTCCACCGTCGCCTCCATCGGCGGGATCATCGCCGGCGTCCACACGCCCTCGGCGCGGCCGATCACCAGCGCGGCGCTCATGTCGCCCAGCACGTTCACCGTGGTGCGCGACATGTCGAGGATGCGGTCGATGCCCAGGATGATGCCGATCGCCTCGCCCGGCACCCCGAACATCACCAGGATCCCGACGAGGAGCGGCAGCGATCCGCCGGGCACGCCCGCCGCGCCGACCGCCGTCAGCACGGACATCACGATGACGATGATCTGCTGCGTGAGGTCGAGCGAGATCCCGAACACCTGGCAGAGGAAGATCACCGTGATCCCCTCGAAGATCGCGGTGCCGTTCATGCACATCGTGCTCCCCAGCGGCAGCACGAATCCGGCGATCTGCGACGGCACGCCGAGGTTCTGCTCGGCCACCGCCAGGTTCGTGGGCAGCGTGGCCGCGCTGGAGCTCGTGCTGAACGCCGTGATGAGCGACGACCGGATGCGCGAGAAGAAGATCACCGGATTCACCCCGGCGAACACCCGCACGATGGCCGGGATGGTGATCAGCGAGTGCAGCAGCAGGGCGCCCACCACCACGCCCACGTATTTCGCGATGGGCCCGATGAGCTCCAGGCCAAACCGCGACATCACGCCGAAGATGAGGCCCGCCACGCCGTACGGCGCGAGCTGCATCGCCAGCTCCACGATCTTGATGACCACGTCGCTGAGCGCCTCCAGCCCGCGGGTCATCAGGCTCGCGCGGTCGGCGGCGATCATCGTCACCGCCACGCCGAACATCAGCCCGAAGAAGATCACGCCGAGCATGTCGTTGTCGACGGCGCTCTTGACCGGGTTGCTCGTGACGATGTGGACGAACGTCTCGACGCCGAAGTTCGTGTTCTGCGAGGCCTGCACCTTGGCCGCGGCGTCACCGGCGTACGTCTGCATCAACGCGTCGCGGGTCTCGGGCGCGATCCGCGTGCCCGGCTTCACGATGTTGGACATGATCAGCCCCACCGTCGCTGCCAGGGCCGTCGTCACCAGGAAATACGTGATCGTCTTGAGACCCACCCGCCCCGCCTTGCGCAGGTCGCCCAGCCCGGCCACGCCCAGGGCGATGGAGGCGAAGACGAGCGGCATGACGATCATGTAGAGCAGACGGAAGAAGATCTGCCCCACCGGACCCGCGACGTAGTGGTTGACGCCCTCGACGAAGGGGTGCGTGGGGCCCAGCAGCCGGTTCGCGGCCACGCCGAGCACGGCTCCGATGAGGAGGCCGATGAGGATCTTGGTGTGCAGCTTCATGCCGCGGCCACTATGGGCGGGTGCAACGCTCATGACAATTCAGTGATGTCGGTCCGCGTACCGCGGCGGACGTGAGAATGATGGTACCCGTACGCGAAGTAGAGCACGAGACCGATGACGAGCCAGATGCCGAACAGGATCCACGCCTGCGGCGGGAGTCCGGTCATGACGTAGAGGCAGGCGAGGAACCCGCCCGTGGCGACGAGCCAGACGAAGGGCACGCGGAACGGCCGGCGACGATTCGGCTCGCGTACCCGGAGCACCAGCACGCCCAGGCACACCAGCGCGAACGCCCACAGCGTGCCGATGTTCGTGAGGTCGTACGTGGCCGCGTCGTCGGCCACCGCCGCGCCCAACGCCACGGCGACGCCCGTGACGATGGTGGTGACGTGGGGGGTGCGATACTTGGGATGGACCCTGGCCGCCCAGCGCGGCAGCAGCCCGTCCCGCGCCATCGCGAAGAAGATGCGCGGCTGGCCGTACTGGAACACCAGCAGCACCGCGGACATGGACACCACCGCGCCGAGCGCGATGATCCAGCTGAACTGCGTGAGCCCGGCCACCTCGAAGGCGTGCGCCAGCGGGTCGGACGACTCCAGCTGCTTGTACGGCACCAACCCGGTGGCCACGGCGCCCACGATCACGTAGATCAGCGTGCAGATGCCCAGCCCCCAGAGAATGCCGCGCGGCATGTTCCGCTGCGGGTCCTTCGTCTCCTCGGCGGCCGTGGAGATGGCGTCGAAGCCGATGTAGGCGAAGAAGACGATCGCCGCGCCCTGGTGGATGCCCAGCCAGCCGTTCGGCGCGAACGGCTTGTAGTTGGCTGGTTCGATGTGCATGGCACCCACGATCACGAACAACGTGAGCACCGCCAGCTTGATGCCCACCATCACCGCGTTCGCCCTCGTGCTCTCGCGCACGCCGATCACCAGCAGCCAGGTGATGAGCATGACGATGACGAACGCCGGGACGTTCACGAGGAGCGGGATCCCCGCCAGCTGGGGCGCCGTCTGCAGCAGCCCGTGAATGGCGGGATCGGAGCTCGCCGCCACGTCCCAGTAGCCGTGCGTGAGCCACGGGGGGAAGTGTATCCACGGCGACACCAGCGACTCGAAGTACCCGGACCAGGCGATGGCGACCGCCACGTTGCCCACCGCGTACTCGAGGATCAGGTCCCAGCCGATCATCCAGGCGACGATCTCGCCCAGCGTGGCGTAGGAGTAGGCGTAGGCGCTGCCGGCCTGCGGGATCATGGCCGCCAGCTCGGCGTAGCACAGCGCGGCGAGCCCGCACACCACGCCCAGCAGCATGAACGAGATGATGAGCGCCGGCCCCGCGCCGGCGCGAACCACCTCACCCGTCACCCGTACCTCGCCGGCGGCCGCCGTGCCCAGCGTGGAGAAGATGCCCGCTCCGATCACCGCCCCGATGGCCAACAGCACGAGATCCTTGGCGTCGAGCTCCCGCTTGAGCGCGTTCGGCCCGGCCTCGGCCTCCGAGACCAGCTCGGCGATCGCCTTGCGGTGGAAGAGTGATCGCATGATTGGTGGCGGGGGCTAGTTGCCCTGGGTGCGGCGCTGCGACGAGCGCCAGAGGGCGTACACCGGAATGCCGATGAGCACGAGCACGAGCCCCGAGAGGGCCTGGGCCCGCGTCTTGTCGGCCACGAGGAGGATCAGCCCCACGCTCGCGGCGAGCACGATGTAGAGCGCCGGCAGCACCGGGTAGCCGATGGCGCGATACGGCCGCTCGGCGTCCGGCCGCCTGACGCGCAGCACGAACAGGCCGATGGTGGTGAGCACGTAGAAGATGAGCGCGGCGAAGATCACGTAGTCGAGCAACTGCCCGTACGTGCCCGTCAGGCAGAGCAGTGACGTCCACACCGCCTGCAGCACCAGCGCGACCGCAGGCACCTGGTTCCGGTTCAGCGTGCCGGCGCTCTTGAAGAACAGGCCGTCGCGCGCCATCGCCCAGAACACTCGCGCCCCGGCCAGGATGAGCCCGTTGTTGCAGCCGAAGGTGGAGATCAGGATCGCCACGGCCATGATCGTCCCGCCCACCGGGCCGAAGATCACCTCGGCGGCCGCCGTGCCCACGCGGTCCTGGGTGGCGTGCTGGATGCCGCGCGCCAGCACCGTGGCCCCGTCCGGGTCGCCGCGGAGCGGCAGCACGCTCAGGTAGCCCAGGTTGGCCAGCACGTAGAGCAGCGTCACCAGCCCGGTGCCCAGCACCAGCGCGAGCGGCAGGTTGCGCTTGGGGTTCTGCACCTCGGCGGCCGCGAACGTCACGTTGTTCCACGCGTCGCTCGAGAACAGCGAGCCCACGAGCGCGGTGCCGAACGCCAGCACGAAGACCGACGTGAAATCGGTGGTCCCGATGAACTGGCCCGCGCCGAAGTTGGCCGCGATCGCCGTGGCGTTGCGCCCCACCACCAGGGCGAGGATCACGAGGAGCGCGAGGGCGCCCGTCTTGATGATGGTGAGCGTGGTCTGGACGAGCTTTCCTTCCTTCACGCCGCGCAGGTTGATCCAGGTGAGCACCCATACCGAGATCAGCGCGATGAGGCGTTGCGGCGAGAGGCCGAGCTCGATCAATCCGCCCGGTGTCGCGACGTCCATCTGCGGGAACCACGCGAACCGGTCCGGCGTGATGGTCGGCCAGAGTACGCCGAGGAATCGTCCGAACGCCACCGCCACGGCGGCGATGGTTCCCGTCTGGATGACGACGAACAGCGTCCACCCATAGAGAAAGCCCATGAGCGGACCCATGGACTCGCGGAGGAAGACGTACTGCCCGCCGGCGCGGGGGAACATGGCGGCGAGCTCGCCGTAGGCCAGCGCACCCAGCACCGTGATGACGCCGGTGAGCGCCCAGGCCATGAGCAGCCAGAAGGGGGAGCCCACCGACCGCGCCATGTCGGACGACACGATGAAGATCCCGGAGCCGATCATGGAGCCGGCGACGAGCATCGTGGCGTCGGTGAGCGTCAGTGCCTTGACGAATTCGGCTTGCGGCGCCCGGGACGGATCCGGCGGCGCGGCCAGGCTGGTCATGCGCGGGAGGGGGTTGGGGGTCGGAATGACGGCGGGGCGGGAGCGCCGTCACGGCGTGGCGAAACGCCGCTGCGGGGAGAGCTCCAACTGGTCGCTGCGCGGCGGGGCGTATGCCACGACATCGCCAGAACTTATTGGCCGACCTGAGCGCCGGCTAGAGAATACGCGGCCGGGAGGCGGAGCGTTCACGCCGATCACGCTGGACCACGCCGGGGAGCCCGGCCGTCGGCCGACCTACGGGTATTCGATCTCGAATCGACCGGTGTCGCGTACCGCGGTGCCGTCACCGCGCACCGCCGGCCGGAAGCGGACCTCGGCCAGTGCGTCGCGCACCTGGCGGTTGAACTTCGCGTCCGCGCTCTGGGTGAAGTCGAGCAGCACCGTGCGCCCCTTCTCGTCCACGTCGAAGAGGGCCACCAGGCGGTAGGGCCGCGCCTTGGGTGGCGGCTGCAGCGGAGGCAGCGCCATGGTGAGCAGGGTGGGCGGGTAGATGCTGTCGGGGCCGCCCCCGGTGCCCGGGCCGATGCCGCTCCCCCGCCCGGTGCCGATCCCCGAGCCCACGCCGCCACCGCTCCCGGGGCCGCTGCCCATGGAGCCGTCGTTGCCGCTTCCGCCCCCCACGCCTGCCACGACGGACGGCGCCGGTGCCGCCGGCGCCGTGGCGGCCGATGACACCGGCGCGGCCGGTGGTGTGGGGGTAGGAGTGGGTGGTACCGGCGTGGGCTCGGGGCGTGGAACCGGCCGCGGCACCGGCTTCTCGACGGGCGGCACCACCAACTGGGGCACCGGAGTGGCGGCGGGCACCTGCACCGCACGCTGCGCCGGCGTGATCGGCACGTACTGCAGCCGCTCCTGCACCCCGCCGGTGCCCCGCCGGCCGCCTCCTCCGCCGCCAGCCGCCCCCTCGCCGCCGCCCCCCATGGAGGCGGGAATCTCGAGCACGTTGGTGGCGAACCCGATCGGCAGAAGGATGAGCAGCGCGATCAGCAGGTGGATGGCGAGTGAGCCGGCGAG
>DATANT010000157.1:0-3136 GCA_036266115.1 Gemmatimonadaceae bacterium | reverse complement strand
GTGGACATGAGCCGGGACCTGCATCCGGGTGAGCGCTTCCGCGTGCTCGTGGAGCGCTCGTCCACCACCACGGGCCACGTGCGCGTGGGCAAGGTGCTCGCCGCCTCGTTCGATTTCGCCGATGGCCCGGCCCAGGCGTTCCGTGTGGACCACGACAAGGGGCGTGCCGACTACTACGACGCGAGCGGCAAGTCGCTGCGCGCCGCGTTCCTGCGCGCGCCGCTCGAGTTCCGCCGTATCTCCAGCGTCTACGGGCGGCGCTACCACCCGATCCTGAAGAGCTGGAAGGAACACCGGGGCACGGACTACGCCGCCGCCTCGGGCACGCCGGTGCGCGCCATCGGCAACGGCGTGGTGGCCTTCGCCGGCACGCGCTCCGGATACGGCAACGTGATCGAGATCCGGCATCCCAACGGCTACGTCTCGCGCTACGCGCACCTGCGCGGCTTCGGGCGCGGCGTACGGCGCGGCACGTCGGTGGAGATCGGCCGCACGGTGGGCTACGTGGGCATGACGGGGCTCGCCACCGGACCGCACCTGCACTTCGAGGTGCTCGTGAACGGCAGCCAGCGCGACCCGCGCGTGGCGCTGCGCGACAAGTCCGGCGAGCCGGTGCCGGCCCGCGAGCGCGCCGCCTTCGACGCGCTGCGGGAGCAGCGGCTCGCGCTGCTCGACCAGGTGGGCACCGCGGCGTTTCTCGCGTCGCGGCAGTGATTCGCCGCCGCGCGGGCCGCTGAGCACGCACCGCTCCACGCATGCTCGCCTGGCTGCTCGCGGTCGGCGTGGGGCTGGCCGTAGCCGCGGCGAGCTACACGGGCCGCCTCTGGCGCGCCTCCCGCCGGGTGCCGCTGCTCGCGCTGCTGCGCGCGGCCGCGGCCACGCTCCTCGTCGCGCTGCTGCTGGATGCGCCGGCCGGCCCCACGCGCGCGCTCGCCCCCTTCGTCGCCCTCGACGCCTCCGCGAGCTGGCTCCGCGGCGCTGACTCGGCGGGCTGGACCCGCGCCCGGTCGCTCGCCACCCAGGCCGACGCCGACAGCGTGTTCCTGTTCGGCGACACGCTGCGCACCGCGTCGCCACCCGCGGCGCCCGGTGATCTGGCCTCGCGCGTGCGGCCCGCGGTGGAGCGGGCGGTGGCCGCGGGCCGCGCGCTGGTGGTAGTGACCGATGGTGAGCTGGACGACCCGGACGCGCTCGCGCTGCTGCCGGGCGGCTCCGCGCTGCGGCTGCTCGCACGCGCGCCGCGCCCCGACGCCGCGCTGGCCACGCTCGCCGCGCCGCGCGCGGCCGTGGCCGGCGACACCGTGGAGGTGCAGGTGGGCATCGTGGCTGGCGGGGCGCCGGTGCCGGCGGGCCGGCTGACGCTGTTCGTGGACGCCACCGCGCTGGCCGCGGTGGACGTGGCGCCGCTGGGCGCGGGCGTGGAGCGCGACGTGGCCGTCCGGGTCGTGGTGCCCCGTCAGGATGGCGCGCGCGTGCTGCGCGCCGTGATGGTGAGCCCCGGCGACGTCGAGCCGCGCAACGATACCCTGGCCGCGGCGCTCGAGATCTCGCCGGCCGCGGGCGTCGTGCTCGCGTCCACCCAGCCCGACCAGGACGTGCGCTACCTGCTCGGCGTGCTGCGCGGCACCGTCGCGCTGCCCACGCGCGCCTACCTGCAGGTGGCGCCCGGGCAGTGGCGCGTGGAAGGCGCGCTCACGCCCGTGTCGGAGGCCGAGGTGCGCGCCGCGGTGCGGCAGGCGCCCGTGGTCATCCTCCACGGCGACACCACCGCGTTCGGCGCGCCGCGCTCGGCGGCCACCGGCGCGCTGCTGCTCGTCGCGCCGCCGGCGGGGGGCGACGACTGGTACGTGTCCGGCGCCCCGCCGTCGCCGTGGACGGCGGCGCTCTCCGGCATCGGCTGGGACAGCCTGCCGCCGGTGAACGTCGGCGCGCCGCCGCGCGGCGAGTTCGTGGGCCTGGAGGCGCAGCGCGGGCGCGGCGGCCCGCGACAGGCGCTCATCGCCGGCAGCGAGCAGCCCCGGCGCGTGGCCAGCGTGGGCGCATCTGGCTTCTGGCGCTGGGCGTTCCGGCCCGGCTCCGGCGGCGATGCGTACGCCGCCCTCTGGGGGAGTATATTTGACTGGCTCGCTGCCGGGAGCCGCGACGTGCGCGCCGCGGTGCCCGACGCCGGCGTGCTGCGTGCCGGCGAGCCGGTGCGCTGGCGACGCGGCGGCGCCGGGGACAGCGTGGTGACGGTCATGCTCCAGCGGCGCGGTGCGGCGGGCGGCGCGGCCGCCGGCCAGCCCGCCACGAGCACGGTGGATACCCTGGCGGTGCGCTTTGCCGGCGGCGAGGCGACGGCCACCACGCCGCCGCTGCCGGCCGGCGTGTACGACGTTCGATCGGCCGGTGGCGCGAGCCTGCTCGTGGTGAGTGCCTCGCGCGAGCTGGTGCCGCGGCGGGTGTTGGTGCGGGACGGCCCGGTGGGCACCGGCGCGCGGGCCGAGGCGGCGGCGCCACCCTTGCGACATCGGGGCTGGCCCTACGTGGCCGCCGTGCTCCTGCTGTGCGTGGAATGGCTGCTGCGGCGGCGATCGGGGTTGCGGTGAGCGCAGCCTCGCACATCACGATGACTCAGTAGCGGGCAGTCCGGCAGTGGCGCATGGCCTGGCCAGACCGCGCCCGTGCTCTGGTGACTTACATGGCTCGCCTGTTCAGGAAGAAGGACGACGTTCCCAAGCGTTCGCTCTGGGACCGCATCAAGGACATCGCGCTCGCCGACGTGGGCGTGCTCGTGCGCGGTGGCCCCAGTCAGGGCTCGCTGGAGCAGCTCGAGGAGCTGCTGCTGGGCGCGGACTTCGGCGTGCCCACCACCATGCGCCTGGTGGCGGACGTGGAGCGGGCCGCCACGCGCGGCGCGGTGAAGACGCAGCCCGAATTCCTCGAGGCGCTGCGCCAGGGCATCGAGGAGGCGCTGCGCTCCGGCAACAGCGACCCGGCGCTGCGCACCACGCCGGAGTCGCCGCTCGTGGTGCTGGTGATCGGCGTGAACGGTGCCGGCAAGACCACCTTCATCGGCAAGCTCGCGCAGCGCTACCGCCGCGAGGGCAAGCGCGTGCTGCTGGGTGCGGCGGACACCTTCCGCGCCGGCGCCATC
>DATANT010000156.1:0-13091 GCA_036266115.1 Gemmatimonadaceae bacterium | reverse complement strand
GGCAGGCAGGCACGGCGGAGGCGCATCACGAGACGTGAAGGCGATCCCGACACTCGTGTGCGGCCCTGCGGGCCGCGCACTCCTGCGGGATGACAATTGGGGGCTCGCTCCCGCGGGATGACAAGGAACGGCTGCACTCCTGCGCGATGACACAAGGGGGATGCCCTCCGGGCCGCGCGCGCCTGCGTGCCGCTCGCTCGTCCGCGATGACCCCGGCCCGCCACCCCGCCTCACTCCCGCGTCGGTGGCCTCGCCACCCACGACGTCCCGGCCGCGGTGATCCGCCACCCGGCTGGCAGCGTGAGCGTCCACCCGTTGCCCGTCCACGTCCACGCCCGCTGCAGCACCCCGGCCGCGAACCCCGCCGAGTCCAGCGGCACGCGCAGCTCCGTCCAGTCCGGAGTGACCAGCGCGCCGGCGACGGCCTGCAACTCGCTGCCGCCCTCGCCCTTCCATACCACCCCCGTCATCACGGTGCCCGCCTCGCCCAGCGAGACCTGGCCGCGCGGGTCGAAGGCGATGCGCAGGGCGCCGGGACGCAGCCGCACGGTGGGGCCGTCCGCGAACCGGGCCCGGAGCTCGGCCCGCCGGCCCTCCAGCTCCGCCCAGCGCGCCGCTTCGGCGCGCTCGAGCTCCACGCGCCCGTAGCGCTCGCCGGCGGCGGTCGCGCTCCGCGCGAGGGCGGCGCTGTCCGCCAGCGACGCGAGGATGGAATCGGCGCGCAGCGCGGGCTCCAGCCACGTGGGAGCCTGGGGCAGCGTGGCCGCGAGCAGCGAGGCGAGGTCGGGCGTCGTCAGCACCCGGAGGCGCCAGTCCGGCGCGCGGGCGTCCAGCAGGAAGGCGTAGGCGGGGCCGGTGAAGTACGGGAACACGCGCACCTGCGACGTCGTGCTCAGCGCATCGGCGCGCAGCACCCGTGCGAACGCGGTGGCGTCCCGCTCGGTGAGCCGCCAGGCCGTGTACTCCGGCAGCCCCTCCACGATGTCCAGCGCCTGCTCGCGCTCGCGCTCGCGGGCGGTGGCGAGCGCGAGGCGCCGCGCGCGGAAGAGCAGCGCGTCCTGCGCAGCGCTGGATTGCGCCGCCTCGCGAGCGGCCAGCGCCGCGGCGAGCGCGCGGTATTCCAGCAGCAGCCACACCCGCCCCTCGGGTCGATCCAGGAGATCGGCGCCCACGCTGCCCTCGTGGTAGACGACCCGCGGGAGCACGGCGGGCTGGGCCACGTGCGCCGCCTCGTGCAGCAGCAGGCGCGTGGCGGCCCGCGGGTTCGCGGGCAGCGGCAGCACGATCATCGCCCATCGCCGCCCCGCCCACTCGAGCGCGGTGTTGGCCGGCGCCACCCCCTCCGGCAGCGGGCCGGTCCAGAGCTCGCCGGTGGTGCGCTCGTAACCGGCCACGCCGGGATCGACGCTCAGGTACACGCGCTGCCCGGCCACCCCCAGCCAGGGAATGGTGTCCAGCCGCTGTCCCCACAGGCGCCCGCTGTCCTGCACGAAGCGCAGGCGCGCGGCGGTGACGGCGGCGGCGAAGCGCTCGACCACGGAATCGGGTGCGGGCGACTGCGCGCCCGCCGTGGCGAGCGGCAGCAGCGCCACGGCGAGGAGCGCGGCGCGAAGGAGTGAACGGCGCATGGAGCGCGATGGTAGGGTGCGGTCGCGGCGCGTGCAATGCCGACGTGCGTCGCACGTCGCCCCAGCGCGTGCTCCGGCTCACTCCGCCCGTGGCAGGGTGCGCATGGCGTCGTTCACGAACGCGCGAACGCCTCCCGACCGCGGCTCCTCCAGGTCCAGAGGCTCGCGCCCCAGCCCGCGCCAGGCGAGATCGCCCGAGCTGCGGTGATCGAGATCCACCATCAGGGTGCCTTCCGCGTAGTCGTACGGCCGCACCGTGCTCTCGGGCGCGCCGTACGCGCCCCACCACCCCCACTGGTCCCAGCAGTCGCGCGACGCGCAGTGCGCATGGGTGGCCGGCGCCGAGCCGGCCGGCGTCGCGGCCGGCGTCGTGTCTGGCCGCGGCTGCTGATGCAGGCCCACGTGATAGTCCACCAGGAACTGCGCGTTGGACGGATCGGTGATGAAACGGTAGCCGCTGGCCGCGAGCACGCTGTCCACCGCGCGCACGATGGCCGCGTGCACGGTGACCACGCCGGGACGCAGGCCAGGCTGGCCGCTGTCCGGCGCGTACGGCGCGGCCGCCCACGCGTAGGTGGCGCCCACCGGGATCGGCACGGTGGATGCCCGCTCGGGGGCGAGCCGCTCGCCGGACCCGGTGCCGGACCCGGTGCCGGCCCCCACGGCGGCGCAGGCCGCGGCGAGCGCGGCTACGGGGAGCAGCGCGGCGGCGCGCGCGATCACGGGCGCGATCGGAGGGCTGGGCCGGCACCGAGACATGACGTCCTCCGGGCGAGGGCAGACGGCGCCGCGGGTGGCGCGGCAGGCGGCGCCGGGAGCAAACGAGCCGGCCGCGGGTATGGTTCCGCGAGCCTCGGCCTGCCACCGGCCCACGGCTCGCGTAGATTTCTCGCAGCACCACGCTGGCAGCGCAACGCCCCGCAGGCCGTTGGCTTCGCGGGGCTTCTGCGTGCGATCACCTGTCGGCGGCACCACCACGAGGAGAGGAATGGCAGGTCAGGACAATGGAGCCGAGCTGGCTCGGGCCATCCGGCGGCGGCGCACGTTCGCCATCATCAGCCACCCGGACGCCGGCAAGACGACGCTCACCGAGAAGCTCCTGCTCTACGGCGGGGCCATCCACCTGGCCGGCACGGTGAAGGCACGGCGCGCGGAGCGGCACGCCACGTCCGACTGGATGGAGCTGGAACAGCAGCGCGGCATCTCGGTGACGTCGAGCGTGCTGCAGTTCGAGTACGAGGGTTACCAGCTCAACCTGCTGGACACGCCGGGCCACCAGGACTTCGGCGAGGACACCTTTCGCACCCTGGTGGCGGCGGACAGCGCCGTGATGCTGCTCGACAACCGCCGCGGGGTGGAGGAGCGCACGCGCCAGCTGTTCGACGTCTGCCGCCGCCGGCGGATGCCCATCTTCACGATGGTGAACAAGTGCGACCGCGCCGGCGAGGACCCGCTCAAGCTGATGAGCGACGTGGAAGCGGACCTCGGCATCGCGGTGTACCCGATGAACTGGCCGATCCACGCGAACGGCGGCTTTCTGGGCGTCTACGATCGCGCGCAGAAGCAGCTGCACCTCTTCGATCGCGGCACGGATCACGGCGCCTCGCGGGCGGAGACGCACGTGATGACGATGGACGATCCCCGCGTGCCGGAGCTGGTGGGCGAGGACGCGCTCGAGCGGCTGCGCCATGACGTGCAGCTGCTGGACGAGGCGGGACACACCTTCGATCACGAGGCGCTGCTGGCCGGTGAGCTGACGCCGCTGTTCTTCGGCAGCGCGCTCACCAACTTCGGCATCGAGCCGTTCCTCAAGGAGTTCCTGGCGCTGGCGCCGCCGCCCACCCCGCGCGACTCCTCCACGGGCCCGGTGGACCCGGCTCGGCCGGACTTCACCGGCTTCGTGTTCAAGATCCAGGCGAACATGGATCCCAAGCACCGCGACCGCGTGGCGTTCGTGCGCGTCTGCTCGGGGCGCTTCGCGGCCGGGATGCAGGTGACGCACGTGCGGTCGGGCAAGCCGTTCCGGCTGAGCGCGCCGCAGCAGTTCATGGCGCGCGAGCGGGTGGCGGTGGAGGAGGCGTGGCCGGGCGACGTGGTGGGCGTGCTGGACCGCGGCACGCTCCGCATCGGCGACACGCTGGCCGAAGCGGGGGAGGTGGAGTTCCAGGGCATTCCGCGTTTCGCGCCGGAGCACTTCGCGCGCATCCTGGTGGCCGACCCGCTGCGCCGGAAGCGCCTGGACGCCGGCCTGCGCCAGCTCACCGAGGAGGGCGCCGCCCAGGTGTTCTACGCCGAGGGGAACACCGGGCCCACGCCGATCGTGGGCGCCGTGGGACAGTTGCAGTTCGACGTCATGCTGCACCGCCTGGAGCACGAGTACGGCGTGGCGTGCCGGCTGGAGCGCTACCCGTTCCGCTATCCGCGCTGGGTGACCGGCCCCGAGGCCGACATCGCGAAGGTGGCGGCGGGGAGCGGGTGCGCGCTGCTCTACGACGCCAAGGATCACCCGGTGCTGGTGTTCGCCGACGCCTGGGGTGTGCGGTGGACCACGGAGCACGCCCCCACGCTGACGTTCCACACGGTGGCACCGTGAGGTGAGCGGGCCCGCGGCGGCGGGGCGCTTGTCCCCAGTGCTCCAGCCCGTATCGTTCGCATGTGCCTCTACCGTTCCACACTCCCTCTAGCGCGCTGACTCGCGCCGAGCCGTGACGCCCGACCATCCACCCCCCACGCAACCGCGTGCCGGGCAGCATCCCGTGGAGGACGCGGACCACGCGCGCGCGTGGTCGCTGGAGCGCAAGCTCCCGTTGCTCATGACGGGCGTGCTCACGGCCATGCTCGCGCTCACGCTCGTGGTCACGTACGCCACGCTCACCCGAACGGCCACCGCCACGGCGGTGGAGCGCCTGCAGCGTGCGGCCAACGAGCTGGGGACCGTAGCGCAGGCCAGCGTGGCAGGGCAGAAGGCTCGGCTCGTGGAGGTGGCGCGCGACGGCGCGTTCCGGCGTGCGCTGCTGATGCCGGCCAGTGGCCCGAGCCAGGAACCCGCCGGGGAGTCATCAGAGCTGGCGGCTGCGCGCGACGCGCTGGCGCCGTTGCTCACCCGCGTGGACACCGGCCTGACTGCGGAGCTGTGGAGCGCCGACGGGCGGCGTGTCGCGTTCGTGGGCCGCGATCGGCAGGGCGGCGACGGATCCGGGAGGGAGGGACGCGAGGTGGGGGGGCTGGTGCCGCCCCCGCCGGGCTTCGATGCGCTCCAGCGCTCCGACTCGGCGCAGATGAGCGCGTTGAGCACCGTGGGCGACACCTCGTACTTCTGGGTGGCCGCGCCGGTGCTGAACGAGGGCGCGCGGATCGGCTATCTCGCGCGCCAGTACCGGATCGCCGCGGGGCGGCAGGCCGAGCAGACCATACGCGCGCTCGTCGGCGCGGAGGTGACGGCATACTATCGGAGCGCCGAAGGCGGACAATGGACCACGATCTCGGGCGCCGCCGCCTCGCCGCCACGCGTGCTCGACCGGAGCGACGCGATCCTGGAGGTGTCGAGGCCGGGCGTGGGGGAGCTGTTCGCCGTGGAGCGGCCGATCGCCGGGACGCCGCTCGTGCTCGCCCTCGAGCGCTCCAGGCACTCGGTGCTCGCCCCGCCCCGAGCGACCCTGCGCTGGCTCGCCCTGGCGAGCGTCGTGCTGCTGCTCGTGGGGGCTGCCGCGTCACTGTTCATCAGCCGGCGCATCACGCGTCCGCTGGTGGCGCTCACCGGCGCGGCCCGGGCCATCGCGCAGGGTGACTACGGCACGCGCGTGGAGCCCACCGGCGGTGAGGAGCTGGCGCGTCTGGCGGAGAGCTTCAACCGCATGGCCGCAGAGGTGGGCGCGGCCCGCGCCCAGCTCGAGCGGCAGACCGAGGAAGCGCAGGCGACCGCCGAGCAACTGGACGAATCGAACCGCGAGCTCGGGGTGGCGCTCCACCATCTGGAGGAGCGCGAGGCGCAGTTCCGCGCGCTGGCGGACGCGATTCCGCAGCTCGCGTGGATGGCGCACGCCGATGGCACCCCGTTCTGGTACAACGAGCGCTGGTACGCGTACACCGGCACCACGCTCGAGATGATGCGGGGACACGGGTGGCGGGCATTGCACGAGCCGGCCATGCTGCCCGACGTGCTGGAACGCTGGCGCGCGTCCATCACCGCGGGCGCACCCTTCGAGATGGAGTTTCCGCTGCGCGGCGCGGACGGCCGGTTCCGCTGGTTCCTCACCCGTGGGCAGCCGGTGCGCGACGGCGCGGGGAAGGTGGTCCGGTGGTTCGGCACGAACACCGACGTGCACGCGCTCCGCGACGCCCGCGAGGCGGCGGAGGCGGCCAATCGGGCGAAGAGCGAGTTCCTGGCGGTGATGAGCCACGAGCTGCGCACCCCGCTCAACGCCATCGGCGGCTACACGGAGCTCCTCGAGCTCGGGCTGCGCGGCCCCGTGACGGAGGCCCAACGGCGAGATCTCGATCGCATCCGGGTGAGCCAGCAGCACCTGCTCGGCCTCATCAGCGGGGTGCTGGACCTGAGCCGGATCGAGGCGGGGCGCGTCTCGTACGATCTGGTGCGGCTGCCGCTCGATGCGTTCCTGGCGGACCTCAACAGCCTGGTGGAGCCGCAGGCGATCGCGAAGTCGCTCACGCTCGTGTATGCCCCCTGCGCCCCGCAGCTCGGCGTCCTCGCGGACCGGGAGAAGCTGCGGCAGATCCTGCTCAACCTGCTGTCGAACGCCATCCGGTACACGCCGGCCGGCGGCCGCATCGTGCTGGCGGCCGCCGAGCACGGCGAGGAGTCCGTGGCGATCATGGTGCGCGACACGGGAGTCGGCATTCCCGCGGACGCGCTGGAGCAGATCTTCGCGCCCTTCGTGCAGCTCGACCGCTCGCTCACCCAGCCGCGGGATGGGGTTGGGCTGGGACTGGCGATCAGCCTGGACCTGGCGCGCGGCATGGGCGGCGAGATTCTGGTGGAGAGCCAGCCGGGCGAGGGCTCGCGCTTCGTGCTCACCCTGCCGCGCGCGGTGCTGGGGGACGGCGAGGCGCTGAGGCCGTCGGGGGAGTTTCCGGCGGCTCGCGCGCTCACGGATTCGCGAGGGTGATCCCGCCGTCGTGGCCGGCCACGACGGGCGATGGCGTGGTCAGGGTGCCATCGATCGGAGTGAAACCTGATTCTGGCGCGTTGGCGTCATGGCGCCCTGGTGGTTCCACTCTGACCTGAAACTGGCTCATGCTTCTTGTTGCCCCATCGTCTCGCTGCGCGACTCGTGCACCAGAAGCCTCCAGTGTGCCGGGTGAAAGAACTCTGTGAACCGGCGTGAAGGGTTGCAGTGAACAGCGACAGCATGACGCCAGTAGCGCCGGCACGGCGGCCCCCGACCTGGCGGCGTGTCCTTCACTGGGAGACGGAGTCGCGATCCTGGCCCTAGGTCCGCAGGCCATCGGGCGCGCTATCGCAGCCGTGACCTCGAGGTGTCTACGGTGGCGACACTCGTGACGCTGGGGCTGGTCGTGGCCGGCATCCCCGTCTACTACCTCACGGTGGGGCGCCGGCCGGCTCGCTGAGACGGGGGACGGAGTGTGGCGGCCGGGTGTGGTGAGCGCGCCACGACCTGACGCCCGTCGGGCTGCCCTGCCGCCCGGCGCGGGATGCGAACTGGCGCGCAAGTCCCCACGCCCGTTCGAGATACGCTCTCGATACCGGAGAGAGCCGGTGGCCCGGAAATGGATGAGGTCGCGTACGATGATTGCATGAGGTCGCCGAAGTCGGCGGCGCACGATGGTGCCAGCCGGGGCAGCACGCTGCGCACCGGTCGGCGGCATCTGGCCGGCGACCACGGTGCGCGGTGCCATCTCACATCCCCATGGTGATCCGGTGCTGAAAAGGCGCTCCACACTCCTGGCGCTCGCCGCTCTCCTCGTTGGCGCCGCCCCGGCGTCGGCTCAGGTCGTCTACGACAACGGCGGGCCGGCCGGCATGAACAACGGCAACGAGATGACCGCCTGGCGGCAGGCCGAGGACTTCGCGTTGGCGAGCCAGGCCACCATCGGCGGCGTCCGCTTCTGGGGGCTCGCGCTCAACGAGTCGGCCTATCAGGGGAGCATCTTCTGGGAGATACTGACCAACGACGGCACCCAGCCCGGGGCGGTGGTCGCGAGCGGCCTCGCGACGCCCGGCCTCACCATGACGGGAACGACGCCGTTGGGACCGCGCTATCAGCTCGACTTCGGTATCGCCCCGCTGACGCTCAGCAACGGCGTGTACTGGCTGGCACTGCATAACGGGCCGCTCGATTTCGGCATGCGCTCGGAGTTCTACTGGGAGACGACGGCCGGGAACGGCACCTCCGCCGGCCGCGAGCTGGCCATCGGGAGCTCGGGCGGCTGGAGCAGCAACGCGGCGGAGCACGCCTTCGTCCTCTTTGCCGCGGAGCAGTCGGTCGTGCCCGAGCCGGCCACGCTCGTCCTCACGGCCACGGGACTGCTCGGGCTCGGCGTCGCCATGGCCCGCCGCCGTCGCCAGGAGACCTGAGAGGCGGGCGGGCCGATCGCCGGCGCGTCGCGGCCCCCGGGACCAACACGGTTTCGGGGGCCGTTCTCGTCGGGCCAGTCACCCAACTGGGCGGTCGCCGACGGGTACGGCGGCGTGACGGCGCGGATACATGGGCAGCTTGACCCATGCCCGGGCCCGCAGCCGCGAATATCTCCAGGTCGACTCGCCAACGGCCCGTCGCTTGCCTTTCCAGGGCTCCGTCGAGCGGTGCGAGGTTTCGGCCGCTGACGCCAACCCGAGAGCGGAGGATACCAGGATGCGCGATCCCAACGACAAGGACCTCGAGAGCCGTGGCCTGAACAACGAGGCCGAGGGCATGGCGAAGGAGCTGAAGGGCAAGGTGCGTGGCGCCGTGGGTGACGCGACGGACGACACCAGCGAGCAGATCAAGGGCAAGGCCGAGGAGCTCTCCGGGAAGTTCCAGAAGAACGCCGGACGGGTGCAGCAGAAGATGGATCCCGACAACGTGTGACCGCGGAGCGCTCCTTCAGGGCGTGAGCCGCTGGAGGGGCGCCGGTCGGCACCGTGGCCGCGGAGGCGGCGAGGCGAAGGGGCCGCACACCTCGTGGTGTGCGGCCCCTTCGCGCGTCGGCCCGGATGACTCCGCGCAGAATCGCTGTGAGCCGGTCACCCCGCGCTGGCGCGCCGGCGCCGGGCCAACACCGCATCCAGGCTGTATGGACCGCCACCCACCACCGCGAACATGAGAAAGACGAAGCAGTAGAGCGCCGGCAGCTCGCCGCGGTTGAGCACGGGCCAGAAGCCGCGCGGGGCGTGGGCCAGAAAGTACGCGGCCGCCATCAGCCCCGAGAGCACGAACGCCACCGGGCGGGTGAAGAGGCCGATCGCGAGCAGCACGCCGCCGCCGACCTCGAGCACCCCGGCGATCCACGGTTGGGAGAGGATCGCTGGCGCTCCGCCCCATTCCCGGTCCGGCGCCAGCAGCAGCCCGAAGAGCTTCTGCAATCCATGCTGCGCGAGCATCAGCCCCGCGATCACCCGCAGTGCCGTCAACGTGATCGTGTGCAGGAGCTCCGCGCGCGTGGCGGTGACGCTGGATGCTGGCGACAACGCGCCGCGCGTGGTGGGGGCTGGCGCTGCGTGGGGCATCGAGAACTCAGGGTGAGGGGGGTAGTCGGCCGGCGCGACCCGAGCGGGGCGCTGGCCCTGGTGCATGCTAGACGGGCGTTGCGGCGCCTGCCAGGCGCCGGCTCCCGGCGGTTTGCCACGTGCCGGTTGCCCGCGACAGCTCGCTGCGGCCGGGGCCGCCGCCGGGGTCACAGGCGAAGGTGATTTCCCCACGACCCCGCGGGCCTTCCCCGATGCCGCGGCGGCTGCCGACGTGGCATTCTTCGATAGGCGTCCGCCGCGTACCCCCCCCGGGCCTCCGCCCCGATCCCAGGGCCGGGGGACGCGGACGCACGGCGTCCCCCCCCACACCCGAGGAGAGGCAGCACATGACGAGGCGACTTGGCGACCGCTAGCCCGGACGACGCCGACATGGAGTTGGGAGACGGCGGGCTCGCCGTCGCACCGACCACGGCCCCCACACGGCCGGGTACACCACGCCTCGAGCCGCCCCCCGCCGTCGCGGCGCGGCGCGCCGACGACCGGTGGCGGGCCGCGTGGCGCGAGTACTGGCGCGCGCTCGCCCTGCCGATCGCGGCGCTGGCATTCCTGCTCGCCGGGGGCGCAGCCTGGTTCGGCGGCCAGGCGGAATGGGCGGACCGGATCTGGATGGTGGGGCTGGTGGCCACCGGCGCGGTGCCGGTGTGGCGTACTACCCGCGAGGCGCTGCGCGGCCAACTGGCCACGGACATCGTCGCCACGCTCGCCATCGTCACCGCCGTGGCCATCGGGCACCCGTTCGCCGGGCTGGTGATCGTCCTGATGCTCACGGGCGGCGAGGCACTGGATCTCTACGCCGCCGGCCGCGCCTCGGCCGCCGTCCGCGAGCTGGAGGCGGCCGCGCCGCGCATCGCGCACCGCTCGCACGCGGATGGCACGATCGAGGACGTGGCCGCCGAGGCGGTAGCCGTGGGCGACGTGCTGCTGGTGCGGCCGGGGGAGCTGGTGCCGTGCGACGGGGTGGTGATCCGTGGCCGATCGCACGTGGACGCCTCGCGGCTCACGGGCGAGCCGGTGCCCATCACCGCCGAGTCTGGCACCGCGCTCCTCAGCGGCTCGGCGAACCAGGAGGGGCCGCTCATCATCCGCGCGACGGCGGTCGCCCGCGAGAGTCAGTACCTTCGCATCGTCGACCTCGTACGCTCGGCACAGGCCAGCAAGGCGCCACTACAGCGACTGGCGGACCGCTACGCCGTGTGGTTCACGCCGGCCACGCTGCTCGTGTGCGTCGTCGCCTGGCTGGTGAGCCGCGACATGGAGCGCGTGCTCGCGGTGCTGGTGGTGGCCACGCCATGCCCGCTCATCCTGGCCACGCCCATCGCGATGATCGGCGGCATCAACCGCGCGGCGGCCCGCCAGATCATCGTGCGCAGCGGCGGCGCCCTGGAACAGCTCGCGGCCGTCACCGTGGCCGTGTTCGACAAGACCGGCACCATCACCCTCGGGCGGCCGGAGGTGCAGCGCGTGGAGCTGGCCGATGGGTGGGCCGAGCGAGACGTGCTGCGCCTGGCTGGCGCGGTGGAGCAGGGCTCCGGCCACCTGCTGGCGCGCTCGCTGGTGGACGCGGCCGTCCGTGCCCTGGCGGGCACGCCGCTCCCCGCGGCCACCGAGGTGGTGGAGGTGCCGGGTCGCGGAGTCAGCGGCCGGGTGGAAGGCAGGCGGGTGACCGTGGGAGCGCGCTCGCTGGTGGCGGCGGAGGCGCCGGCCGACGGCGACCTGGCGGCGCTCGACGCGCGCTTCGCCGAGGCGGTGGGGCTCCGCGCCTACGTGGCGGTGGACGGCCGGGTGGTGGGGGTGGTGGACTACGCCGACCAGGTGCGCCGCGAGGCCCACACGCTGGTGGACGAGCTGCGCCGGCTCGGCATCCACCACACGGTGCTGCTCTCCGGCGACCACGCCGCGAACGTGCGCGCCGTGGCCGACACCGTGGGCGTGACCAGCGCCCGGGGCGACCTGCTGCCCGAGCAGAAGGTGGAAGCGGTGCGGGCGCTCATGGCCGCCGGGGAGCAGGTGGTGATGGTGGGCGACGGCACCAACGACGCTCCCGCCCTCTCCACCGCTCACGTGGGGGTGGCCATGGCCGGCGCCGCGGGCCAGGGTGGGGGGATCACCGCCGAGGCGGCGGATGTGGTGATCCTGGCCGACGACCTGGGGCGGTTGGCCGACGCCGTGCGCATCGGTCGCCGCACGATGCGCGTGGCGCGCCAGAGCCTCGTCGTGGGCCTGGGCCTGAGCGTGGTGGCCATGGTCGTCGCCTCGCTCGGCTACATCCCACCGGCCGTGGGGGCATTGCTGCAGGAGGGGATCGACGTGGCCGTGATCGTGAACGCGCTGCGGGCGAGCCGGTGAGTCGAGGGCGAGTGGCGCGGGAGTGGCAGGGTTGTGTCGTGGGGCGGTGGTGTTTCGGCGTCAGTCTACGGGATGAGGCCGGGGCCTTCTCTGTCGTCGCGCGCGGGTAGTGGCTGGCGGGGGAGGCCGGCGCATCGTGTCATTCGGCCGGTGCGTTGGTGGATGACGGAGGCAGTCCATGGTGTCATCGTACGGGAGCGCGGCCGGAAGGGATGCCGGCCCATGCTGTCATCCCGCAGGAGCCCGCCGAAGGCGGGCGAGTGTCGGGATCGCTCGCCCTCGCGGCCGTTCGACCGCTGTCCGCCGGCAACGGCGGCGGGAAGGGACGGCGGCCGCGCATCACGGGACGGGAAGCCGATCCCGACACTCGTGTGCGGCCCTGCGGGCCGCGCACTCCTGCGGGATGACAAGAGGTGGGATGCACTCCGGGCCGCTCCCTCCGGCGGGATGACAAGGACGGACTGATCCCTCTCCGGGCTGCACTCCTGCCGGATGACCGCGAAGGCTCCGTGTTCCGGGCCGCTTCCTCCCGCGGTTGACCGACGTGGTTCGCTCCCCCGGCAGGCCTCGTGCGGGATGCCGGGCGAGGCTCGCCGCCGGCGCTGACGGCGCTCCTGTTGGTTGACCCGGAGGGACCATGAGACGCTGGATCACCATCGGCGCGACGACGGTGGGCGCGGTGGCCCTGGGCTCGGCCGGGGCGGTGGCCATCGGCACCTGGCGCTGGGAGCGGGCCACGCGCCGGGCCGTGCGGCGGCTCACCGCTCGGCTGCCCGCCCGCGGCGACGCCGCGACCCCGGCGACGTACTCGCCCGAGCGACTGGAGGGACTGCCCGCTCCGGCGGCGCGCTACTTCCGGTTCGCGCTCACCCCCGGGCAGCCCCTCGTGCGCCAGGCGCGCCTCCGGTGGGCCGGCGAGTTCCGCACGCGGCCGGATGCTGCGTGGAGCCCGTTCACCGCGGTGCAGCACTATACCGCAGACCCACCCGGCTTCGTGTGGGACGCGGAGATCCGCATGATCCCGCGCATGCCGCTGCTCCCCATGCGGGTGCGCGATGCCTACGTGGCGGGCGAGGGCGCGATGCTCGGCCGCCTCGCGGCGCTGGTGCCGGTGGTGCGCCAGGGCGGCACCCCGGCCATGGCCGCGGGCTCCCTCATGCGGTATCTGGCCGAGTCGGTGTGGCTGCCCACCGCGCTGCTCCCGAGTGACGGCGTGCGGTGGACGCCGGTGGACGACGCCACCGCTCGCGTGACGCTCACGGACCGCGCCACCACCGTGGCGGTGGACATGCACTTTGGCGCGCGCGGCGAGATAGAGCGGGTGTCGGCCCTGCGGGAGCGTGACGTGGACGGAACGCCGGTGCCGACGCCGTGGGTGGGCGAGTTCCGGGACTACGAGCGGATGGAAG
>DATANT010000155.1:0-1644 GCA_036266115.1 Gemmatimonadaceae bacterium | reverse complement strand
CCGGGACCCCTCGCCATCGGGCTCCGCGCGCGCGTGCACCAGCCCAAGTTCCCACCCGCCACCTGGCGGGTGATCGCGCTCGAGGAAGGGCGGGGCTTCACGTGGGTGTCCGAGAGCCCGGGCGCGCGGGTGACGGCGAGCCACTGGATCGAGCCACACGCGGGCGGCAGCCGCGCGACGTCGGCGATCACCTTCGCCGGGCCCATCGCGCTGCTGGTCGGCTGGCTGTCGCGATCGCTCACCGAACGCTATCTCCGCCTCGAGGCGGCCGGGCTGAAGGCGCGCAGCGAAGCGCGAGGGGGGTCTGGCGCGTGATGCGGCCGCCATCTCCCCTCCGCATCGCGCTCATCGGCGACCACGACCCCGCCGTCCTCGCGCACCAGGCGATCCCCCGCGCCCTCGCGCTCGCCGCGGCGGCTGCGGGCGTTGCGGTTGCTCCCGAATGGGTGCCCACCGAGGAGATCACCCACGACGCACGCGTCGCCGCGTTCCACGCCCTCTGGTGCGTGCCCGCGAGCCCGTACCGGCACACCGGGGGCGCGCTGCGCGCGATCCGGTTCGCCCGCGAGCGGCACCGCCCCTTCCTCGGCACGTGCGGCGGCTTCCAGCACGCGCTCCTCGAGTACGCGCGCTCCGTGCTCGGCTGGGCAGACGCCGAGCACGCGGAAAGCGCGCCCGACGCCGAGCGGCTCGTGGTGACGCCGCTCGAGTGCGCGCTCGTGGAGGTGCGGGGCATCGTGCGCTTCCGACCCGGGTCGCGACTGGAGGCGGCGTATGGCGCCCCCGAAGCCGAGGAGGGCTATCACTGCCGGTACGGTCTCAACCCGGCCATCCGGGACGCGCTCACGAGCGGGCCGTTGCGCGTGGCGGCGGAGGACGCGGCGGGCGACGTGCGCGCGGTGGAGCTGGACGGGCACCCATTCTTCGTCGCGACCCTGTTCCAGCCGGAGCGGGCTGCCCTGCGCGGCGAGGTGCCGCCGCTGGTGACGGCCTTCGTCCAGGCCGCGGCGAGGACGTCGGCTGGCGTCTCTGGTGTCGCCTGAGATGGCGTCGCGGCGACGCGCAGCCGAACTTGGAGCTTCGACGAACCCCTGACCCACACCAGCGAGCCAGCGATGCAGTTCCAGCTGACCCACGCGCTCGAGGTGCTCGAGCGCACCCCGGCCACCTTCCGCGCGCTGCTCGGCGGCCTGCCCGAGGCGTGGACGGCGCCCAACGAGGGACCCGACACCTTCAGCGCCTTCGACAACGTCGGCCACCTCATTCACGGCGAGCGGGCGGACTGGATCCCGCGCGCCCGCATCATCCTCGCGCAGGGGCCGGACCGGCGCTTCGAACCGTACGATCGGTTCGCGCAGCGCCGGGAGAGCGAGGGGAAGAGCATGGCGGAGCTGCTCGACGAGTTCGCGCGCCTCCGGGCCGAGAATCTGGCCACCCTCCGCGCGTGGCAGCTCTCGGAGCGCGAGCTGGCGCTCGAGGGAGAGCACCCCGCGCTGGGGACGGTCACGCTCCGGCAGCTCCTGTCCACGTGGGTGGCGCACGACCTGGGGCACGTGGCGCAGACGGCGCGCGTGCTGGCCAAGCAGTACCGCGAGGCGGTCGGGCCGTGGCGGGCGTACCTGCCGGTGCTCGACCGGTAGCGCG
>DATANT010000154.1:0-6276 GCA_036266115.1 Gemmatimonadaceae bacterium | reverse complement strand
GGTACCACACGGTCCATCGAAGGAGAGAAGCCGAACGGCCGAGAATCGACATGGTACACGCCGACGTGGGCGATTGGCGTCAAGAGGGCGCCCGCCCGACCGTGCCCCGGACGTTCGAGCAGTACCAGCGAGCCGCGGACGCTGTGGCGGTCCGTGCCGGGTGTGCCCATGGGCACGCGCTCCAGGAGGAACTCGGCATCCCACACGTCGGCCAGGCGCGCTGTCACGTCCGCGTCGCCGCCATCGCGTGCTGCCATCCGGTCGACAAAGCCAGCGGCGGCAGCGCACGCGGCTGCGATCAACAGTGCGTGAGCAAGCATGGCCGTTCGAGATGCCGGCGTGCGGAACACTCCCGGCGAAGCCGGTGCCTCCAACCGCGAACCTCATCGTTCCGGCTGAAGCATGCGTGACGCCCCCGCGTGTGCATGCATGGCGCGCCGACGGGGAGGTGGATGCAGGATGCTAGGACGCTGTCCGACCGGCGCAGCCGCCGCAGCGTGGCCAGCCGGCGAGTCATCCAGCGCGACGAGTAGAGCGCGCTCAGAGTAGAGCGCACTTAGAACTCGAGTTGCTCGTCGACCTCGACGATGCGATCGGGTGGAATCTGGTAGTAGCGGGACGCAGGCGTCTGCCAGCGCACCAGGAGCGTGAAGAGGCGCTCGCGCCAGGGCGCGAAGTCGCGCTGGCGCCGCGCCGGGTCACGTTCCGGGGTGGTCAGGTGGTCGATGTGCCGCTGTTCGGGGGACGAGTCGTCCACCGCCGTGCCGTCGATGACCAGCGTCGTTCCCGGTGGTTGTGTCGGAGCTTGCACTGGTGAAGGGCGTGTCGGCGCGAGCGGCAACGTGAAACTGAACACGCTTCCCGGACCCGGCCCGGAGTCCACCCAGATGGCACCGGCGTGGGCGCGAACGACCTCGCGGGCGATCGCCAGGCCGAGCCCCGTCCCACCGCCGGCTCCCGCTTGGGTCAGCCGGACGAACTTGTCGAAGACGCGCGACTGGTCCTCGACGGGAATCCCCGGGCCGTCGTCGGCCACCGAGAACTGGACGAAGCGGCCGACGTGGTCCGCGGAGACGACCACGTGGCCGCCAGCGTCGGTATACCGGATGGCGTTGTCGAGGAGGCTCGTGAGCACGCCCTCGACCCGCGCGGGATCCGCGTCCACCGCGGGGAGGTCGGTGGCAGCGTCGCTCGTCAGCTCGATTCGCCGTTTGGTCGCCCGGTCGTGGAGCGCCGCCACCGCGCGGGTGATCACCTCCGCTGGCACGACGGGGCGCAGATCCAGCTCCAGCCGACCGGCCTCCATCGTCGAGAGGTCCAGTAGATCGCTCGCCAGCGCGCGCAGTCGGTCCACATCGGCCGCCGCCGCCTCGAGGAGGTGCCGGCGCTGATCCGGCCGCGGCGCGCCCGCCGCATCCTCGCGCAGCAGCCCGATGCTCAGCGCCAGACTCGCGAGCGGGGCCTTGAGCTCATGCGACGCCACGGCTACGAACTCGCTCTTGAGCCGGTCCATCTCCTCGAGCTCTCGGATGCGGCGGGTCTCGTCGGCCAGCCGGGCGCGTTCCATGGCCGACGCGAGTTGCCTGACGAGCGCCTCCAGCAGGTGCAGCTGCTCAGGGGCGCGCAGCCGCTCGGGGTCCGCCGGCCGGATCCGGACGACGCCCATCGACCGGTCGCCCGCCCGGAGGGGCAGGTAGAGCGCCGCTGACTCAGCGAAGGTGTCGGTGCCCAGGCCGGCGAGTCTCCCGTTCGTCTGCACCCACTGCGCGACCGGTAGCTCCGGGTCGACGCGGGCCGTCACCTCCGCCAGACCAGCAGGCGCCTGCCACCGCAGAAGTTCGCCACCTCCCCGGGCCAGCAACACCCCGACCTGGCTGTCGAAGGCGGTGCCGAGCCGCGGGAGCGTCAACTGAAGCATGGTTTCCTCGTCCGGTGCTTCGACGAGCTCCCGGCTGATGTCGTAGAGGAGGGCGGTCCGACTCTCGCGCTCCCGTACCGTGAGCCCCTGTTGCCGCAGCCGGCCGGTGAGCGTGCCGATCACGAGCCCGATGATGAGCATCACGGAGAACGTGACGGCGTACTCCGCGTCGGAGACCGCGAATGTGAGGTACGGTGGCACGAGGAAGAAGTCGAATGCCGCCACCCCGAGCACCGCGGCGAGCACTGCAGGCCGCCGGCCGAGGCGCATCGCGACAAGCACCACGGCCAGCAGGTAGACCATGATGAGGTTCGTGCGTTCGAAGAATGGGAGCATGAGCGCGGCGACACCCGTCGACACAACGACCGCCAGGGCCGCCCACCCGTACGCGCGCCACCCTGCCTGGCCGGCGCGCCAGGTCCGGGACCTGGGGGACTGCCGCTCGTCCTCCCCCGTGATCACGTAGACGTCGATCGAGCCGCTCCCACGCACGATCTCGTCATGGAATGACAGGCCGAACACGTCGCGCCAGCGCGCGTGGGTCGGCTTGCCGATCACGAGCTTGCTCACGTTGTGCGACCGGGCGTAGCTCAGGATCTCGGCCGCCGCGCTCGTGCCGCTCAGGGTCATCGTCCGGGCTCCCAGCTCCTCGGCGAGGCGGAGCGTCTCCCACACCCGCTCGCGGTCTGCCACGGACCAGTGCTCATATGCCGGCGTCTCGACGAAGATGGCGAGCCACTCTGCGCCGAGTCGGTCCGCCATGCGCTTCGTGGCGCGCACGAGCTGCGCGCTCGAGGGCGCCGCACCGACGCCGACGAGCAGCCGATCGCGCACGGGCCAGCTCTCGGCCGCTGCGTGCACGCGGCGGTAGACTTCCATCTGACGATCCACGCGATCGGCCGTGCGAAGCAGGGCGAGCTGCCGGAGCGCGATGAGGTTCCCCTTGCGGAAGAACTGCTCGACGGCGCGCTGGGCCTGGTCCGGCACGTACACCTTCCCCTGATCGAGCCGCTGGAGCAGTTCCTCGGGCGGCAGGTCGATCAGCTCCACTTCGTCAGCCGACTCGAGCACCGCATCGGGGAGCGTCTCGCGCACGGTGACGCCGGTGACGCGCGCCACCACGTCGTTCAGGCTCTCGAGGTGCTGCACGTTGAGCGTGGTGTAGACGTCGATGCCGGCGGCGAGCAGCTCTTCGACGTCCTGCCAGCGCTTGGCGTGGCGGGAGCCGGCCACGTTGGTGTGCGCGAGCTCGTCGACGAGCAGGAGCTGCGGCCGCCGAGCGAGCGCGGCGTCGAGATCGAACTCGCTCACCTCGACGCCGTGGTGCTCCAGGCGCCGGCGGGGCAGGACCTTCAGCTCCTCGAGCAGAACCTCCGTCTCTCGTCGCTGGTGCGTCTCGACGAGACCAACCACGACGTCCAGGCCCGCCCGCCGCTGTTCCTGCGCGGCCTGGAGCATTGCGTACGTCTTGCCCACGCCCGCGGTGGCCCCGAAGAACACCTTCACCCGGCCGCGTGCGCGCACGGCATCCCGATCCTCGGCCCGGATAAGGGCGAGAAGCGCGTCGGGATCCGGACGTCCGCGCTCGGGCATGAAGCCTCTAGAAGGTGAGAGCGAGCGGGGTCACGAGAAAGCCGCTCCGCTTCGCCAGGCCGCCCGCGGCGCCAAGGTTCACGTCGAACTCATCGTGGCGTGCCGGCTGGGTGGTGAACGCGCGATCGAAGTTTGCGGGGCGGTTGAACTCGCAGGCGAAACTCCCGTCCGCGAAGGCACCGCAGGTGAGGTGAAGCGCCGTGTCTGCCGCCGGTGCGACCTGCGCCACCGCGCCGGCCGGCGCTCCGAGGATGGCCCCGAGAGCAAGCAGCGGCACGCGGATCATGGGCGTTCACGCGGGCGCGGGAAGGTCGAGTCGAGTGCGAGGTTGAGCAGGAGCACGTTCACGCGCGGCTCGCCGAGAACGCCGAATTGCCGACCCTCGGTCATGCGGTCAACCAGCGCGCGCACCGCCGCCGAGTCTGCGCCGCCACGGGCGCGGGCGACGCGCGCGACTTGCAGGTGCGCATTGGCCGGTGAGACATGGGGGTCGATGCCGGACGCCGAGGCCGTAAGCATGTCCGCCGGCAGTCGCTCGGCGGCGGTGCCCTCGCGCGCGCGCGCTGCGTCGGCGCGGGCAGCGATGGCGGCGGCGAGGGTACTATCGGTGGGGCCCTTGTTCGAGGCCGCGGAGGCGGCCGCGTCGTAGCCCGTGGCGGACGGACGGGAGCGGAAGTAGTACGGCTGTGTGAACGCCTGCCCGATCAGGGCGCTGCCGACCACCCGGCCGTTCACGACGACGAGCGAGCCGTTGGCCTGGCGCGGGAAGAGGGCCTGCGCGAGCCCGGTGACGACTCCCGGGTAGACGAAGCCAGTGATGACGCACAGCACGAGCGTCATCAGCAGCGCGGGGCGGAGCTGGCTGGGGAGCATGGAGCGGATCCTCAGACGAGCCGGAGGAAGACGAGGAGCACGTCGAGCAGCTTGATCCCCACGAAGGGGGCCACGAGGCCGCCGAGCCCATAGACGAGCAGGTTGCGGCGCAGCACCGCCGCGGCAGGGGCGGGGCGGTACGCCACGCCGCGCAGCGCGAGCGGGATGAGCGCGACGATGATGAGCGCATTGAAGACGACGCTCGATAGGATGGCGGATTGCGGTGAGTGCAGCCCCATGACGTTGAGCGCTCCCAGCGCGGGGTGGGTGGCCACGAACATCGCGGGGATGATGGCGAAGTACTTGGCCACGTCGTTCGCGATGGAGAACGTCGTGAGCGAGCCGCGCGTCATGAGGAGCTGCTTCCCGATCTCGACGATCTCGATGAGCTTCGTCGGGTTCGAGTCGAGGTCCACCATGTTGCCGGCCTCGCGGGCCGCCTGCGTCCCGGTGTTCATTGCCACGCCAACGTCCGCCTGGGCGAGTGCCGGCGCGTCATTGGTGCCGTCGCCGGTCATCGCCACGAGGCGGCCGCCCGCCTGCTCGCGCCGGATGAGCGCCAGCTTCTGCTCCGGCGTTGCCTCGGCGAGGAAGTCGTCGACCCCCGCCTCCTGGGCGATGGCGGCGGCGGTGAGCGGGTTGTCACCGGTGATCATGACGGTGCGGATCCCCATCGTACGCAGGCGCTCGAAGCGCTCGCGGATCCCGCCCTTGACCACGTCCTTCAGGTGGACGACGCCGAGGACGCGCGGTACGCCGTCCACGCCGGACAGAGGTGCGATCCTCGATATGCCGCGCTCCGCCACGACGAGTGGCGTGCCCCCCGCGCGCGCGATGCGCTCGGTGGCCTCCACCGCGGCCGCCGGCATGGTGCCGCCGTGGTCGTTCACCCAGCGCGCGACGGCATCACCCGCGCCCTTACGGATCTCGAGACCGCGCGCGTTGATGCCGCTCATGCGCGTCGCTGCCGAGAAAGGGACGAATTCGGCGTCTCGGTGGCCGTGCTCGTCGTAAATGTTCCCCGCCTCGGCGAGCGCCCGGCCGCGGAGCCCGAACTGCGTCTTGGCGAGCACCACGATGCTGCGGCCTTCGGGCGTCTCATCGGGGAGAGAGGCGAGCTGGGCGCGGTCCGCCAGATGATGCACCTCCACGTCCGGCATCGAAATGAACGCCGCCGCCTGCCGGTTGCCGAGCGTGATCGTGCCCGTCTTGTCGAGCAGCAGCGTGTTCACGTCGCCGGCCGCTTCCACGGCCCGACCGCTCGTCGCGATCACGTTGTGCTGGATGAGCCGGTCCATGCCAGCGATGCCGATGGCCGAGAGGAGTCCGCCGATCGTCGTCGGGATCAGGCAGACGAGGAGCGCGATGAGCACCGGCACCGGCACCGCGCCGCCCGAGTAGACCGCGAACGGCTGGAGCGTGACCACCGCGAGCAGGAAGACGATGGTGAGGCCGGAGAGCAGGATGGTGAGCGCGATCTCGTTCGGCGTCTTCTGCCGGGTCGCGCTCTCCACGAGCGCGACCATGCGGTCGATGAACGTCTCGCCCGGCTCGGCCGTCACGCGCACGACGATCCAGTCGGAGAGCACCCTGGTGCCCCCGGTAACGGCGGAGCGCTCGCCACCGGACTCGCGGATGACGGGCGCGGACTCGCCGGTGATCGCCGACTCGTCCACCGACGCGACGCCCTCCACCACCTCGCCGTCGGTGGCGATCACGTCGCCGGTCGTGCAGAGCATGAGGTCTCCCCTGCGTAGCGTAGGCGCTGGCACGGTCTCGAAGGCCAGGTGGTCGATCGAGCCGCCGGTGTCGGACGCGTCGAGCCGCCTGGCCTGGGTCTCGGCGCGCGTGGCGCGCAGACTCTCCGCCTGCGCTTTGCCGCGTCCCTCGGC
>DATANT010000153.1:0-3361 GCA_036266115.1 Gemmatimonadaceae bacterium | reverse complement strand
CACGGCCGTGGAGTCCGCGCGCGGGGTCACGCCGTCCACCAGGATCAGCCGGCGCTCGCCCGTGACGGTCATCACGGCGAGATCGCCTTTCTCGAGCTCCACCGTGCCCCCGGACGGGAGCTTGACGTCGACACAGCGAATCCCGCACGTGCCCATGGAATCCACGAACGGCGCCACGGTCCGCGGGCCCAGGCTGAAGACCGGCGCGCCTGCAGGACATCTTCGAGGTGGGGCGGTTCGGGCTGGACGGGCTGATCGTCCACGACCAGGACGACTCACCGGCGGGCATCCTCGCGGTGATCGATCAGGCCGAGGCGCGCGGACTGACGCAGGGGCTGCGCGGCGGACTGCGGCACGTGAAGCCGACCGTGCGCGACGCCACGCTCATCGCGGTGACGCGTGCGCACCAGCGGCTCTCGCCCGAGCGCCTGACCAGCGTGCTCGGCATCCGGCGCGCGACGCTCACCGACCGGCTGCGTGAGGCGCGCTTCCCGCCGCCGCAGCGGCTCATCACCTGGGGGCGGCTCATCGTCGCGGCGCAGATGCTGGAGGATCCGGAGCGGAGCGCGGACTCCATCGCGCTCGCGCTCGACTTCCCGTCGGGCAGCGCCTTCCGGAACATCTGTCGCCGATACCTGCAGGCCACCCCACTCGACGTGCGCGCCCGCGGTGGGTCCCGCTGGGTGCTGGAGCGGCTGCTGGCCGAGCTGCGGGCGGGGCGCGAGGTGCCGCTCACGCGACGCATGACGCCGTTTGCCGGGGAGACTGCCATTCAGGCATGAGGCGCCGGCCGGCGCGTGGTTGCGCGTCCGCGATCCGGTTCGTCTGTAGCGTGCATTCACCGACCCAGTCGTGGCCGGCACTGAGCTGTTTTCGCTGTCGACGAGGTATGGCATGAACATGCGTCGCCCTGGCTTCACGCTCCTCGAGCTCCTCATCGTGCTCGTCATCGTCGGGGTCCTCACTACCATCTCGCTGCCGAAGTTCAGCGACTGGCGCGCTCGCGGGCAGATCACCTCGGCCCGCCAGTCGGTGGCAGCCGCCATCGCCACCGCGCGGGCCGCCGCGGTGCAGAAGGGATATCCCGGCTACTTCATCGTCAACGGCGACGTGATCTCGGTCGAGGTGGACACGTTGCCCGGCGCACCATTGCTGAAGCTGAACGTCGTCCCGTCCGTGGCACTCGACACCGAGTACGCTACGGAGCTGACCCTGCCCGATGGCGCCGCGAGCACGATCATCAGGTTCGATCCGCGTGGCTTCGCCTCACCGCGTCTCCAGCCGCCAGCGGGCGAGGCGGTGTACATCATTCGCCTGACGTCCGGCGCGCGACGGGACTCCGTGTGCGTCGCCCGCATGGGCCAGATCCTTCCTCGGGGGTGCAGCCTGTGACCCGTCGACTCCAGTCCACGTGCCGTCGCGCTCGCGTCGCGCGCGGCCGCCACCTCCGCGCACGCCGCGGCATGACGCTCGTGGAGCTCATGGTGGCCATCATGATCCTCGCGGTCGGGCTCCTGGCGCTGGCCGGCGTGGCCGGCGCCGTGGGGCGCCAGATCTCGGCGGGCGGGCTACAGACCAAGGCCGCCCTCTCCGTGCAGTCGCGGTTCGACTCGCTCTCCTCGCTCGACTGCACCACCCTCGCCGCCACGGGCACGGCCACGGGGCTGGCGGGCCTGACGGAGAACTGGGTGGTGACGGACGGCAACGACATCAAGACCATCACGAACACGGTGACGCTGAAGGGCCGCACCAACCCCCTCGTCTACGCGACGGTGATCCCATGCCGAGATTGAGCGCGCGGGGCCGCGGGCGCCGCGGCGTGACGCTGGTGGAGCTGCTGGTGGCCATCACCATCCTGGCGATCGTGGGCGGCGCCGTGCTCTCGGTGCTCACGCAGCAGCAGCGCTTCTATCGCGACGCGAACGAATGGATCGGGCTCCGGCGCGAGCTGCGCAACGGCGCCGGCATGCTGCCCACCGAGCTGCGCGGCATCTCGAGCGTGGGCGGTGACGTCACCGAGATGCTGGACTCGGCGCTGTACTTCAACGCCAACTTCGGCAGTGCCGTGGTGTGCGCGCGCGGCACCCGCACCATCGACATCCCGCCCACCAATCTCACCAAGCACACGCTCTCGTCCTGGTACAGCCAGCCGCACCCGGGAGACATCGCCTTCGTCTTCAATGACAGTGTGAAGACCGGATCGGCCGACGACCGGTGGGACGCGTTCACGATCAAGACGTTCGAGCCGAACACCACGACGTGCGCGCAGACTGCCTACCTGACCCCGGCGGACGTGTCGCCCGGCTGGCGCATCACGATCGCCGACGCACACCCGAACATCTCCACGCTCATCCAGACGGGCGCGGTGATCCGCTTCGGCCGGCCGGTGCGCTACAGCCTCTTCCAGCCGACGGTCGGCCCGGGCGAGCCCTGGTATCTGGGCTACGCGGAGCAGACGGACGTCGCGGGGGTGTTCACCTCCACCGACGTGGTGGGCGGGCCATTCGAGGACTACGTGGAGGGCGCCGGCGGCGGCGTCCGGTTCGCCTACTTCAACGCGTTGAACGCACCGCTCACGAACCTCGCCCAGGCGGCCAGCCTGGCGCGCGTGGACGTGGTGCTCCAGGCGAGGAGCACCGCGCCATCGGCGCTCAGCGGCGCCGCGCTGCGTGATTCCACCGCGTTCCGCATCGCGCTCCGCAACCGCCAGTGATCCCCATGGCGATCGTGCGTCGCGCTTCTTCATCAGGAGATTCCCTCATGCCCAGCGCCACTCGTCCCCGCCGCGGCGTCGCGCTCATCATGGCGCTGCTCGGGATCGTGCTCATCGCCGCGATCATCTCGGGCGCCTTCTTCGCGTCCACGCAGGAGTTCCGCAGCGGACGCAACATGCTCGTGGAGCAGCGGGCCCTGGCCGTCTCGGAGTACGGCCTGAACAGCGAGATCGCGGCCTGGGATCCCGGCCGCAACCTGCCCGGCGGCCTGGCCGTGGGCGAGGTGGACGACAAGCCCGTGTACGTGGCTGCCGGCGACAGCGCGAACGTGAGCATCACGCGCCTCAACCCGACGTCCTTCCTGGTGGTCTCCACCGGACGCGCCAACATCCCGCAGCCCATGCTGCGCTCGGCGCGCAAGACGAGCGCCTACGTGCGGCTCGCCTACCCCGACATCGAGCCCAAGGGAGCGATCACGACGCGCGGCGACCTGACCGTCCAGGGCTCGGCGAAGGTGGACGGCACCAACCGGATCCCGACGGGCTGGGGCAACTGCGCCGGCTATCCGACCGACGCCGTGCCGGGCGTCTATGCCCAGCCCACGGCGAAGATCGAGGAGAAGGGCGCTGGCGACATCACGTCGGGAC
>DATANT010000152.1:0-6612 GCA_036266115.1 Gemmatimonadaceae bacterium | reverse complement strand
CCGTCGCCAGGCGTTACCGTACCAGTCCTCGGGAACGGCTCGTCGCGCGCGGCCGCCGGCTGGCCCCCCTCCTGTCGAGGCTGGTGAGCGTCGACTCCATCGGGGCCCTCCATCTACCAGTCGAGCTGCCCTTGCGCCGATTTCTCCGCTGGACGGGCCTCGCCCTCGGCCTCCTGATCGTGGCCGCGCTACTTGGCGCCGGCACCGCGTACGTCGCCAGCGAGCGCAGGCTGAAACGCACCTACGAGGTGCCGCGGGAGTCCGTCGAGCTCCCCGCCGACAGCGCCTCGATCGCGCGTGGGCAGCACTTCTTCCGCGCGGTCACGAGCTGCACGCTCTGCCACGGCGAGGATGGCGGCGGCGCCGTGTACGCCGACATGGGGCCTGTGGGCACCGTGGCCGGACCCAACCTCACCCGCGGGCGCGGCGGCATCGGCGCAACCCTCACCCCGGCCGACTGGGTCCGCGCCATTCGCCACGGCGTCCGTCGTGACGGCACCTCGCTCATCATGATGCCGAGCGAGGTGTTCACGTACCTGAGCGAGCGTGACCTCGGGGCGATCATCGCCTACGCCAGGCAGCTACCGCCGGTGGATCGCGAGATTCCCAGATCTCGCTTCGCGCCGCTCGGACGGGCCCTGCTGGCTTCGGGCAAGCTCGACATTCTGGTGGCCCCCAAAACGCCGGACCTTCCGCCGAGCGCGGCGGTGCCGGCGGCGCCCACGGCGGAGTACGGTCGCTATCTCGCCAACGTCTCGGGATGCCACGGCTGCCACGGCTTCGGGCTCTCCGGCGGGCGCGTGGCTGGCCCGAAGGGCCTGCCCCCCGCGTCCAACCTCACGCCGGCGGGGCTCGGCGGCTGGACCGAGGCGGACTTCGTGCGGGCAATGCGGGAGGGCCGGCGCCAGGACGGGAGCGCGATCGACGAGTTCATGCCCTGGCGCGTCTTCCGGCGCATGAGTGACGACGAGCTGCGGGCGCTCTGGGCGTACCTGCGGAGCGTGCCGCCGCGCCAGTTCGGGAACAAGTAGACCTGAGACCACGAGGCACGGCGGAGCCTGGTCTCGCGGTGTGCGGCGCCAACGCCCACCGGGCGCACCCATCACAGCTCTGCCCGAAAGTTCGCGTCGCTGATTCCGTCACCCCGACTACCCTGTCGGCATCGCTCCTCCGGCCCTTCCCGTCGGCGGCGGGCGTACGCGGTGAGCGCTCCGCGGCCATGGCCGACCGGCGCCTACCCTGACACGGCGGTCTGCTGCGGGTCCCGATCGGAGCCGCGCGCATCACGGCGCAACGCCTGCCGTAGCCCACGATCGGCGCCGACCATCAGCCCAGGCCGATCCGAGCCGTCAGGCCAGCTCGCGCAGCTCGCCGCCGAACACCAAGCGCCCTTCCCCACGCAGGCGGGCTCGGTTGCCCGTCGCGTCGCCGCCCGGCAGCTCCACGGCGAGCGGCTTGCCGGAGCTGGATTCGAACTCGACGATCGGCCCTGGCGCCAGCCCCCAAGCGGCGAGCAGCAGGGCGCTCGCGCCGGTGCCCGTGCCGCAGGCCAGGGTCTCGCCCTCCACCCCGCGCTCGAAGGTGCGGATGCGCCACGTAGTGCCCACGCGTGGAACCACGAAGTTGACGTTGGCGCCGTCGCGGAATTGGCGGCTGTGGCGGAGCTCGCGTCCCCGCTGGTCGACGAGCGGCTCGTGGCCTGGCTCGCACAGTACCACGAGATGAGGAACGCCCACCCGGGCGAACCCGAACCGCACCTCTCCCTGCTGCGGAGACAGCGCCACCGCGAGGTCGACCTCCGCGGCCTCGGGCAGCTCGATCCACGGCGTGAGCGATCGGGGGGCATCCGGGGCGCTCGGGACTCCGGCCTTCGCCGTCAGCCCGACGGTCAGGAAGCCGCTGTCGGTCTCGAGGGTGAACGCGTCCACCTCGCCGCCGACATGCCCGAGCTCGGCCATGAGACGCGTGGAGCAGAGGGCGGCGTTGCCACACATCTCGCCACGCGAGCCATCGCGGTTGAAGTAGATCATCCGCGCCGCGGCGCTGGCCGAGCGCTCCAGCACCACCACTCCATCCGCTCCCACGCCTCCCCGCCGGTCGCACACCCCGGCCACCGCGGCGGTCTCCGGAAGTGCGGTGAGCGGCTCGGCGATGCCGTCGAGCACCACGAAGTCGTTGCCGGAGCCGGTCATCTTGTAGAAGCGCCGGCCGCTCGCGAGTCGTCCATGCGCCGCCATGTCAGACCTTCCCGACGATGGACCACCAGCGAAGCCGCCAGACCATCCAGACTGCCTCGCGCAGGATGGAACGGGACATCTTGCTCTCCCCTTCCGTGCGGTCGTGGAAGACGATGGGGATCTCGACGAGACGGAAACCTCGCTTCCAGGCCCTGAAGCTCATCTCGATCTGAAACGCGTAACCGTTTGAGCGGACGGAGTCCAGGTCGATCGCTTCGAGTACTTTCCGACGGAAGCACTTGAAGCCGCCCGTGGCATCGAACAGCTGCAGCCCGGTGACGGCTCGCGCGTAGATATTCGCGGAGTAGCTGAGCACGAGTCGCGCGATTGGCCAGTTCACCACGGTCACCTTACCGTTCCGGTAGCGCGAGCCGAGCACCACGTCCGCGCTCTCGATGGCGCGGAGGAACTGCGGCAGGTGCGCCGGATCGTGCGAGAAGTCCGCGTCCATCTCGAAGATGTACGCGTACGGCCTCTCGAGTGCCCACTTGAAGCCCTGCAGATAGGCGGTGCCCAGCCCCATCTTGCGCGGCCGGTGCAGCACGTGCACGCGCGGATTGGTGGCCACGATGGCGTCCACGAGCGCCCCCGTGCCATCCGGCGAGCCGTCGTCCACCACCAGCACCTCCAGCCGTTCGTCCTGCGCCAGCACCTGCTCGATCAGGCGGCCAATGTTGTCGCGCTCGTCGTACGTGGGAACGATGACGAGCGCCAGGTCGCGAACGGCGTCAGACACGTCGTCTCCGGTCGAGCAGCATGCCCGCAGCGATCAGCACGAGCGCCGCGGCGGTGGCGGCGAGCGTGACGACCTTGCCGCGCTCGTAGCGCGGGCTCGTGAACGTGAGCTCCACCCGGCGTGCCCCCTCGGGGAGCTCCACGCCGATCAACGAGAAGCCGGCGCGGCCGATCGCGGCCGGCTTGCTGTCCGCCGTGGCCACCCAGCCCGGATAGTAGTTCTCACTCACCATGAGCGCCGACCCCGCGGGCGCCGCACTCGAGAGCTGCAGGACGATGTGTCCCGGGTCCCACCGCTCCACGGTTACCGGCAGGTCGAGTGGCTGCGGAGCGCGGGCGAGCTGCACCCCCTGCACCGCCGCCGAGGTATCGAACAGGGCAGCCGAGCGCACGTCGAACGCAGGCTCACGGAGCGTGGCGAGTACGGCGTTGTCCGGCGCCTTGACGATGGCCGGCGTCACCCACGCCGCCGGGTTGTCACCCGGCAGCCGATAGAGATAGACGATGCTGCCGGCCGCGTTGGTCGCCGGCCCAGCCACGCGCTCGGCACCCTCGAACGGCGGCTCCGCCATGTCCGTGTACATCCACCGGATGTTGGCCAGGTGCCAGAAGTTGGGGTTACCCATCTGCGTGACGATGCCCTCGATCCCCTCTGCGTCGCCGCTCAGGATGCCGTACCGCCCGATGTGGTTGCCATGATATCCGTACACCAGACGCTGGCGATGGTGCATCAGGCCGTCGTAGCGCAGCATGACGTCACGGCGTACGGCGGGAACGGTCTGCCAGGTGAAGACGCGGCCGGGCTGCTCCTGCTGCTTGAGATAGTCGATGGCCGGGTCGCTCGCGAAGATCACGTCGGCGCTCGCCGAGAACGTCCAGTAGTGCCGGAGCACGCTCCAGAGATCGATGCTGACGACCGCGAGCAGGAGCCACAGCCCGACCCTCGCGGGCACGCGCCGCATCTGCACCACCGTAACCACGGCGATGATGGCGATCACGACGAGGAGCGCCCGCCAGGCGCCCAACAGCAGCGGCCCCTGGTTGGCGAACACCGCGTCCATGCGGCTCGGGTCAGCGATGGATGCGGCCAGGTTCGTGAGGGCGCCCGTGGTGGCGAGTAGCGCGACCACCAGCGCCACGATGGCCCACCCGATGAGGTATCGGCGGCTCACCTGACGAGCGAGTACGCGCTCCGCGCCGATGCCGGCCAGCACGGCAACGGCGAACATGGGGACGAACATCATGGTGCTCGGCGCGCGGAAGAACTCCGTGCCGGGCACCAGGGCGTAGACGAGCCGGTAGAACGGCGTGTGGCCTCCGAGGATCCACAGCAGGCCAACGGCGAGCACGCCCGCCCACAGGCTGACGAAGGAACGGCGCACGGTGCGCCCTGCGGCGCCGAAGGCGGCGCCCGCCAGGAGCAGCACCGCCCCGCCCACGTACTCGCTGTGGAAGTGGATGCCGTTACGGCCCCAGTAGCCGTTCAGGATCCCGGTGAACTCGGGGAGATACGCGTTGAGCAGCTCCTCGGGCGGCATGGAGTAGGAGATGGCGTGCTCCCATCCCGCGCCACCGGCACGCGGCGACCAGTCCACGTACTCGAAGACGGGCCAGAACTGCACCGCGCCGATGAGGCCCCCGAGAAGCACGGCGCCGAACGCGAGCGCGAGGCGGCGAAGGGCCACCGGCCGCGCCAGCCGCACGTCGTCGTTGCCGCCGCCGAACGCCGCCCACAGGGCGTAGACGCCACAGGCGAGCAGCATGTACTGCAGGAGCTGCGGATGCGGGCTCAGGACGGCGAGACCGATCACGAGCGCGAGCGCGCCGGTGGCCCAGGCGCGGCCGTCGCGGATGCCGCGATGCAGGCACCACAAGGCGAGCGGCAGCAGCGCGCTCACATACAGCTTGCCGTCGTGGCCCGGTGAGACGTACGACGCGATGGGCCCGCTGAGCATGTACGCGAGGCCGCCGACAACCGCGCCGCCGAACCCCACGCCCGCCGCGCGCAGGAACCCGTAGGTGAAGATCCCGGCCAGCCAGACGTGCGCGATGAACGACCACGTCATGGCGGCGTCGGTCGGCAGGATCAGGCGCAGCAGGAAGGTGGGATAGAAGATGTCCCCATGCATGGCCGCGATGTACGGCATGCCGGCGAACAGGTACGGGTTCCAGAGCGGGAACGCGCCGCCGTGTTCGCGCATGTACTGCGCCTGGAACTCCCGGAAGGCGTAGCCGGCGATGTACTGATCGCTATCGGGGCCGAAGAGATAGCCGCCGAACAGCGCCGGCCAGGCGAGCAGCAGGGTGGCGATCGCGTAGACGAGCGCCACCCATCCGAACGCGTAGCGCGGCGCCACCGGAGCATCCACCAGGCCGGGGCGAACGTCAGGACGTGACATCACGTGGAGAAGTCGAGGGTCGAGACCGTCGCCCGGTGGCGAAGGCCAGGAACAGGAGGCCGGGCACGACTTCGAGCACGGTGAGCCAGAGCCGTGACGCGAATCCGAGCAGGAGCGCCTGCGGCGCCGTCGCGAGGCCGAGCGAGGTGAGCCCCGCCGCCATCACGACCTCGCGCACCCCCAGCCCGCCCGGAGTAAAGATGGCCAGATAGCCCACCACATACGAGCCCGCGTAAACTGCCATGTACGGCACGGGCCCGCCAGCGGCGTGACCGAGCGCACCGGCCACGAACAGCTGGAACGCCACGCCGTACAACACCCACGCGAGCGCGTTGCCGGCCGCGGTGAGCCACACGGCACCCGGCGGCACGTGCGGCACGATGCCCGTGGCGCCGGTGCGGCTCGCCGCCATGCGCATCACGCGTGGCAACATCCACGGCAGCGCGAGCAGACCCACGATGGCCGCCACGGTGAGGGCCGTGGCCACGGCCACGCCGCCGGGGAGCAACCGCTCCAGGTACTCGCGCCCCGTGATGAGCGCGATGGCCATGCCGGTCGCGATGTTGATGGCGGTGTTGAGCAGCGCCGATCCCGTGGCCGCCACCGGCGACACCCCCCGCTCGCGCGCGAGCGCCGCCATCGCCCCGATCTGCCAGACCCTGCCCGGCACGTACCGGCCGAGATTGGAGATGCACCAGATGCGGATGGCGTCCGCCAGCGAGAGCCGCGCCCCCCAGAAGTGCAGCACGAGGCGCCAGAGCTGGATGAGCAGCGCGTAGGTGGCCAGCACGATGGCCGACGCGAGCGCCAGGTAGCCCCAGTGGAGGTCCAGGCCGAGCGGCTGCCCGGCCACGGCGCGCCACTGGCGCACGAGCTCGCGCACCACGAACCAGAGCACGGCCGCGACGACCAGCGCGCGGCCAACGCGGAGCAGCTTACGCCGCCCGTCGTTCAAGAGCGGAGCGGTAGAGCGTGGCGTACCGCCGGGCGACGGATTCGGGGGCGAAGGTGCCGAGCGCGAAGAGGCGGCCCGCCTGTCCGAGCGCCGCCCCCCGATCGGCGCGGCCCAGCAGATCGCGGATGGCCGCGCCGAGCGCGTCGACGTCGCCCGGTGGCACGAGCAGCCCGGTACGCTCGTGATGGACGACGTCCGGTAGTCCGCCGGACGCGTAGGCGATCACCGGCGTCTCGCACAACATCGCCTCCACGGCCACCAGCCCGAGCCCCTCGTCGGTGGATGG
>DATANT010000151.1:0-14388 GCA_036266115.1 Gemmatimonadaceae bacterium | reverse complement strand
TGCTCCTTGTGACGGTAATCGTAGGATTGCGGGCTCGGCTGATCGCTATTTCGGCTTGGGGTACTGGCTCCTGTCGAGGTTGGTCAGCTTCACCGGATCGAGCAGCTCGGCGATCTGCTTCTCGGTCAGAAGCTTCTGCTCCCGGACGACCTCCAGGATGCCCTTGCCGCTCTTGTAGGCCTCGTTCGCCAGCTCGGTGGCCTTCTCGTAGCCGAGCACCGGGTTGAGCGCAGTCACGATGCCGACGGTGGTTTCCATGTTGTGCTCCAGCACCTTCTCGTTGACGGTGATACCGTCCACGCATTTGGTGCGGAAGGCAATCGAGGTGTTGTAGAGCAGGTGCTGCGACTCCATCACCGCCAGGCCCTCGAGCGGCTCGTACGCGTTGAGCTGAAGCTGCCCGGAGTGGGCCGCCAGGTTGACGGCGTAGTCGTTCGCCATCACTCGGAACGAGACCAGGTTGACGAGCTCGGGAATGACGGGATTCACCTTCCCCGGCATGATGGAGGAGCCCGGCTGAATCGCGGGGAGATTGATTTCATTGAGGCCCGCGCGCGGCCCCGAGGCGAGCAGGATCAGGTCACCCGAGATCTTGGACAGCGTGACGGCAACGCTCTTCAGGGCCCCGGAATAGACCACGAAGCCCTGCTGGTCCCAGGTGGCCGCCACCATGTCCTTGGCCGGCACGATCGGCTTGCCCGTGAGCTCCGCGAGATGCGCTGCGGTCCGCTCCGCGTAGCCTTTGGGTGCGTTGAGCCCCGTGCCGATGGCCGTGGCGCCCATGTTGACGGGGTACAGGTACTTCTCCGCGTCACGCAGCAGCGCGATCTGTCCATCCAGCGCGGCCGCAAAGGCGTGGAACTCCTGTCCGACGGTCATGGGCACAGCATCCTGCAGCTCGGTGCGCCCCATCTTGACGACGCTCATGTACTGGTTCCCCTTGGCCCGGAACGAGGCGGCCAGCTTCTGCAGCTCGGCGACCAGCCTGTCGTTGCGCAGCAGGAACGCCACCTTGAGGGCCGTCGGGTAGGAGTCGTTCGTCGATTGGGACAGGTTCAGGTGATCGTGCGGCTCGATGATGGTGTACTCCCCCTTCTTGTGTCCGCTCAGCTCCAGCGCCACGTTGGCCAGTACCTCGTTGGCGTTCATGTTCGTGGAAGTGCCGGCGCCCCCCTGGTACCAGTCAACCAGAAACTGGTCGTTGTACTCGCCTTTCATCACGGCCGCCGCCGCCTTCTCGATGGGCGCCAGCGTTTCCTTCTTCATGGCGCCGACATCGGTGTTGCCGCGCGCAGCGGCGAGCTTCACGATGGCCCACGCCTCGACGAACCCGGGATAGTGGTTGATCGGCACTCCCGAGATCTGGAAGTTCTCGAGCGCTCGCGCGGTCTGGACCCCGTAGTAGGCGTCGCCGGGGACCTCCTTCTCTCCCAGCAGGTCCCTCTCCATTCGCGCGGGCCCGCTCGGCCTGGCCGGCTGCGCGGCGCTCGCGCGCTGCGCAGCCAACACCGTCGACACCGTCGGCACCGACGGCTCCGACTCCGCCGCCGTCGCCAGCGACGCGGTGTCTTCCTTCTTGCACGCCCACGTGAGCGCGAGCATGAGGGCCGGAGCCAGCAGCACGCCCCGTCGGGTTCTGTTCATATTCGGAGTGCTCATCACATCCCCTCCACGCAGTGGCGTCGGACCGGCCCCGGTGCCGCCCGCGCCCGTTGTCGACACGGGTCGCGGTGTGCCGGCGTTTCGCCCCGCCGCTCAGTCGCCTGGCTTGCTCATCGGATTCGGGAGCTACAATGGGGTTGGGTGGCGCTGCGGGCTATTGTACTTAGGTGCAGGGGGGTCGGGCTCGGTGCGGCGTGGAGTGGCGGTTGAAGTTGCCGCCGTGCCCGCCGGAGTTCCGTGAAAAACGCGTCGCGCTCCATCGGACCGGCCGTACCGTCGCGGAGCTCGCGCGTGAGATCGAGCCTTCCGAGCAAGCGATCCGCAACTGGGTGGCCCAGAGGACACCAGCCGGTGCCGCGCCGGCCAGCGCCGCCGGCTCGCCGAGCGCCGCCGAACGCGAGGAGCGGCAGCGGCTCCGTAGGGAAGTCCGCCAGCGCCGGGTGGCGCGCGACATTCCGGGAGAAGCGGCGGCCTGGTTCGCCCGCGGGACCAGCACGATGCCGAGCGGCAGTGCGAGTTCGTGAGGGCGCACCAGGCCGGGTGCGGTCGCGACGCGCGAGTGCGAGCTGCTCACGCGCCTCGCGCTATGTCGCCTTCGAGCCCACCTACGCCCCCGGTCCACTTTGATCACCCTCCGTGCGGGGCTCGAAGGTCAAGCCGGCATCGCGCTGCCAAACCGGGGCACCGCCACTCGCGAGCAGTGTCACGGAGCGGTGTACGTCTCCACCGATGCGACGTCCCAGGGCATCGAGGGACTGGTTGGCGTCGCGTTCCACGCCGTCCGCTACGACCCTCCCGAGAAGGTCTTGGAGAAGGCGTATTTGAAGGAGAACTGGACCCGGAACACGTCCGAGGTGAAGTCGTCCGAGAAATTCTCGCGCTGCCCCCACTGGAACTCGACCCCGGTGGTCACCCCTGGTGCCGGGGTGAAGAGCACGTTGCCGAGCGCGTACTGGCCCCGGTGGAACGCATTGGGGGCCTGCAGCTCGCTGTTGTCGATGTCGATCATGGAATACCCGATCGACGTGGTGAACTTCGAGCTCCAGGTATGGTCCAGGAACGCCACGACGCCGAGCAACGGAAGCGCCTCGCCCTTGACCGGCGAGGTCGGATTGCCGGGATTGCGCTTGATCCCCACATCCTGCGGCGCGTCGTTCATGTAGTTCTGGACGCCTTCGCCGTAGACCGCCTGGAGGCGAGCGAGGTCCTGCTTGCCCAGCTTCAAATTGGAGCTCAGGCTGACACCCCAGCCGACGGCGTCGCCACCCAGGTCGAACTCGTCGGTGCCCTGGTCCTCCCACTCGATGTACCGGACAATGCCGGCCAGTTCGACGTACCCCCACTTCGCCGCGCGCCGGTACTCACCCGACAGGTCGGGCAGTGGGAAGTGTCCCTTGACATCCTGCAGCTCGATCCGGTCGGCGACGAGTCCCTGGTCGGCACTGGCGCCGGGTCGCTCCAGCGCAAAGGTGAGCCGGCTGTCACCCTGGATGGGCATCCAGCGCACCTGAAGGTTGCGGAAGAAGACCATGCCGGTCGGCCCCCAGTACTCGAGCGAGTTGGGGAAGACGTCGATATCCATGAACGGACTCCACGTCTGGCCGGCGCCGAAGTGACCCAGCTCTCCGTAGGCGTGGCGGAGCCGGAACGTGGTCTGCCCCGCATCCACACCGACCCCATAGAGCTCGAACTCGAATGTGGTCTTCAGCTCCCCGACCGGGGTCGGCACGTTGGCACGGACGCCGAACCGCGTCTGGCGGGCGCTGAAGAACGCGTTGCCGTCGGGAGGGAACTGGTTCTCGAAGGAAGGGAGCTTCGTCGGCCGCACCGCATCGAACCAGTCGGGATCCGACTGGTCGACGTTGTAGCCGGCGTCGAGCATCACGAAGCCGTAGACTTCGAGCTTCGATTCGGATAGGTCCTGTGCCGCCAGGCTCAAGGGCAGGCCGCAGAGCAGCACGCTGGCGAGAAGACGAGTTCTCACAGGGATGATCCTCCGAGTCGGCCGTGGAGTGTCCTCCGACCCGTCCCCAACAGGAAGCTGCCCAGGGCGGCCCATACGCCGGGGCGGGCATTGATGGCGACTATAGGTCTGGGTGGAGGCGCGGTCTACTGCCCTTAGGGGAAGGGTGGCGCGGGCAGCGTGACGAGGCCCGCCTCGTCCGTCAGCCGCGTGAGCTCCGCGACCGAGTGCACGCGGAGCTTCGTCGTGATCGCGCTCCGGTGCAGCTTCACGGTCCGCTCATGGATGTCCAGAGCGCGGGCGATCTGCTTGTTGAGCCGGCCCCGCACGACATGGCCGAGCACTTCGCGCTCCCGTGTGGTGAGCGTGTCGAAGCGCGCGAGCAGGTCGTGGTGCCGGGCACGCGCCTCCCGGTCCCGCGCGTCCCGGTCGAGCGCGCGAGCCAGCGCACCGATGAGCTGTGCTGCCGGCGCGCACTTCTCCAGGAAATCCTCCGCCCCGTCGCGCATCGCGCGGACGGTCGAGGGGATGTCGCCGTGGCCGGTAAGGAAGAGGATCGGCAACGGGTTGGGCGACCGCGCGAGCACCGCTTGCAGCTCGAGGCCGCTCATGCCGGGCATCCGCACATCGGCCAGCACACAGCCCGGCGCATCCGCATCGCGCCGCTCGAGAAACTCCATCGCCGACGCGAAGCTCCTCACCGCAAACCCGCTCGCCCGCAGCAGTCGCGAGGTCGCGGCACGAAAGGAGGTATCGTCATCGACGATGTGAACGGTGCGTTCCGTCGCGTTCATCCCGCGGTCTCCTCCGCGATCGGCAGCGTGAAACGAAACGCCGCTCCTCCGCCGTTCCTGCCCTCCGCCCAGAGCCGCCCGCCGTGTGCCTCGATGATCGTGCGGGAGATCGGCAGGCCCATGCCCATCCCGTTCGGCTTGGTGGTGAAGAACGGGTCGAAGATCTGCGGCAGCAGGTCGGCCGGAACGCCGGGGCCGCCGTCGCGCACGGCGATCGCGACGAGCCGCGCATCCTCGAGCCGCGCGGTCACACTGACGCGCCGATCCTCCATCCGCGCACCGTCGAGCGCGTCCATGCCGTTGAGGATGAGATTGAGCAGCACCTGCTGCAGATGCACCCAGTCCCCTCGTACGTGCTGCAGATCGCCCGGCACGTCCACGTCCAGCGTCACCTGCCGCGTCGCCGCATCGGCGCGCACGAGCGCCACGACATCGCGCACGAGCGCGCCCACATCGAGCCGCCGCATATCCAGCGCGTGCCGCCGGAGCAGCGCACGCATATGGGCGATGACCTGGCTCGCACGCTCGTCATCCTTCTTGATGTCGGCAATGATCTCCCGGAGCTCGTCGAGATCCGGCGATGGGTGCTGCAGGTACAACCCCGCCGCCTCCGCATTGCGTAGGATCGCCCCGAGCGGCTGACTGATCTCATGCGCCAGCGCCGAGGCGAGCTGGCCCATCAGCGAGACGCGCCCCGCGTGTGCGATCTGCTGTTGCAGGAGCTGCGTCTCCTGCTCGGCGTGTTTGCGCGCGGTGACGTCGCGAGCGGTGCCACGCATCAGGACCGGCTGGCCAGTGCGGTCGACCTCGACACGGGCCAGGGACGAGAGCCAGCGGGTCGACCCATCCGGGAGGATCACCCGGTATTCCGCCTGATATCGGCCTCCCTGCGAGGCCGCGACGGCCATCGCGCGAGTCTGGCGGAGCGCTTCGCGGTCATCGGGGTGCAACCGATCCAGCACCTCGTGGACGTTCAGGTGTTCGGACGGCGCGAAGGCGAACAAGGCTCGCCACCGATCGCTCCCCCAGATCTCGTGTCGCGCCACGTCCCAGATCCAGATGCCCAGGTCGCCGGCATCGACGGCCAGGCTCAGGCGTGCCTCGCTCTCGCGCAGCCCGGCTTCACTGACTTGCAACTCACGAACGAGTGGCACCGCGCGGAGCGGGTCACCGCTCAACTGGTACGCGAGCACCGCCACCACACCCAGATTCAGCACGCTGAAGACAAGCGGCACTTGCAGCTGTCCCCACAGTACCGCGATGGACAAACCGAGCGCGGCAAGAAGAAAGAACGCGATACTCCCGCCCACCATCAGGGCCTTCCGGCGGTCGCCGCGCCGCCAGACGGTGACACCGGCGTCCGCCACGAAGATGAGGAGCATCACTGCCGCCGATTGGCCGACCAGCATCCACGGAGTGGGCGCGGCTTCGGCGACGGTGAAGGATTCGCCGAGCAACTGCACCTGCCCGAGTCGAGGGAGCTCGCGGTAGTTGAGATTCTGTGGGGTCAGGAGAGTGAGCAGCAGCGAGAACGCGCAGAGGCCGCAGATGGCCCAGGCCAGCCATCGCCGGCCGGCATGGAGGTAGTCCCGCACGAACCAGGCGATCGACACGAGCCAGACGAACATCGGCACGTGCGCCCATCGCATCGCCGTGACGAAGTCGTCGGGAGTCTCCGCCCGCAGCCAACTCAGTTCACAGAACGTGAAGGCCGTCGTCGACGCTGCCGCCAGGGCAAGGAACAGCGGGGCCCACGAGGCGCGGTGTCGATACCAGACCAGCCAGTAGATCGCCGCCAGTGTGAGGCAGGCCGAGGCGATCATGGGCCAGATGACGGTGACCCAACTCATCTAGCCGACCTGCCCCTATGGGCAGTAGTGGGCGGGCGTTGCCGACGACTACTCTGCTCATCGGCTCCCGATGGGTACCTGTACCCCATGGTCTGGCTGTGGGCGAGGAGCTGTGTCGGAGCGGGATCGGTCGTGTCGTTGCTTGACGTCCCCTGGATCGGAGGGATGCAAGTCCCCAGTCGTTCGAGCTGCCCGTCCCCACGAAGACGGGAGTCAGCCGGATCCGCCGACCGGTACAGTGATGACTGGCTCAGAATGAGCGCCACCGAACCGATCTATGTCGCCGTCATCGATGACGACGAGAAGTTCTGCCGATCGCTCGCCAGGCTACTGCGGGCTGCGGGCATGCAGCCAATCACGTATGCCTCGGCCGAGGCGTTCCTCGCGGATACCAAGCAGCCTCGGTTCGACTGCCTGATCATCGACGTCCAACTCGGCGGAATGTCTGGCATCGATCTCGGACGGCGGCTCGTGGCCGAAGGCCGCGTCGTCCCTGTCATCTACGTCACCGCGCACGACGATCCCGAAACCCGCGCGAACGCCAGAGCGGCTGGTGCGGCAGCGTTCTTTCGCAAGGCCGAGTCCGGTGCCGACTTACTCGACGCCATACGCCGCGTGGCGCGCTGAACCGGATCGACTGCACCGTCGCAGCATGCTTCGGAGCCCGGTTCACTCGTAGCCGTTCGGGTGCCTGAAGATCCGGCCGTGTACCCGCACGTCGGTATTGGACGAAAGGGGCAGGGTCGCGTCCTTTCGAGTCATCGTCGACGCCGGAGTGGCCGGGACTGAGGGACCTGGTCTCCTCCGCTTCCTCGAGCCACGCGCTGTCCGTAGAGCGGTAGGCATCTCTGCGGCATCGTTCGACTCGGGCGCCACCGTCCGTGAGCTGCGGCGCACGGTGGTCTGCCACCGTATGGAGGAGCGGGGCGACCATCACCCGTTCGTGGGGCCCCACCCCGCACGACTCCGGCACGAAGGTCCAATGGCAAGCCGCCGGTCGCCAGCGTACCGTACCACTTGACACCTCTCGGTGTCGCCGCCGGCGTGTGGCGTCCCGCGCGCGAACAATCGAGGAGTAGCCAGATGCGTATACATCAGATGCTATTGGTGGGCGGCGTCGCACTCGTTGCCAGCCTCGCCGCGTGCAGCTCGCTCAAGGTGCAGACGGATGCCGACCCCGAGGCGAATCTCTCCAGCTACCGGCGGTTCGCGTTCGTGCGACCGGGCGCGAACCAGCAGGCCGGCGGGTCCCAGATGGACGACCTGATGCGGCGGCGGACGGAGGCTGCGATCACCGGCGAGCTGCAGAAGAAGGGGCTGCAGCTCGACTCCACGGGGGCGGAGGCCGACGTCCTGGTCGCGTTCTTCAGCGGGCGGCAGGAGAAGCTCGATGTGGTCAACCACGGCTACACCTATGGTCGATGGGGAGGGTACTACGGGAGCGGGACGACCGTGAATCAGTACACGGAAGGGTCGCTGACCGTGGACCTCATCGACGCCAAGCGGAAGGAGCTCATCTGGCGTGGCACCGCCACGGATGCCGTGGCCGACCGCGACGCGGCCGCGAAGAAGATCCCGCAGGCGGTGGCGAAGATGTTCGAGAAGTTCCCGGCGAGAGCTTGACGCGCGCGGGGGGCGCAGGTCAGGGAACGCGGGACGACCGGAATCGGATCTCGGTCGTCCCGCTCGCGGAGCACGGGGGCGGCCCGGACGGCCGCCCCCGCTGTGCTACGTCGGCTGCACGGACGAAGCGCCGTCGCGCCTCCCCGCCGCGGCAGTCGCCGACGGCGGGTGAGCCGGCGGCGCATCGCGTCAGGGCGGCGCGATCGAGGCGCGCAGATCGACGAGCGGCGCCTGGCTCACCGTGATCGTGCCCGTGCGCGCGCGATCCAGATCGAGGATCAGCATGAGCGCGAGCGTCAGGAGCAGGAGCAGGATGAACGAGGGCGCGCGTGACCGCTTCCGTCCGCCGCCGGTCACGAACCCCAGCATGCCGGCGGCGACGAACGCGTAGAGCAGCAGCGCGGCGACGACGCTCCTCGGGAGCCGAGCGGCGAGGGCGGAGCGCCGAGCGCCGGCGACGTCGATGACCGTGTTCATCGCGGCGGCGAGCAGGGGCGCCGCGCTCACCGGCTGCACGGTCGGCAGCACCGCCACCGTGGTGCTCCACATCTGCTGCTGGAGGCTGCCAGCGAGCGCCTCGGCCCGCGCGACCGCGGCACGGTCCTCGCCGGCGCCGGCGAGCGCGAGTCGCGCGTCCACGTACTGACGCATCTGGTCCGAGAGCCGGGAGCGGAGCGGCTCCGGCGCGATCTGCGCCCGGAGGTACGCCGTCCCGATGGCATTGGCCTCCTCGAGCACGACGGTGCGTCGAGCCTCGTACCGGCCGAGCGCGAGCTCGAAGGTGAAGGCCACGAGCAGCGCGAGGAGCGCGAGCGTCGCCGAGAGGACGTTCCCGTGACGCGAGTCCTCCGCGTCATGCGCCCGCGCGGCCACGCGGAAGCCCACCTCGCACGCGGCGAGGAGCGCGACGGCGACGAGGAGCGCCGTCGCCCAGACGGGAAGGACGTCAAGTGAGCCCATGTTCGGGTGTGGGAAGTCGATGTGCACCCCGGCTTCGCTCCCGTCCCGCCGTGTCGGCGTCCAGTCGTTGCCAGGCGCGAACTGGCATGCGCCACCCAGGGCGACGATGCGCAACATGGAGGGGCCGCCATCGAGCGGATATGGCACCTTGGTGACACGCTCGGGCTGCGGAGCGCCGCGCCTGGGCGTCAGAATCGCCATCCCTTGAACAGGTCGGTGCCCCACTGGCGCGGTGTCGGCGCGAAGCCACGCCCCACGCTGGCGGACGTGCAGAGCAGCGCACTCGTCGGCGGTTCGGAGCTGAGCGAGGCGCCCGCGTCGGGGCGGAAGCGGTAGTCGAGCGACACCCCGATCGCGTCGCCGAAGCTGGTGGCGTCGACGCCCGAGGCGTCGGTGCCGGTGTTCGGGGCAAGGCTGCAGAGGCCGGCGCTGACGGTGAGGAAGGTGCGCCGTGAGAGCTGCTTCCCGAGGCCGAGCCGGCTCCCGGCGAAGATGTTGGCGGTGGTATTGCCCAGGCCCTGTGGCTGGTCGCTCGCCGCGCCGGTGGTCACGCTGACGACGTCGAACAGGTCGCCGGTCACCCGCTTGGTCAGCCCGCTCGTGGCCCGCGACACCAGCGCGGCCCCCACCTCGCGCTCCACGAGCTGGCCGCCGCCGAGCGAGACCTCGGACTCGCCCGTAACGAGATAGCTCAGGAGCTCCGCCTCGCTGCGCTCGGGTCCGTCGGCGGCGGACAGCTTTAGCTCTGGGTGCGTGAGCGTGCCTCCGAGATGCGCCCGGATGCGCAGCTCTCGTCCCGGCGCCCGCGGATCGTTGGCGGTGGGGACGGCGTAGATGGCGTTGATGTCGAGCCGCGGATCGAGCTCCGGCTCGCCGGTGAACTCCACGCCCCCCCGCTCGAGCTGGAACGTGCGGCGAACGACGCCAGCGTCGACGGTGTACGTTCCGCGCTCCGTCGCCACGGAGCCACGGAGCGCGAGCCGGCTCCGCGAGCTGTCGCTCTGTCCGACGGGCGTGGTGAGGTCGACCGCGCCGCCGAGCTTCACGTTCGCCTCCGCCGACCGCAGCCAGACGTCGGGGCCGACGGAGACCCGGACGTCCTCCAGCCGCAGCCCGCGCATGAACGCGCTCTGCTTCGCGCCGTCGACCGCAACGCCGCTCGCGGTGAGGCTGTCGAGCAGCCGTACGTACTCGGGGTCGTCACGCCCGACGATGCCCCGCCGGCCGACGTCGGCGATGCGGAGCTCGGCGCGGTCGACGGTGATGGCACCCGAGAGCGTCGCCTTCGAAAGCGGGCCGGCCAGGCGCAGCTCCGCCGAGGCGTCCGCATCGCCGGTGCTCCGCGCCCGGAGCACCGGGAGCTTCGTCGCGCTGAGCCGCAGGTCGAGCAGGGGGCCCGCGGAGTCGGCGAGCCCGGACACGACGCCGGTCAGCTCGGCGCGCCCATACGGCTCCGTGTCACCACGCAGCGACAGGGAGCGGATCGTGGCGCTGTCGTGGGCGAGCGCGATCGTGGCGCTCACGTCCTGGGCGCCCGTGCCGAGCGCGGGCACCGAGAACGCGCCGCCACGCAGCGTGAGCTCCCCCGTCAGGACGGGCCGGCGCAGCTGGCCGTCGAGCTGCACGCGCCCGGCGATGGTGCCCGCCGTGGCGCGGACGACGGGAAGGAGCCAGCCGAGCGAGGCGAGGGCGAGGTTGTCCGCCACGACGTCGCCGCGCATCGGTCCGGAGAGCAGCCCGGCGCCGAACGGCGCGAGCGATATCGCGGCGGGGAGGGTGACGTCGGCCCGCGCACCGCCCGACTGCCCCCGGGCGACGAGTCTGCCCCGGGCCTGCCGCGCCGCGTACTCGCCGAGCAGCACGACGCTGTCGACGTCGAACGCCCCCAGCGCATCCCCGCGAATCGACGAGCGGAGCGTCACCACCGGCTCGGCGCGTGCGCCTCGCACGCGGGCGTCGAGGTCGAACACGGCCGTCGCCGAGTCGTGCGCGGCGGTATCCGTCGACAGGCGCAGCGGCGCGGAGCGGGCCTGCGCGATCGCGTCGATGTGCGTGGAGTCGTTCGCGGAGGCGGCCAACCGGAGGGACGCCCCGTTCCCGCTGCGGAGCTCGAGCGCGTCGAGGATGAATCGGCCGCCGCGGGCGAGCAGGAAGCGCGCGATGCCGGTGGAGCGCAGCGTCGACCCGGGGAGACGCAGCTCCACCGAGTCGATGGCCCCGGTGGTGGAGATGGAGTCGAGATGGACGCTGCCGGCCGCCCGCCCACCGATCCGGTCCGCGTCGCTGGTACGGATCGCGGCGCGCCACGCGACACCGTCGTTGGTGGCGGCCTCGACCTCGGCGCCGCGGACGACGACGCCCGCGACGGTGAGGCTGTCGACGCGGAGGACGGCGCGCCCCCGGCGCGAGCGAGGCAGGTCGAGAGCAGTGGTCGTGACGCGCACGCGCGCGGCGCTGCCCTTCGTCGTCACCGCGCCGGACAACTGGGCGGTCGCGTCCAGGTCGAACGAGTCGGTCGAGCCGATCGCGTGGGCGTCGACGGCGAGCGCGCCGGCGAGAGAGTCGAGCGCCGCGGGTGGCGCCCCGCTCGGCGCACTCCCGGCGCCGGCGCGGCGCATCGCGGTGACGAGCGCGCCGAGCGAATCGCTGCGAAGCTCGATGTGCAGCGAGTCGCGTACGTCGGCGATGAGTCCGAGCGCGCCGGTGGCGCGTAGCGTGCCCTGCGCCGTCGCGAGCGTGACGGTGTCGGCGGAGAGGCGGCCCTCACCGAGACGGAGGTGGACGGTGGACGGGCGTAGCTCCAGGCCGGCGAGCCGGCCGCCGACGTTCCGGAGCGCGACGGTGGCGCGACGGGTGGCGGGATCGCCGGTGGTCAGCGTCAGGTCGAAGTCCGCATCCACTCCGCCGTCGGGGAGGGCCGCACGGCCGAGCGCGACGCGCGGGTCCAGTGCGCGCACGCGCCCTCGCGCGTGGGCCACCAGCGCCGGCCCGACGTCGATGTTCGCATCGAGCAGGAGCGCGCCGCCGGGGCCGCGTAGGTCGGCGGCGATCGAGAGGGCGCTCGGCACACCGCTGATCCGCAGTCGGCCATCAGCGCTGGCCACGCCACGCAGCACCGGGTACGCATGCGCCAGCACGGAAGGGACCAGCGGGTGCGTGGCGAGATCGAGGTCGTAGCGCAGACCCGCTCCACGGCCGTCGTCCAGCGTTACGCGGCCACCGCCCTGGACGCGCATGGGGGCGGTGGCAGCCGCACCGGGAGCCTGGTAGGTGAGATCGGCACCGGACACCCGGAGATCGGTCCACGCCGAATCGAGAATCGCCGTTCCGGTGATGCTGCCGCCGATGCGACGGAGCGTGGGACTCGCGCGCGCCAGGGTTCGCAGCTCGAGCGGCGCGGCGCGCACGCGGAGGCCGTGGAACGTCGTGCGGGCCGGCGCGTGGACGTCGAGGGCGCCGGTCACCCCCACGCGGCTCACCGCGCTCGGCACCCGCGCGTCGGCGAAGTACAGGTTTGCCGAGTCGATGACGAAGTGGCGCAGGGATCCGCCCCGCGCGACGACCCTACCAGTGAACGCTCCGCGAAGGTCGGCCGGCATCGGCCGGCCGACCAGCGCCTGTAGGAGATCGGTGTGCAGTGGCGCCAGATCGAGGGCGACGTTGCGCACGGTGAGCACGGGGCCTCCGACGACGATGGTCGCCGCGCCCCGCAGGCGCGAGCGGTGGGTTCCGAGGTCGATGTCGGTCAACTCGTAATCGACGATCGACGCGGCGCCCGCGGCGGACCGGGCACGCAGGTGAACGCGTCCGCTTCCCTCGGCCGGGATTGCCGGATGGATCCAGGTGAAGTCGGCGAGCGCCGCGGTGTCGAGCGTCCCCGAGATGTCGATCTGGACGCCGCCCGGCACGCCCCAGGTGAGCCGTCCGGCAGCGCGACCGGTGGATCCGGCGAGCGCTACGCGGGCGAGGTCGAGCGTGAGCCCACCGCGCGAGACGCGCACGCTCCCGCGAGCATCGCGCAGAGTCAGTGGCGGACTCGAGGACGTCGCGCCGAGCCGGGTGAGCTCCGCCGCGACCACCATGCCTGGGTAGTCCGTCCGCAGGTCGGCCGCATCCAGCACGATCCCCGTCCACCGGCGGGTACGGACGACTCCGGCCGCAGTCTGGCGGGCGAGAAGGACGTCGCCGCCGCTGATGCGAGCCGGGCCGTGCACCACGATGCGTGCGGGTCCCTCGCGCCGCGGACGCGGTACGGAGTCGCGGCGGATCGCCCGCTCCCAGTTCCACATGCCGTCCGCGCCCTTGCTGAGCACCAATCGCGGCCGCTCCACGGCGAGCTCGCGGATCACCAGCCGCCCCCGAAAGAGTGCGACAGGCGCGCACCGGGCGTGCAGCGCGCCCGTGGCCACGACGAGCGTCCCTCCGCTGTCGCGCAGCACCAGTGAATCGGCGCCCACGGCGCAGCCGGGTCCGAACCGCAACGCGCCGAGGTAGAGCGAGCCGGTGAGCCGGCGCGCGGCGACATCGACGACGATACGGCGCACGTGCTCGCGACCGTACGCGCTGTGCGTCAACAGGGCGAGCGCGACGACGGCCAACGCGCACAACGCGGCCACGGTCAGGCCGAGCAGGCTCGCGATTCGCCGCACGGTGGGAGTCATCCCCTGGTCCTCGTCTCGTGGAACTGTTCGACGCGCATGCGCTTCACAACGTCCCCGCCCGATCAGAAGGCCTGGCCGATGGAGAGGTGGAACGTGAGCCGGTTGACGAACCGATCGGACAGTGCGGGCTGGAAGGTCGCCGGGCAGGGCCCGTCCTCCTGCACCGGGGGGATCGGCAGCCCATCGGCGTCCACCTGCCCGGTGCCGGTGACCGGGAGCGTGTTGCCGGGGCTCACGCAGTACAGGGGCGCGGTCGAGAGACCGACCGCGACGTCGCGGTAGGCCGGGCCCGCCGGTGATCGAGTGCCGCTGTAGCCCACGTCCAGTCGGACGGGGCCGATCGGCGTGAACGCGCGCACACCGACCCCCGGAGTCACGATGACCTGGTGGAAGCCGAGAAAGTCGTCGGTCGCATCCGGGCTCCACACGGCGCCGGCGTCGACGAAAGCGACGAACTGGAGGAGGCTCGTCAGCACCGGCGGGCGCGCGCGGATCTCCAGGTTGGCGACGACGAGGGAGTTCCCGCCCGGCGGGGCCGAGCGCCACTCGTTCTGGTCGGGGGTGGAACGAAACACCGTGTCGCTCCCCACGACCTCGGCGGTGACCGAGTCGACCACATAGACCTGGGGTCCCACTCCGTTCTGGCCGACACCACGAACCGTCGTCGCGCCGCCGGCATAGAGGCGCTCCTCCGGCGGGATGAAGTCCGCCCCGGCGATGCCGGTGACGACGCCGGCGCGCAGTCGGCCGGCGAGCACGGCGTTGCGCCCGATGCCGAGATAGTGCGATGCGTCGAGCCGCGCGCCGGCGAACGTCTGGTGCTCCGAGGTGCCGAGCCAGTGCGGACCCACCCGGACCTCCAGTCGGAGCACGTC
>DATANT010000150.1:0-1752 GCA_036266115.1 Gemmatimonadaceae bacterium | reverse complement strand
CGTCCAGCACGAGCCGCCGCGCCCCGGCGTCGATGGCCGTGGCCCGCCGGCCCAGGGCGAGCTCGATGCGCTGCTCCGTATAGAATGAGTCGGGGTGGAGCGGGATCCAGTCCTCGGGCGCCGTGCCGGCGAGATAGTCCTTGGAGAGGTTCGGCCGGTCGTAGGGCGTCGAAGGGCCAGCCTCGACGATCGTGATCGGGCCGTCGTACCCCTCGCGCCGGAGCGTCTCCGCCGCCACCGCGCCGGCGGCGCCGCCGCCCAGGATCACGACGGATGTGGGCGCGTTCGATTGGTGGTGCGCGCTCGCGGGGACGGGGCTACCCTCGTGGTTGGGGGGGGACCCCCGCGACGGCCGCCGCCCCGTCACCACTACCACCCCCCCGCGCTCCCGCACCTCCCAGCAGGGCAGGTCGGCCAGCGCCGGCGGCCGGAGCATCGCCCCGCTCCGCAGGCTGAACGCCGAGTGGTGCCAGGGGCAGCGCACCGTGTCGCCCACCAGGAGACCCTCGTTGAGCGGGCCTCCGTAGTGCGGGCAGCGGTTCCCCACGGCGAACAGCTCGCCGCCGCTGCGAGCGACCAGCACCGGCTCGCCGTCGGCGTGGCCGAGCAGCATCCCGCCCTCGGGGACATCCGCGGCCGGGACGCCCCGGGTGAGGTCCGGCCCGGAGAGCGCTTCCTGATTCTCACTCATGATGTTCGCCTCCCGTCCCGATGATCACTGGCCGACGCACTGGCCGACGCGTGCTCACCCGTCGGCCCGCAGCGGTCGTCACCCGATGCAACGTACACCCAACGTACACCGGAACGCCGCCCGGAGGCGCGGGACGCGCCGGGCCGACCGCGCGCCGCGGGCGGGTGCGCCGCCGGCGCGGTGGGGTCGAGCGCCGGCGCCCGGCTCAGAGCGACTTGAGGTACGCCACCAGATCGCGCTTCTGGTCCGGCGAGAGCCGCAGGGTGAGCGTGCGATCGTAGTGCTCCACCACCGCCTCCAGCGTGGCCGCGCTCCCGTCGTGGAAGTACGGCGCGTGCTGCCAGAGGCCGCGGAGCGGCGTGGTGCGGTAGGCCTTCTGCGAGGTGCGGGCGGCGTAGGCGGGGTCCATCCCCGTCTCCGCTGGGGCGTGCAGCCGGCCGGCGTTCACGTCGGTCAGCTTCGCGCCCATGTGGCACGTGGAGCACCGGCCCTGCCCAGCGAACACCGCGCGGCCGCGGCCCGCCGCGCCCTGGTCGAAGGATCCAGCTGGCGGTGCGGGCGCGTTCAGGCTGAGCTGGTAGTCGCGGAGCGCGGCGAGCTGCGGCGTCACCAGGTCGGGCGACTGCACGACGTTGATGCCCAGCCGCGGGTCGCTGAAGTTGCCCTGGCCGTGCATCTGGGTGACGGCGACGTACGCGTTCCAGTACGACACCGGCCCCTCGCCGGTGAAGGTCTCGAGGTCCACGCCCCGCAGTCCGTACGCGGGCGGAATCACGATGGGCGTGCTCAGGCCGTCGATGTTGGTGCGCGGATCGTACCGCCCCGGCCCCCACGTGCGGAGGATCGCCTTCAGCGCGTCGCTCACGGCCGGGGAGAGGGCGACGATGGCGCCCGGGTTGAGATCCGTGTTCGCCCAGCCGTCCATGCGCCGGCCGATACCCGGGGCGAAGGAGTTGTCCGCGGTGGAGTGGCAGAGCGCGCAGGTGATGCCCACCCGGGTGAGCGTGTCGCGCCCATTCACGGTCTCCACCTGCCCCTGGAGGCCGATCACGGCGTTCAGC
>DATANT010000149.1:0-1861 GCA_036266115.1 Gemmatimonadaceae bacterium | reverse complement strand
CGAGATCGCGCAGCACCTGACGGGTTGGCGGGTGCTCGCACTGGTCGGCGAGCGCGCGCAGTGCGGCGGCGGTCTTGCGCGGCTCACCGATATCCTCCCGGATGAGCCGCTGCGCACGTGCACGTGTCCACGCGGCGCTGGCGCCGCCGATGCCGGCGGACTGGAGCTCGTGCAGGTCGCCGACGGCGTGGCCGAGGTTGAGCGCGGCGAGCATGCCGCGCGGGAGCCGCTCGCCGAGTGTCTTCGCGCGTCCCAGGTGCAGCGTGAGGCGCAGGAGCTGCCGCCCCACGCGCGCGTGCCACGCCACCGGATCCCGGTCCGCCCGTGCCTCGATCACGCGTCGCAGGTCGCCGCGGATGAGCGATGCCGCGTCGGCGGCCAGACGGTCGTGGCGGCGGGGGAGCGCGATGAAGCTGCCGGCGACCAGGATGGCGCCGAGCACCAGCGCGGCCGAGCCCTCCAGGATCTCGCCCGCCGTCGCGGCCGGCGGCCCGCCCGCCTGGCTCGCCAGCAGGAATCCCATGTTGAAGTCGATGCCCGCCAGCGCGGTACGGCGGCTCGCGCGCACGAAGCCGCCGAGCAGCAGGAAGGGCGCGATGGTGAGCACCAGCTCCGGCACCGACGAGATGGCGGGCTGCACGACGAACCGGTACGCGGTGGCGAGCGCGACGCCGCCGACCATGCCGCGGGCGAGGTGCGGCGCGATGAGCTGGGGCTGCGCCATGGTCCCCAGCACCAGCACGATGATGCAGATGGAGAGCGCGCCCAGCTGCGCCGCCACCCCACCCGACGCATGGGCGAGTGCCACCGCGACGAAGCTGGTGCCACCGGCGAGCAGTGCGGTCTGGAGCGCGAGCCGCCGCTCGCGGTGCGGCTCCAGGTAGATCAGCTTGCGCCCGAACGAGCGCGCCTCGGCGCCGTGCGCACGCTCGAAGAGATCGGCGTCCGCGGCGAGGATGCGATCCACGGCGTGCCGCAGGCGCGCACGGACCGGGTCGGACCGACCGGCGGTCGCCCACGCCGCCCGCTCCTCCACGAAGGTCGTGGGCGTGGCCGCACGCAGATTCTCCGCGAGCCGGTCGAGCCGGCGGGCCAGCTCCGCGCGCTCACCCTCGTCGCCCTCCCGGGCGCCGATCGCGACCGCGGATGCCATCGCCGAGAGCGACCCGACGATGAGCGAGTCCACGTGCCGCAGCCGCCGGTAGCCTTCCACCGAGCCCGCCGTGACCAGTCGAGCGGTGGTGTCCAGCTCGCTGATCTCCACCAGGATCTCGCGCTCGTCGCGGTCGTCCACGTCGCCCGCCGGCCCCTCGCGCACCGCGCGGGCCGCATACGCGAGCGCGTCGGCCGAGAGCCGGCGCACGCGCTCGTAGAGCTCCTCGCGGCGCGAGCGCGGCGTGCCGAAGCCGGTCACGAGGGTGGTGACCGCGACGCCGATGAGCGTGCACTCCACGCGCGCCACCGCGAGGTCGAGCGACGTATCCACCGCGAGCAGCGCCGGCACGGCCACGATGGCCGCGGTCATCCCCGCCATGAGCGCGCCGTAGCCATGCACCCCGCGCAGCACGTGCGTGAGCCCGGCATTGAGCGCGATCCAGACGCAGAGGAGCGCGAGCTGCGCGTACGCGCCCACGGCCAGGTGCATGATGGCGAAGCCCGCCGCCGCGCCGAGCAGGGTGCCGATCACGCGGAAGAACGCGCGCTCGAGGAGGAGCCCGCGCGATGACTGCGCGACCACCCACACCGGCATGGCGGCCCAGTAGGCGTACTGCACGTGCAGCGCGGCGGCGATCGCGAACGCGAGCCAGGCGGAGAGGGCCAGCCGGAGCGCCTGGCCCACGGCGGCGCGATCCAGGCCCAG
>DATANT010000148.1:0-10000 GCA_036266115.1 Gemmatimonadaceae bacterium | reverse complement strand
ATCGCACTGCGCTTTTTTTCTCGCCCAATTCATCAACTTTTCTTGATCGACTGGAGGCCACGATGAGCACCGTTCCCGAGATCACCCGGATCGTGAGTGAGAAGTACGGCGAGGCCGCGCGCCGCGTGCTGGACGCCGAGCAGCCATCGTGCTGCGGGCCCGTGAACTCGTGCTGTGGCGGCAGCGCCTTCAACGGTGCCACGGACCCCATCACGTCCAACCTCTACGTGAGCGGCGAGACCGACGAGCTGCCCGGCGCCGCCGTCCTCGCGTCGCTGGGGTGCGGCAACCCGACGGCGCTGGCCGAGCTGCGCGAGGGCGAGGTGGTGCTCGACCTGGGCTCGGGCGGCGGCATCGACGTGCTGCTCTCGGCGCGCCGCGTGGGCCCCACCGGCAAGGCGTACGGGCTGGACATGACCCGCGACATGCTCGCGCTCGCGCGACGCAACCAGCAGGAAGCCGGCGTGCAGAACGTCGAGTTCCTCGAGGGGCACATCGAGGCCATCCCGCTGCCCGACAGCTCGGTGGACGTGATCATCTCCAACTGCGTCATCAATCTCTCGGGCGACAAGCGAAAGGTGCTGGCCGAGGCGTTTCGCGTGCTCAAGCCCGGGGGCCGGTTCGCGGTGAGCGACGTGGTGATCCGCGGCGAGGTGCCCGCCGCGCTCCGCAAGAGCATGGAGTTGTGGGTAGGATGCGTGGCGGGCGCGCTGGAGGAGTCGGCGTTCACGCGCCTGCTGGCCGAGGTGGGCTTCGCGGACGCGAGCATCGAGCCCACGCGCATCTACCAGGTGGAGGACGCGCGTGCGTTCCTCACCGACGCGGGCCTGGACGTGGACGCCGTCGCGTCGGAGATCGACGGCCGGGTGATGGCGGCGTTCGTGCGCGCCACCAAGCCCGCGGTCGCGGCCGGCGAACCGACACCGCTGATGGTGCTGGGCGACCGGAGCGCCGACGCCTGTTGCGGTCCCACCTGCTGCTCCTGATCCCGAACCGCACCGGCCTTCCGGAGATCGCATCATGACCCCACCTACCACCCCACGAACGGACACCTTCACGCTACGGGCCGCTCGGCCCGGCGACCTCCCGCGCATCGAGCTGCTGCTCACGGCCGCGGGCCTCCCGATCGCCGGCGTCGCCGACTGCCTGGACGACTTCACGGTCGCCGAGGCAGGGGACGCGCTCGCGGGCGTGGCCGGCCTCGAGGTCCGCGACGACGTGGCCCTCCTGCGCTCGGTGGCGGTGCAGCCCGACTGGCGGGACCGCGGCGTGGGCCGGGCCCTGGTCCACCACGTGATCGCCGGCGCCGAAGCCCGCGGGCTCCACGCGCTCTACCTGCTCACGACCACGGCGGATCGCTACTTCCCCAGCTTCGGCTTCGCGCGGACCACGCGCGACGCGGTACCCGCGGCGATCAGGGACACTGCCGAGTTCCGGGGCATCTGCCCCGACTCGGCGGTGGTCATGACGTGCCCGCTCGGCAGCGCGGCTCGCGCGGCCAGTGGACGGTAGCCCCCGTCGGCGCAGCCAGCCCCCAGCGAGACCACGGCGCCGGCCGCTCCTCGAGGGAAAGCGAGCGCATCACCCGGGCGGCCGGGACCTGGCCGTCGCGGGTTGACGCCGGCGCCCGGCTCCGCTCATTTCCCCGGGGAAGCGCGCGCTCCGGAAGCTCCCGTGACAGTTCTGTTACCGTCGCCTTACACGGAGGGGGGCGGGGCGGCGCGATCTTTCGGGACACCCTGATTTCAGGAGCTCACGTGAAGCTGATGCCACTGGTCGCGGCCGCCGCCTTCGGGCTCGCGGCGTGCGGCGGGTCGGAATCGCGCGGCGATGACGCCAGCGCTGGTGGGCGCACGTCATCCGTGGATCTCACGGGCGCCGGCGCCACCTTTCCATATCCGATCTACTCGAAGTGGTTCGCCGACTACGCCACGAAGACCGGCGTCAAGATCAACTACCAGTCCATCGGCTCGGGCGGCGGCATCCGTCAGCTCTCCGAGGGCACCGTGGACTTCGGCGCCACCGACTCGCCGATGACGGACGAGGAGCTGGCCAAGGCCAAGGGCGGGCAGGTGCTGCACCTGCCCACGGTGATCGGGGCCGTGGCGGTGACCTACAACCTGCCGCAGGTCACGACCCCGCTCAAGCTGGATGGCGACGCCATCGCCGCCATCTTCATGGGGCAGATCAGCAAGTGGAACGACCCACGCCTCGTGGCGCTCAACCCGGGCGTCGCGCTCCCGGCCGACGACATCCTGGTGGTGCACCGCACCGACGGCAGCGGCACGACCTTCATCTTCACCGACTTCCTCACCGCGGTGAGCCCGGCGTGGGCGGGTGGGCCAGGCCGCGGCAAGCAGGTGGCGTGGCCGGTGGGGCTGGGCGGCAAGGGCAACGAGGGTGTGGCCGGGCAGATCAAGCAGACGCCGGGCACCATCGGATATGTGGAGACCGTGTACGCCACCCAGAACCGGCTGCCGGTGGCCCACGTGCGGAACGCGGCGGGCAGCTTCGTGGCCCCGTCCATCGAGGCGCAGTCGGCCGCGGCCTCCGGCGTGGTGGAAGCGCTCCCGGCGGACACCGACTTCCGCGTGTCGCTGGTGAACGCGCCGGGCGCCGCGTCGTATCCCATCTCGTCGCTCACCTGGATCCTGATGTACCAGCAGCAGGCGGATTCGGTGAAGGGCCGCAAGCTGGTGGACTTCATGCGATGGGCGCTCACCGAGGGTGAGGCACAGGCCGCCGCGCTCGACTTCGCTCCGCTCCCCGCCTCGCTCGTGCAGAAGGTGGAAGCGCGGCTCGGCACCGTCCAGATGGGCACCGCACAGTGAGTGAGCCACTGACGCCGGCTCCCGGCGTCGATGTACCCCCGCCGCCACCGGTCGTGCTCAGCGTCTCCGGTGGTGGCATGGGCGACAAGGTGTACCGCGCGGCCATCACCGCGTTCGCCGTCGTGATCCCGCTGCTGCTCCTCTTCATCGCCATCGAGGTGGGCAAGGCGGGGTGGCCGGCGTTCCGCGAGTTCGGGTTCGGCTTCCTCACCTCCAGCGTCTGGGATCCCGCCAACCAGCAGTTCGGCGTGGCCCCGGCCATCTACGGCACGCTCGTGACGTCGGGGCTGGCGCTGCTCCTGGCCACGCCGCTGGCACTCGGGGTGGCCATCTTCCTCTCGGAGTTCGCGCCGGACTGGGTGCGCACCCCGCTGGCGTTCCTGGTGGATCTGCTGGCCGCGATCCCCAGCGTGATCTATGGGCTGTGGGGCATCTTCTATCTGCTCCCCGCCCTGCGCACCACCATCATGCCCTTCCTGGCCAGGACGCTCGGGCTGGAGGCCACCCCGTTCTTCTCGGGTCCCGCCTACGGCCCCAGCCTGCTGGCCGCGGGCATGATCCTGGCCATCATGATCCTGCCGTACATCTCGGCGGTGTCCCGGGAGGTGCTGCTGGCCGTGCCGCGCTCGCAGCGCGAGGCGGCGCTGGCGCTGGGTGCCACGCGCTGGGAGATGATCCGGGACGCGGTGGTGCCCTACGCCAAGTCGGGCATCATCGGCGGCATCATCCTGGGACTGGGCCGCGCGCTGGGCGAGACGATGGCGGTGACGATGCTCATCGGCAACGTGCCCAAGATCTCGGCCTCGCTGTTCAGCCCCGGCTACACCATGGCGTCGCTCATCGCCAACGAGTTCAGTGAGGCCACGGACGACCTGCACCTCTCGGCGCTCATGGCCACCGGCGCCACGCTGTTCGCCATCACACTCATCGTGAACGCGGTGGCGCGCTGGCTGGTGTGGCGGGTGGCGCGGGAGCGTGCGGTATGACGAGCGCGATGCCAACGCCCACCGGGCACGCGCCGCGCCCGGCGCGCCCCAGCCGTCTGCAGCGCGCGGCCACCGAGCGCACCCGGCGCACGGTGCGCCGGCGGCAGGCCATGAACCGCCTGATGATAGGCGTGATGTACGTGGCCGCCGTGCTGGCGGTCATCCCGCTCGTCCTCATCCTGTTCCACCTCATCAGCCAGGGCGCGTCGGCGCTCAGCGTGGATTTCTTCACGCGCATGCCGGCGCCGGTGGGGGAGGCCGGCGGCGGCGTGGCCAACGCCATCGTGGGCACGGTGATCCTCGTGGCCATCGCGAGCGTCATCGGGCTGCCGGTGGGCATCGGCGCGGGCCTGTACCTGGCCGAGAACAGCGGCACCAGGCTGGCCACCGCCACGCGCTTCCTGTCGGACGTGCTGAACGGTCTGCCCTCCATCGTGATGGGCATCTTCGCCTGGGAGTTCCTGGTGCGCCCGTTCGGCCACTTCTCCGCGCTGGCCGGCGGGGTGGCGCTGGGCGCCATGATGATCCCGCTCGTCACCCGCGCCACCGAGGAGATGATCCGCCTCGTGCCGGTCTCGCTCCGCGAGGCGGCGCTGGCCCTCGGCTACACGCACGCGCGCACCTCGCTCACCGTGGTGCTGCGCACCGCGCTGCCGGGCATCGTCACCGGCGCGCTGGTGGCCGTGGCGCGCGTGGCCGGCGAGACCGCGCCGCTGCTCTTCACGGCGTTCGGCAACCAGTTCTGGTCGGTGCGGCTCAACGAGCCCATCGCCGCCCTCCCGCTGCAGATCTTCACCTATGCCATCAGTCCGTTCGAGGAGTGGCACACGCTCGCCTGGGCCGGTGCCCTCGTTCTCATCGGGCTCGTGCTCCTCATCAGCGTCGCCGCCCGATTCGCCACCCGATCGAGGTTCAATGCCGGTGGAGATTGAGCCGCTGATGCCGCCACCGCGCGAAACGGCGCCGGGTCACGACGCCCCCCACGAGCGGCGGCCGGTGTCGTTCTCGGCCGCGCGCGTGCCGGAGCGCGCGGAGCCGGAGCCACCCGCCTCCTCCGCGCCACCGCGCGTCTCCATCAACGAGCTCAGCGCGTTCTTCGGCGCGGCCAGGGTGGTGCGCGACGTCAGCATCGACTTCCGGGATCATCGGGTCACCGCCATCATCGGCCCGTCGGGATGCGGCAAGTCCACGCTGCTGCGCTGCATCAACCGCATGCACGAGACCGTGCCCACGGCCCGCGTCACCGGCCGGGTGGCGCTCGACGGGTTCGACATCTACGCCCGCGGCGTGAGCCCCATCGGGGTGCGCCGCCACATCGGGATGGTGTTCCAGCGCCCCACTCCCTTCCCCACGATGTCCATTCGCGACAACGTGGCCGCGGGGCTGGTGGTGGCGGACGGCAAGCGCCCGTCGCGCGGTGAGACGGACGCGGTGGTGGAGCGCGCACTGCGCCGCGCCGCGCTGTGGGACGAGGTGAAGGACCGGCTCAGGGATAGCGCCGTGGCGCTCTCCGGCGGCCAGCAGCAGCGGCTGTGCATCGCGCGCGCGCTCGCCAATCAGCCCGAGGTCCTGCTGCTCGACGAGCCCACCGCGTCGCTGGACCCCCTGAGCACGCAGAAGGTGGAGGAGCTGCTCTACGAGCTGCGCAGCGACATGACGGTGGTGATCGTGACGCACAACATGCAGCAGGCGGCGCGCGTGAGCGACCGCACGGCCTTCATGTTGGCCGGCGAGCTGGTGGAGGTGTCGCGCACGAGCACGCTGTTCACCACGCCGGCCGACGCGCGCACCGAGGCCTACATCACCGGGCGGTTCGGATGACGTCCCTCGACACGTCCCTGCCCGCAACCGAGACGCCCGCCGGCGGCACCCCCTCCACGGGCTCCATCGTGGCCGACCGCTTCTCGTTCTGGTACAAGGAGAAGCAGGCGCTGCACGACATCGATCTGGAGGTGAGCGCGCGGTCGGTGCTGGCCCTCATCGGCCCGTCGGGGTGCGGCAAGTCCACGTTCCTGCGGTCCATCAACCGGATGAACGACCTGATTCCGGGAGTCCGCGCGAACGGGTCGCTGCGCCTGGACGGGGAGGACATCTACGCCGCGCACACCGACACCGTGACGCTGCGGCAGCGGGTGGGAATGGTGTTCCAGCGCTGGAACCCGTTCCCCAAGTCCATCTACGACAACGTGGCGTACGGGCCGCGCATCAACGGCGAGCGCGATCGGGCGCAGCTGGACGAGATGGTGGAGCGCGCGCTCCGCCGCGCCGCCCTCTGGGACGAGGTGAAGGATCGCCTGCGCCAGAGCGCCCTGGGGCTCTCGGGGGGCCAGCAGCAGCGGCTGTGCATCGCGCGCGCGCTCGCCAATCAGCCCGAGGTCCTGCTGCTCGACGAGCCGGCGAGCGCACTCGATCCCATCGCCACCCAGAAGATCGAGGAGCTGCTGTACGAGCTGAAGCGTGAGCTGACGATTATCATTGTAACACACAATCTGCAGCAAGCGGCGCGCGTCTCGGACCACACCGCCTTCTTCTACTTGGGCCGCCTCGTGGAGGTGGACGCCACCGAGCGGATGTTCACGCGTCCGCGCCAGGAGCGCACCGAGGCCTACATCACCGGGAGATTCGGATGACCCCAGACATGGGCTTCCGCCACTTTCATGACCAGCTGGCCACGCTCAAGCAACGCCTGCTCGACATGTCGCAGAGTGCCGAGGAGCTGGTGGAGTTGTCGGTGGACGCGCTGCTCACGCGCGATACCGAGAAGGCGGACGTGGTGATCTCCGGCGACCACGCGGTGGACCAGCTCGAGCTCGAGGTGGAGAAGCTGGCCATCGAGCTGCTCGCGCTGCAGCAGCCGATGGCGCGCGACCTGCGCTTCATCATCAGCGCGATCAAGATCTCGAGCGACCTGGAACGGGTGGGCGACCACGCGGTGAACATCGCGCAGTCGGCGCTGCGCCTGGCCTCGCTGAACATGCCCACCACGCCGCATCCCGAGATCGAGGACATGGCGCGCCGCGCGCGGCGCATGCTGAGCGACGCGCTGGACGCCTTCATCCGCGCCGACGGCATCCTGGGCCGCGAGGTGACCAAGGCCGACGATCAGGTGGACGCGCTGCACAACTCGATGTTCCGCATCCTGCTCACGCACATGATGGCGGACACGCGCACCATCAACCCGTCCCTGGAGCTGCTGCTGGTGAGCCGCAACCTGGAGCGGGTGGCGGACCTGGCCACCAACATCGCCGAGGACGCGGTGTACATGGCCGAGGGCACGCAGATCAAGCACCGCGCCGAGATGGGCGTGGCGCCGCCGGCCGCGAGAAGCGGTCGCTGAGATGACCCGGCGGGCGGGCAGCACGGCTGGCGGCGCTGCGCCGCCCCGCCGGCCCAGCCGCGCCTCCACGCGCCGCATCGCGGCCATCGACGTCGGCTCCAACTCCATCCGACAGGTGGTGGCCGACGTCTCGCCCACCGGCGCGATCCGGGTGGTGGACGAGATGCGCGCGCAGCCGCGCCTTGGCGCGGGGCTCGATGCGTCCGGGGCGATCGCCCCGGAGGCCATGCGCCGCGCGCTGGAGGCCCTGGGCCGCATGGCCCAGCTGGCGCGCCAGCTGGGTGCCCGCCGCGTGGAGGCGGTGGCCACGAGCGCGGTGCGCGACGCCAGCAACGGGCAGGAGTTCGCCGCTCGAGTGAAGCGCGAGACGGGGCTGCGCCTGCGCCTGCTGAGCGGCGAGGAAGAGGCACGGCTCTCGTTCCAGAGCGCGCTGGCGCACTTCGACCTGGGCGCCGGCCGCGCCGCGGTGATGGACATCGGCGGCGGCTCGCTGGAGCTCACCCTGAGCGCCGACGGGCTGATCGAGCGCCTGCTCTCCTACCCGTATGGCGCCATCCGCCTCACCGACCAGCTGCTCGCCGACGGCGCGGGTCGGCGCGGCGTGCGGCGGCTGCGCCGCGTGGTGGCCAATGCCCTGCGCGCCGAGCTGCCGGGACGCAACTGGCGCGGGGCGCAGCTCATCGGCTCCGGCGGCACGTTCACCAGCCTGGCCGGCATCTACCTGGCCCGACACGGGCTGCAGCGCGCCCAGACGGTGCACGGCACGCGCGTCCCTCGGCAGGAGCTGGAGCACATCCTGGACGCGCTGCAGGAGATGACGCCGGCCGAGCGAGTCGCGGTGCCGGGCCTCAGCCCGGCGCGCGCCGACATCATCGTGGCCGGCCTGGCCGTGGCCGCCGAAGTGGTGGCCCAGCTGCACGCGCGCGACGTCACGGTGAGCGCGCACGGCATTCGCGAGGGGTTGCTGCTGGAGTGCGCCGCCGTACGCCCGGCGCATGGCGGGGATGCCGGCGCGGCGCGCGAGCGCTCGGTGCGCGAGTTCGCCGAACGGTGCCACTACGAGGAGCCGCACGCGCGCCAGGTGCAGGCGCTGGCGCTCCAGCTCTTCGACCAGATCGGCGAGCGGCTGGGCTGCGTGCCCGAGGACCGGCCGGTGCTGGCCGATGCCGCGCTGCTGCACGACGTGGGATACCACATCGATTACAACAAGCATCACAAGCACTCGTACCACCTCATCGTCCACGCCAACCTGCTGGGCATGTCGCCCGAGGAGCAGGTAGTGGTGGCCAACGTGGCGCGCTACCACCGGGGCGCGGAGCCCAAGCGCAGCCACGAGAACTACGGCACGCTGGACCGCGCGCGGCGCGACCGCATCGCGCGGCTCGCGGCGCTGCTGCGCGTGGCGGATGGCTTCGATCGCGGCCACGTGGGCGCCGTGCAGGCGGTGCGGGCGCGCTGGGTGGACGGCGCCCTGCGCCTGAGCGCCACGCCGGACCCCGGCGCCTCCACGTACCGGCTGGAGCTCTGGGGCGCCAGCCGCAAGACCGACCTGCTGAGCCGGTTGCTCGGCGCGCCGGTGGAGGTACTGGCGCCGGATGGCACGGTGGTGGCGCCCGACGGGGACGACGGGGCGGTGGACTGAGCCTCCCGGCGGTGCGGGGATCGGCCACTCGCGGCGAGGCGCCGCTGATCGGTCGCTCCTGAGCCGTATGCTCGGGCGCACGCCGGCCCGGAGTTGACACCGGGGCTTTGTCGGACGACAGTCAGACAATGGAGCCAGAGCACATCGCGCGAGTCCGCCGCTTCCATCGACTCGTCACGCAGCGAGCCGGCGCTCTCGACGCGCGCTTCCTGGGCCGCGATCGGCCCCTCGGCGAGTCGAGGGTGCTGTTCGAGATCGGCACTCAGGGTGCCGACCTCCGTGACCTGCGCGCACGACTCGGCCTCGATTCGGGGTACCTGAGCCGCCTCGTCCAATCACTCGGGCGCGCGGGCCTCGTCACGGTGCGGTCCGGCCCGGACGACGAGCGGGTGCGGCGCGCCGATCCCACGCCCGCGGGGCTCGCCGAGATCGCGGAGATGAACCGGCGGTCGGATCAGGGGGCCGAGGCCATCCTGGCGCCGCTGACCGAGTCCCAGCGCGAGCGGCTCGTGGCCGCGATGGCGGAGGTCCAGCGCCTGCTGCTAGCCGCCGGCGCCCGGATCGAGCGCGTGGATCCGGCGAGCGGCCCGGCCCGCTGGTGCGTGTCCCAGTACTTTGGCGAGCTGGCCCGCCGCTTCGACGGCGGCTTCGATCCGGGGCAGAGCATCCCGGCCGATGACGCCGAGCTGCGACCGCCCGTGGGCGCCTTCGTGGTTGCGAGCGTGGACGGGGAGCCGGTGGCCTGCGGCGCGGTGAAGTCCGTCTCGCCTGGCGTCGGGACACTCAAGCGCATGTGGGTTGCCCCTTCCATGCGCGGGCTCGGCTTCGGGCGGCGGATGCTGCTCGCGCTCGAGCACGAGGCGCGGACGCTCGGGATGACAACGCTGCGACTGGAGACCAACCGGGCGCTCGTGGAAGCCATCGGGCTGTACGAGCGCTCCGGGTACGTGGCGGTGCCACCGTTCAACGCCGATCCATACGCCGACTACTGGTTCGAGAAGCAGCTGTCGTGACGACATGGCGATGGATCGAGGCGCCGCCAGCTTCGCGCGTCAATCGTCCTTCGCCACGCTCCCATGCCCCGTGAACGCCAACCCCCACGGATCCCCCACCAGGATCTTGTGCGTGGCGCGCTCCTCCTCGCCATCGGGCTCGCGCTGCACGTAGCGGCCATCGGGCAGCAGGTCCCACGCCTGGCGATTGT
>DATANT010000147.1:0-4348 GCA_036266115.1 Gemmatimonadaceae bacterium | reverse complement strand
AAGCGTAGCGCGTACGGCGCACGTCACGGCGTGGAGAACGGCCCCGGTGCACCATGGTGCACCGGGGCCGTTCTCCACGCCGTGACGTGCGCCGTACGCGCTACGCTTCCTTTTGTTCGTCGGAGCGGTAGTCGTAGTAGTACCCGTACGCCACGTCGTTCCCGTGCTGCTTGGAGACGTCGATGTCGTTGAGGAGCGTGCCCATGAGCGGCGCGCGCACGCGGGCCAGGCGATCCACGGCGAACCGCACCGCGGCCGCGGGCGTGTGGTTGGCGCGCACGACGAGCACCACGCCGCCGGCGCGCGCGCCGAGCACCGCGGCGTCGGTCACCAGGTTGAGCGGCGCGGTGTCGATGAGCACCACGTCGTAGCGCGCGCCCAGGTCGTCGAACAGCGTCCGCGCCCGGTCGGAGTCCAGGAGCTCGGACGGGTTGGGCGGGAACGGGCCCGTGGGGAGCACGTCCAGCACCGCGTCCTCGCCCACGCGCACGTGCACGATCGCCTCGTCCACCGGCGTTCCCCGGGCGACCAGCGCGTTGCTCAGGCCCGGGAGGCGCGGGATGCCGAAGAGCGCGTTCAGCGTGCCGCGCCGCATGTCGGCGTCCACCGCGATCACGCGGAGTCCCTGTTGGGCGAGCGTGACGGCGAGGTTGGCCACGCTCGTGGACTTGCCGTCGCCGGGGAGCGCGCTCGTGAAGACGAGCGTGGTGGCGACCTTGTCCGGGTCCGCGAAGGAGATGTTGGTGCGCAGCGCGCGGTACGCCTCGCTCACCGGGCTCCGCGGATCGCTGTGCGTCACCAGCCGCTCGGCCAGTGCGGCCATGGGGAGCGGCTGACCCGCCACGCCGCGCACGGCGCGGACGGGGGTGGCATTACCGGCCGCCACCACCGCGACCTGGGTTCCGGCGGAGAGCGCCCGATTGCGATCCCGGATGCGGCCGAGCGCGGAGAAGCGCCCACCCGCCTGTATCGCCGCCTCCTGAATGCGTGGGATGAGCCCCAGCACCGGGGCGTTGCTGAGCTCCATCAGGTGCTCGCGCGAGCGCACCGTGTGGTCCATGTTCTCGCGCACGAACGCGAGGAGGAAGCCGATCATCAGGCCACCCAGGCCGGCGAGGGCCAGGAGGAGCGGCTTGTTGGGTGCCACCGGGCGGTCGGGGATGATGGCCGGATCCACGATGCGCACGCTCGGATCCTCCACCGCCTCGGCAATCCGGGCCTCCTGGAGCCGCTGCTGGAGCATGGTGACGATTCCGTCCAGCACCTGCGGCTGCCGCGCGAGACGGGCGAAGGTGACTTCCTTGGCGGGCACGCGCTCCAGCCGCTCGCCGAACTGCGCGAGCGTTCGGTCGAGCGAGGTCACCTGGGTGGCGAGCCCCTGCAGGTACGTCTGCGCCACCGCCTGGAGCTGCGTCTCGAGCTCGTGCACGCGCTCGGTGAGCGCCTGCACGTCCGGGTCGGCCGGTGTGCGCCGGACGAGGAGCTGGGCCCGCTGGTCCTCGGTCACGGTGATGGAGCGCAGCAGATCGGTGGTGGCGGTCTGGCTCACCATGGTGGGGAAGGCCACCAGCCGCCGGTAGGGCGAGGGCTCGTCCGCGCCGCGGCCCGCCGCGGCGTGCTGGATCTCGCCCATGAGCGCGGCGAGCGCCGAGCGCTCGCTCTCCACCTGGCCGCGCTGCGCCTGCAGCTCGGCCATCCGGCTCACCTGCTCGCTGGCCTCGGTGGCCAGGCTCACCACCTGGTTGGCCTCGCGGAACGTGCGCAGCCGGTCCTCGGCCACCGAGAGCTGGCTGGCGAGCGTGTCCAGCTGCGTCCGGAGGAAGGCGACCGTGCTCCGCGCCTCGGTCTTCTGCACCTCACGACGGCTGTCCATGAAGCGGCGCGCCATGGCATTGGGCACGTCACGCGTGAGCCCGAGGTCGACGCCGCGGTACTGCACCCGCACGATGTTGGCGTCGCGGTTGGGGCGCACGACGGTGACGTTCCCGAGCAGGCGGCGCACGGCCTGGTCGAAGCCGGTCACGGTGAGCCGGAGAGGCAGGTGATCCTTCACCTGTTCGGTGAAGACGAGCGTGATGCCCCCCAGCTTCGTGGGCTTTCCCGGCGTCACCGGGATGAATACCTCCTTCCGCTTCGTGTCCTCCAGCCGGAGCTGTCCGCCGTCCTCGCGTCGGACGACGAACTCGCCCGCGACGGTGTCGCCGCGCGGCGCGTCGACCGAGACGAGAACCACGCCGCGCTCGACTCTCTCGGGCTCGCTGGTGCGTACCCGCAGCCCCAACTGCTCCACGACGTCCTCGGCGATGGTGCGGCTCTTGAGCACCTCCATCTCGGTGCCCAGCTCGCTGCCGCTACTGATTCCGGAGAGCGCCTCGAGCCCCGGCACGCCGCTCTGGCGCTCGTCCACGCGCACGCTGACACTGGACTGGTACACAGGAGTGGCGCGCATCACGTAGGCCACACCACCTGCCATGCACACCAGCGCACAGGCGAGCACGAGCCACAGGTTGCGACGCAGGAAGAGCCAGATCTCGCGCAGCGTGATGTCGCGCTCTTCCGGCTGCGGTGAATCTGGGATGGCGAGAGAAACGGATGTGGCCATGTGGGACGCTCAGCGCGACAGGGCGATGACGAGACTGACGGTGGCGCCGATCACCGCGGCGATGATGCCGGGGTTGCGGCTCAGCCAGGAGCGCTCGGGGACGAAGATCTGGTCGCCGGAGCGGATCGGGGTATCGGCGAGGCTGACGCGCTCCGCGAGCGGCGGGCTCACGCGCACCCCGTTGCGATAGTGCTCCACGCGGTCGCCCCGGCCCTGCGGCGTCACGCCGCCGGCCAGCGCCAGCACGTCGCCCACCGTCATCGTCGGATCCGCGGGATAGATGCCGGGCATCTTCACCGCGCCGAGCACGTTCACCCGGCGTAGCACGGTGATCTCGATGGACGGATTGCGCAGGTAGACGGCATAGTCGCGCACCAGCTCCGCCGTCAGGGAATCGGCGGTGATGCTGGTGACGGCGCGAGCACCCAGCTTGGGGAACACCACCATGCCGCGCTCGTCCACGCCGAACTCACCCGAGAGGTCGGGCTCGCGCCAGATGCGCAGGCGCAGCACGTCGCCCGGTCGCAGCATCGCGCCGCGGTCGGCGGTGGCCGTGTCGGAGAGAGCGGTGGACTGCGCGGCGAGCGGCGCGGCGCCCACGAACGCGCATACGACGACGAGCGCGGCGAGACCACGCCGCGCGCGCCGGGAGATGGAACCGGATGACGACATCACCAACCACTCCATGACGGGTAGAGAGCGCCGGATCCAGTCGCGGCCCGGTGCATGTGGAGCCGGCACGCGCCGCGCACTAGGCGCGGAGCGATGGCCGCGGGCGGGCTCGCGGCGATGAAGGCGCCGGCGAATCGGGCACGATGGGTGCGTCGGCGGCGTCGCCGACACGGAGGGGCGCCACGCACTCGGGCACCAGGCTACGCAGGGCGCGCAGCACGTCGGCCTTGCGCCCGCCGAGCACCGCGGCGCCCAGTTGGTCCAGCCCGCGCTCCAGCGCGACCTTGTCCGGCTCGTCGGTGCGCAGGATGCGCACCTCGGGGATCAGGGTGGGCTCGGCGGCCTCCAGATGGGAGGTGAGCTCCTCGTGCAGCTTCTCCCCCGGGCGCAGCCCGGTGAAGTGGATCGGCACGTCCACGTGCGGCTCCAGCCCCGAGAGCCGCACCAGGCGCTCGGCCAGATCGGCGATGCGCACCGGCTCCCCCATGTCGAGCATGCAGATGCGCCCCGCCGCCCCTGGCAGCACGGCCGCCTGCAGCACGAGCGCCACCGCCTCGGGGATCGTCATGAAGTAGCGCGTCACGTCCGGGTGCGTCACGGTGAGCGCGCGTCCTTCGGCCAGCTGCCGCTGGAACAGGGGCACCACGCTCCCGTTGGAGCCCAGCACGTTGCCGAACCGCACGGCGCGGAAGTCGGTCTGGGCGGCGGCCGCCGCGCTCGTGCCGAGCACCACGCGCTCGGCCACGCGCTTGGTGGCCCCCATCACGCTGGAGGGGTTCACCGCCTTGTCGGTGGAGATGAGGACGAAGCGCCCCGCGCCGTGCCGGGCGGCGGCCTGCGCCACGTTCATGGTGCCGGTGACGTTGTTGCGCACCGCCTCCACGACGTTCTCCTCCATGAGGGGCACGTGCTTGTAGGCCGCCGCGTGCAGTACCACGGCCGGGCGCTCGGCGGCGAAGACCTCGTCCACGCGCGCCGCGTCGGCCACGCTCCCGATCACCGGCTGCACGTCCAGCTCGGGGTGGGCGGTACGGAGCTCGTTGTGGATGAAGTAGAGGGGCGACTCGGCCTGCT
>DATANT010000146.1:0-4543 GCA_036266115.1 Gemmatimonadaceae bacterium | reverse complement strand
GCAGGTCGGGCGTCACGATGAACGCCCCGATGCCGCGCCCCCCGCGGCGATCGCCGGGTGCGTCGGTGCGCGCCATGGCGAGGATCACGTCGGCGTGGCTGCCGCTCGTCACCCACGCCTTGGTGCCGCTCAGTACCCAGTCGTCGCCGTCGCGCACCGCCTGCGTGGACAGCGACGCGGCGTCGGAACCGCTCTCGGGCTCCGAGAGCGCGAAGGCGCCCAGCAGCTCGCCGCGCGCCATGCGCGGCAGGAACCGCTGCCGCTGCTCCTCGCTCCCGTACTTCAGGATCATCTGCGTGGGCAGCGAGTTGTGCACGCTCATCAGCACGCCCACCGAGGCATCCGCCGCCGAGATCTCCTCGAGCGCCATGAGGTACGAGCGCGTGTCGAGCCCCAGGCCGTCGTACTCCTCGGGCAGCAGCATGCCCAGGAAGCCCAGCGCCCCCAGCTTGGGCACGAGCGACGGCTCGAAGTGCGAGTCCTGGTCCCACGCCGCGGTGAACGGCGTGATCTCGCGCGCCGCGAACTCGCGGGCGGTGCGCTGGATCTCGCGCTGCTCCTCGGTGAGGGGCAGGATCACGTCGGCGTGCTCAGTACGCATAGAACCCGCGGCCGCTCTTGCGACCCAGCCACCCGGCCGCCACGTACTTGCGCAGCAACGGGCACGGGCGGTACTTGGGATCGCCCAGCCCGCGCTGCAGCACCTCGAGGATGGCGACGCACGTGTCGAGGCCGATGAGATCGGCCAGGGCGAGCGGGCCCATGGGATGGTTCATGCCCAGCTGCATGACCGTGTCGATCGCCTCCGGCGTGCCCACGCCCTCCATGAGGCAGTAGACGGCCTCATTGATCATGGGCATGAGCACGCGGTTGGCCACGAAGCCCGGGTAGTCGCTCACCTCCACCGGCGTCTTGCCGAGCGCGCGCGCCAGCTCCAGCACGCGCTGGGTGGTGGCGTCGCTCGTCGCCAGCCCGCGGATCACCTCCACGAGCTTCATCACCGGCACCGGGTTCATGAAGTGCATCCCCACCACCTGCTCGGGGCGCCCGGTGCGCGCCGCGATCTCGGTGATGGAGATGGAGCTCGTGTTGCTGGCGAGAATGGCGCCGTTCGCAGCCAGCCGATCGAGATCGGCGAAGATGCGGAACTTGAGCTCCTGATTCTCCGTCGCGGCCTCCACCACCAGCGCGGCGTCGGCCGCCGCGTCGAGCGCCGTGGCCGTGGTGAGGCGCGCCAGCGTGGCGTCCTGCGCCGCCTCGTCCAGCGTGCCCTTCTTCACCTGCCGGGCCAGATTCTTCTCGATGGTCGCGCGCCCGTTCGCCAGGGCGTCCGCGGACACGTCGATCATCGTCACCGGAAACCCGGCCTGCGCGAACACGTGCGCGATGCCGTTCCCCATCTGCCCTGCCCCAACGACCGCCACGCGGTCCATCATCCCTGGTTCTCCTTGCGGCGCACGAGCCGCGCGTACAGATACACCAACGCCAGCGCCATTCCGATCGTCGCCCCCACGCCACCCTCGGGGCCCCACGCCCCGCCGGTGGCCCAGTCGGGGCCCGCGTCCACCACCCGGTAGTCGGGCACCGTCAACGGCAGCCCACTCACCGCGGTGTGCAACGCGGCCGCCATGGCCCAGTTCCACGCCAGGTGCGCCATCCACGCGGCATAGAGGCTGCCGGTGGCCAGCAGCACCCCGCCCAGCCAGACGCCGGCGAACACGACCTGCACGACCGACTGCAAGTTAGCGCCCGGATTCCCCAGGTGCAGCGCGCCGAATGCGAGGCTCGTGGCCACGAGGGCGGCGGGCGCGCCCCAACGCTCGCGGATCACGGTGAACGCGTAGCCGCGGAACAGCAGCTCCTCCCAGAGCGCCGCCGGCGCGAGAAAGAGCAGCAGGTGCGCCGCCGCCGCCAGCGAGCTGCCGGCCGGCGCCGGCTCCAGGCGCAGCCAACCGATGCCGAGCAGCGCGACGCTCGGCACGCCGATGGCCAGCGCGCCGATCAGCGCGCCCTCCGCGAGCAGCGCCGGGCGCGCCGACCGCGCGCCGAGCCCCACGCCCGCCCAGTCGTCGTACGTCCAGCGCAGCACCAGCGCGTGGGCCGCGAGCAGGGCGAGCGCGTAGGCCCAGTTGTACAGGCTCGGTCGCAGACCGAGCCATCCCGCCACCACGGCCACCAGCGGCGCCACGGTGCCCTGCACCAGCACCGTGCAGACGAGCGCCGTGGCGAGAAAGAGCAGCAGTCGCCACGGCGCTCGGAGCCGTCCGGTCTCCGTGAACGCGAGATCGCGCCCGATCAAGCCCGCGCGCGATCAGCCCGGCTGGAGACGAGAGCGGCCGCCACGAGCGACTTGACCATGTCCAGGGCGACGAACGGCAGCACGCCGATCACCACGGCCAGCTCGAAGCTGCCGGTGAGCACCGCCAGCTGCGCCAGGCCACCCACGTAGATGGTGAGCATGCCCGCCACCGCCGCGCCGGTGCGGCCGGCGAAGCTCCGCGCCCGCATCCCGAGCCAGCCGGTGAGCGCCGCGGCCACCGGATAGGCGAGCAGGTACCCGCCGGTGGGCCCGAGCAGCCGAGCGATGCCCGGTGCGCCGCCCGGTGTGAACACCGGCAACCCGGCCATCCCCGCCACGAGGTAGAGCGCCATGCTCGCCGCCGCCGCGCGGGGGCCCAGCCAGAGCCCCGCCAGCACCATGAGCATGGGCTGCAGCGTGAGCGGCACCGGCGTGCCGGGCAGCGGCACCGCCACCTGCGAGGCCAGGGCGAGCGCCGCGGCAAAGCCGACGACGCCGAGGACGTGGACGGGCAGCGCGCGCGCGCGGACGAGAGTCTGGTTCATGGGCTGGGTGGAGACGATGGTAGGCACGGAAGTCATGAGATCAGACGCGCTCCACACCGAGCGCCACGGCGTCCCCGCCACCCAGGCAGAGCGTCGCGAGGCCGGTGCGGGCGCCACGGTCCTGCATGGCGTACAGCAGCGTGGTGAGCACGCGCGTGCCGCTGGCGCCGAGGGGGTGGCCGAGGGCGATCGCGCCGCCGTTCACGTTCACGCGGTCCCAATCCCAGCCCAGCCCGGCGCCGTCGGCGAGCGCCTGCGAGGCGAACGCCTCGTTGGCCTCGATCAGGTCGTAGTCGTCGATCGTGCGCCCTTCCTTCGCCATGAGGTTGCGCACGGCGGTGATGGGCGCGAAGAACAGCTCACTGGGATCGGTGGCACCGGTGGCGTAGGCGCTGATGCGCGCCAGCACCTGCAGCCCGTGGGCCCGCGCGAACTCCTCGCTGGTCACCACCACCGCGGCGGCGCCGTCGTTCAGGCTGGAAGCGTTGCCGGCCGTCACGCTCAGCGCATCCGGCTGCATGTCCTTCGGGGCGTCCTTGGGGAACGCCGGCCGCAGCTTGCCGAGCGCCTCGACGGTGCTCTCGGCGCGCGGGCCCTCGTCGTCCGCGATCACCGTGGGTCCCTTGCGCCCCGGGACCTCCACCGGCACGATCTCGGCGGCGAAGCGGCCGGCCTGCTGCGCTTCCACCGCCTTGCGGTGGGAGTTGGCGGCGAAGTCGTCCTGCGCCTGGCGCGCGATACCGGCCTTGCGCGCGGTGTGCTCGGCGTGCCCGCCCATGTGGACGTTGCAGACCCCGCACCAGAGGCCGTCCTTGATCATGCCGTCCACCAGCGTCTGGTCGCCCAGCTTCACGCCGGCGCGCATGCCGTACACGTAGTACGGCACGTTGGACATGCTCTCCTGGCCACCGGCCACGATCACCTGCGCGTCGCCGGCCTTGATCGCCTGCGCGGCCAGCATCACGGACTTGAGCCCGGAGCCGCACACCTTGTTCACGGTGAGCGCGCTCACGGTGGTGGGCAGCCCCGCCGCCAGCATCGCCTGCCGCGCCGGCGCCTGGCCGCTGCCGCCCTGCAGCACCTGACCCATGATCACTTCCTGGATCTCGGTGAGCGGCACACCGGAGCGCTGCACGGCCTCGCGAATGGCCACCGCGCCGAGGGCCGGCGCGCTGAGCGAGGCCAGGCCGCCCAGGTAGCGGCCCACGGGGGTACGGGCGGCCGCCACGATGACCGGCTGTCGGGAAGAATCCGCCATCGATACTCGGGAGCTGGGGTCGGAGTCGGCGGCCCGATCTCGAGCCGCCCAGAGAGCGAAAGCTAGCCGGCCGGGCGACCGCGAACAACGTGGCCGGCGCCTGGCGCCCCGCGCGCCCTACCCGCCACTACGCCGCGCGCCGCTCCGCGTCGCCGGCTACCGGCGCGGGCGGCGGGGCCGAGGGCGGCACCACCCCGAACAGGCGGAGCCCCCACTGCACGCTGGGGCCGGCGGTGGCGGCAAAGAGCACCGTGCCCACCCCCACCGCGCCGCCCATCCACCAGCCCGCGCCGAGCGCCGAGAGCTCGATGCCGGTCCGCACGCGGCGCACCGGCCAGCCGTAGCGCCGGGAGAGCGCGAGCATCAGCCCGTCGCGCGGTCCCGAGCCGAACCCCGCGGCGATGTACATCCCCGTGCACGCGCCCACCAGCGCCGCCCCCG
>DATANT010000145.1:0-10421 GCA_036266115.1 Gemmatimonadaceae bacterium | reverse complement strand
GCCCGCAGGGCCGCGCAGTCGAGGGATCTACTGTCCGTGGTGACGGAGCCGGCCACCAGCACGTTCGAGTGGATCCCTCGACTCGCTGCGCTCGCTCGGGACGACAACCGGTGGGGACAGTGCTCGCTCGCGGTGACAACGGGTGCCGGTTGCGCTCGCCCGGGATGACGAGAGAGGGAGGCTGCGCTCGCCCGAGATGACAACGGCATGAGGGCGCGTCAACCGAGCCGCTGCCGCCCGGCTCAACGCCCGGCGTACGCCACGCTGCTGCGCAGTAGCGCATTCACCTCGGCGCTGGTCACCGCGCGCGGCACCGACCAGCCGTCCTGCTGGCGCGTCGGCACCGTGACCGACGCCACCTGTCCACGTCCGTCGAGCGAGACGAGCGCCGTGGCGCCATCGTCGGCGTCGGTGCTGCCGCCGGTGCTGATGACGAGCACCCAACGGCCCTCGGCCGGCCACTGGCGCCGGAGCGCGTAGACGCCAGGCTGGCTGGCCTTCTGGAAGTCGAGCTTCACCGTGCGCCGTTCGGTGCCCACGAGTCCCTCGGCAGTGCCGCGCACGCCCTGGTCCACCTGATCGCCGTGATGGTACGTGCGCACGACCAGCAGCGCGCCGCGCGTGGCGCGGTCGTGCGGGTTGGGCGGCGACTCGATGGAAATCCACGGCGGGCCGAAGAGTGACGCGGTGGCCGACGGTACGATCCCGGCGAGCGCGGTGGCGGCCAGCGCGGCGGGGACGAGCACGCGGAGTACCATCGTACGGGCTGTGAGCACGGTGCGTGACATGGTAGGACCCTCCGGTGAGGTGGACGAGTGGGCGCCGGCCAGGCGAGCTAAGGGCGGCGCAGGTGGATCGAGCCCTTGAAGGTGCGCACAGCGATGCGCGCGGCCGCATCACCGGAGACGAGACTGAAGGTGCGGCCCACGGGACGCGCGCGGCCCGCGGTCACGGGGCCATCGATCATGCCGTGCAGCGTGGTGGCCTCGAGGTCCACGCCCAGATCCGGCGGGATGCGCAGCTCCACGCGACCGCCGTGCGAGTCGAAGTCGTAGGAGCCACCGCGCACCATGGCCGCCGCGAAGACGATCGGCCCGCTCACGGTCTCCAGCCGGCCGCGCTCCACCGGGCCGCCGCTCACCGTGAGCCCGCCGCTCACCGACGAGAGCCCCACGTCGCCGCCCCCGCCCCGCAGGTCCACCGCGCCGGCCGCGGTCTTCAGCCGCACCCATGACGGCGCGCCGGTGACGGTGATGTCGCCGTCCATGCTCTCCGCGCGCAGCTCGCGCGGGTCGCCGGCGACCTCGATGGCGCCGTCCACCGTGTACACGTCGAGCCCACCGCGCACTCCGTCCACCGTCACCGGCGCGCTCGACGTCTTGATCCACACGCGCGCCGTGCGCGGCACACGCACCTCCAGCACGGAGGGCGGGCCCGGATGCTGCTCGTCCTGCCGATCGGGACCGAGCTTCATGGCGCTCCGCGTGCCGCCCATCGCGAAGCGCAGGCCCTTGCCGAGCGTGCCGGTGACCGCCACCGAGTCGCGGTCCCATCCGATCACGCGCACCGCGCCGGTGAGATTGAAGATGCGCAACGACAGATCCCGGTCGGCGGGAAGCCGGCGGTCCAGCTTCTCCTGTGCGCCAGCGGTGGCCGCCATGCCGCACCATGCCGCGGCGAGCCACGCCACGCGCAGCGCGGTGCGGCGCATGCGCCGCGCACGTCCAGGCGCACGTCCGCGCGCGGCGATGGGCTCATCATCGAACATGCGGTCAGTCTCCGGACACGATGGAGGTGGAGCGGCGCAACAGGTCCAGCTTCTGCTCGTACGACGCGGCCACATAGCGGGTGAGCTCGGGATTGGTGGGGTCCTGGCGCAGCGCCGCGAGTGCTTCGGCGAGCGCGCCGTCGATGGTGGCGAGCGAGCGGTCCACGGACGTCGCGGCGGACGGAGGCAGGCGGTCGCGCTTGGCCGCCAGTTCGGCGGTGAGCTCGGCGGCCGCGCGCGCGTAGTCGCGCTCGACGGCGGCGAACGTGGTGGGTGCCGCGACGGGCACCGGCTCCGCGCCGGCCACCGCTCGCGCGACGGAATCGGATGGATGGACTGTGCCGCGCACGTCCCACGGCGCACGCCGCACACCCCACGTGATCACCGCGAGAAGGAGCGATGCGGCGGCCGCGAGCGCGAGGAAACGCGCGCGGTTCGCCAACGTGGCACGTGGTGCCACTCGCCGGGCCACTCGCTCGCGGCGCGGGCCCGGCGCCGCCGACGAGGATACGGCGAGCGCCGCACGCACTTCCGGCCAGCCATCGCGCGGCGGCGTGAGCTCGCGAGGCATTCCAGCCACGGCTTCCATCAGGCGGTGCAGCCGGGCGAGCCGGGCGGCGCACCCCGTGCACGCGGCGAGGTGCGCGTTCACCGCCGCGCGCGCGGCCGGCGGCAGCGTGCCGTCCACGAGGTCGTGCAGGGTGCCGTCGGCCGGGTGCGCATCACCCGGCTGGTCGTCGTGGCTCGGATGGGGAGTCATCGGTCCAGTGCCTCCATCAACAGTCGCCGCGCCCGGTGCAGTTGGGAGCGCACCGTGCCCGGCGCAATCTCCATCAGGCGCGCGATCTCCTCGTGTGTGTAGCCTTCCACGTCGTGCAGCACGAACACGGTGCGCGCGCCGGCTGGAAGGGCGGCAATGGCGCGCTCCAGGTCGAGCCGCTCGCCCACGGCCGGCGCCCGTTCGCTCACGCGCGCGCCCGCCACCGCCTCGGGCGCATCGCTCGGCTCCACGCGCGCCAGGCGGCGGCGGTCGGCGCGGGCGCCGGACAGCACCACGTTCACCGCCAGCCGGTGCAGCCAGGTGCCGAGCAGCGCCGCGCCGCGGTAGCTGGCCCGACCCTCCCAGGCGCGCACGAAGACGTCCTGCGTGAGCTCCTCGGCACGGCGCGCGTCGCCGCTCATCCGCAGGCAGAGCGCGTAGACGCGTCGGACGTGGGCGCGGTAGAAGGGCTCGAAGTCGTCGAGCGCGTCACGCGCCGGTGGCGCTTCGGCGGTCACGCGCGTGGCCCGTGCGGCTCGAGGCGCCGGGAAAGCCTGCACGACGCTGGCGGCAGACGTGGGGGCATGGAGGAGGCGTGGCATGGTGACATCGGTGAGATGCCGCCCAGCGCGAAAGTGCTCGATCCGACAACGATACGTCCCGAACGCGCCACCGGGCGGGGCCGCAGATTGCGGCCCCGCCCGGTGGCGGATGGATGACGGATGATGCGGCTGGCGAGCGCAACGTGCTGTTCGGGGGGGCCCCCGCCGCCCGTCACACCCGCCGGCCCTTACTCGGCGCCCGCGTGGATCCCGTTGAAGAACAGCTTGAACGTCCCGTGCGGCTGCGCGCGGAACAGGATCTCGGGGCCGTACAGATAGAGCTTGCCGCGCCCCACGTCGGCCGCGGCCGCGGCCACCCCGCCCTGCAGGTAGTCCTGCCCCCACGCCCACCCGCTGCGCAGCGGCTCCGCGGTGTCGAACCACGCGATGGGACGAACGCCCTTGAGCGCCGCGTCCGGTCCCAGGCGGAACACCGGGCTGTTGTCGTACATCACGATGGCGCGGCCGCCCATGCCGGCCGCCGCCGGGTGCGTGGAGTCCACCGCCACCTCCAGCAGCGACCCTGGCACGTAGAACTTCTCCTCGCCCAGCGGCTTGTCGCCCGCGGTGGGCGAGCGCTCCGACAGATGGTTGGCGATCGGCAGCCCCACGTGCTCGCCCAGGATGGTGGAGCTCCCGATGGTGATCACGGTACCGCCCTGCTCCATGAAGCGCTTGAGCTGCGGCACGGTCTTGGCCACGCTCACGCGGCCCAACCACGATCGGAACTCCGCCGGCACGCTGCTCGAGCCGGGCATGACGTCGAACGGCCGGGCCGCGCCGTCCCGCTCGGGAATCGCGCCGTCCACGAACACCAGCACGTCGTACTTGTCGCGCAGGTTGCCGGCATCGAGCTCCTGCGCGTACACCACGCTGTACGGCTGCTCGAACTGCTCCATGATCCAGCGCGTCCACCCGGACGGCATGGACCCGCCGTAGCGATCCCACAGCCCCACGCGCTTGGCCTGCAGCTTGTGCGCGCCGGCCGGCGCCTTCACCGCCGCGGCATCGAAGTCGAGCCCCTGCTCCTGCGCCAGCTTGGCCACCACCGGCCGAGCGGCGGCGGAGGCGGGCACGTAGAGCGTGCCCGGCGCGTAGGTGCGGCCGTTGGCGGCGAGCGGCGCCTTCAGCCAGTAGACGTCCACCTTGCTCGCCAGCAGCCGGTTCACGGCGAGCATCGCGTCGTTGGGACGATGATCCAGCAGCCACCCGCCGCCGTTCGGCGCCTGCGCCACGGTGCCCGCGGGCACGGTGGCCATGGCCTGGAGCTTCTCGAACGGACCGTCGAACCCGTCCAGGATGCGATCGAACTGCACGCCCATCTGCATGGCGAGCGTCCAGCCGGCGTTGTCGTATGGCGGCTTGGGCGGGCCACCCTCGTACGGGACGTCGTTGGGGTGATCCTGCGGCTCGAACATGTCCAGCACGTGCGCGCGGAACGCCTGCGCCGTCTTCACCACGTACGAGCCGGCCGGGTACTGCTTGCCGCCCACGGTGAAGGCGCTGGTGGCGCGGTGCACGTCGATGCCGGTCTCCTGCAGCGCCCACACGAACTTCGTGGCGGTGCCGAAGTCGGCCTGGCTGGCCGGGATCACGTACCCGCGCGGGTCGCGCCGAGCGGGCTCGCGCAGCATCTCGTAGAACTTGGCGGAAGCCGCGCCGCCGCGCCGCGCCGCGCCAGCGCCATTGCCGTTGCTCTCACCCGTGCGCTCGGCCGCGATGGCCTCCTGCACGGCGGCGATGCGCTTGGGCCAGATGGTCCAGCTATCGGTGCTGCCGGCCGCGATCTGGTCGCTGCCCATCTTGTAGATGTTGTACAGGAACTGCTCCCGGTGCCGCGACGCCACGTCCAGCACCGCCCAGTTGGCGGTCACCGAGTAGTCGATGGACTGCCGGAAGTGCCACGGCTGCGGCTTGATGGGATACGGCAGGTCCGCGCTCGCCAGCTGCCGGTTGGGCAGGAACGGGATCTCCATCGGCGTCGGATTGCCGATGGTCTCCGTGAGCAGCCCGATCATGTTGTGGAAGTACACCGTCGTGCGCAGCCCGCCGTTCCACCACGTGGAGTAGTTGGCGCCGGAGCGCATGGTGACGCCGGGCTTGTTCTCCACCACGAACCGGTTGTGCATGGACGCGCCCACCAGGTCCAGCTGGGTGCGGATGAGCGGGTGATAGTTGTAGTTGGCCGGATCGCGGAACGGCGGCGCGAACATCACCGTGCCGGCCGGGCCGGTCTGGTGATGGTTGTACATGATCTGCGGGTACCACTCCCGGTACAGCACGCGGTTCATGTTCTCCGACTCGGGCTGCGTGCTCGCGTAGAAGTCGCGATTGTTGTCGTGCCCGATGTACTTCTGGTAGAGCCGAGGGATGGTGTTGGTGGTGCGCTGCTTCGGGTCTGACGGCCGCATGTACCAGTCGGACACGAGCTCCATCCCGTCGGGATTCGCGTGCACGGCCAGGATCACGAGATCGTCCAGGAAGCGGCGGATCTCGGCGTCGTTCCGGCTCACCAGCTGCCACACCGTCTCCAGCAGCTGCTGCGCGCCCAGCACCTCCGTGGCGTGCAGGCCGCCGTCGATCCAGACGATCCCCTTGCCCTCGGCGGCCAGCGCCCGCGCCTGCTCGTCCGTGAGCCCCTCCGCGCGGGCGAGCCGCTCGGCGATCTCGCGATAGCGGTCGATCTTCCCGCGGTTGGCCGGTGCCGTGATGATCGCCATCACCTGCGGCCGACCCTCGGCGGTGGTGCCGATCGTGTCCAGCGTCATGCGGTCCGACTGGCGCGACAGCGTCTCCCAGTACTTCACGAACTGCGTGTAGTCAGGCAGCACGTAGTCGGCGCCGATGTCGTGGCCGAAGAACGCCTTGGGTGCGGTGAGCGCTTCCTGCGCGCCGGCCGGCACGGCGGCGGCGATCACCGCGGTGAGCGCCAGCCGCCAGAACGGCCGCGTCATCCTCGTTGTCATGCGTGACGACCCTCGTATGGGCTTGGAGAGACCCGGCCGGGGATGGGCCGGGCAGGGGCACGGCGCGAGGCCGGCCGGATGGAGCCACGTACCACGATGGACCACGATGGTACAACGACGGTACCACGGGACGGACGGGTGTGCCAGCCCGGCCCGATCTCCTTCTCTACGGCCCCGCGCCGGCCGACGTTGGGTGGCCGACGGACGCTCGCCGCCCGGCGCACCGCTCCCGCGCCCCCTTCTGACGCCGTTTAGCTTGCGGCCATGATGGAGCGTCGCACCGCCACCGCCACCCGCCCCCCGGCCGTTCCCGCCCTGGCCACCGGCAGCACCACCATCCTGGTGGCCCTCACGCTCGCCCACATGGTGAACGACTCGTTCACCTCGCTCCTCACCCCCCTCCTGCCGCAGATCCGCACGGGCTACGGGGTGAGCATCGCGCAGACGGCGCTGCTGGTCGCGGTCTCGGCGTTCGTGGGCTCGGTGCTGCAGCCGGTGTTCGGCCTCCTGGCCGACCACCTGGACCGACGGCTGCTCACCGCCGTGGGCCCGGCGCTCGCCGGGCTGGGCATGACGCTCATGGGCGTGGCCCCCAGCTTCGGCGTGCTCGTCCTGCTGGTGGCGCTCGGCGGCGTCGGCAGCGCCATCTTCCACCCGGCGTCGGTGGCCTACGTGCACCAGGGCGCGCGGCCGGACCAGCGCGGGCTCTTCAACGCGCTCTTCTCGGCCGGCGGCACGGCGGGGCTGGCGGTGGGCCCCCTGGCCGCCACCACGCTGGGCCTGGGCCGGCTGCCCTGGCTGCTGCCGGTGGGACTGGCGGTGGGCGCCCTCTGCTACACGGTGACGCCCAGCACCAGGGTGGCCAGCCGCACGCCGCGCGGCTGGCGTGACTACTCCACGGTCTTCCGCGGCCCCATCCGCCTGCTCTGGGGCATGAGCGTCCTCCGCTCGCTGTCCACGGTGAGCTACCAGGCGCTCGTGGGCTTCGCGCTCGCGGCCCGCGGCTTCGATCGCCACATCGGCCCCACCCTGGCGGTGTTCGGCATCGCCGCCGCGCTCGGCGGCATCGCCGGCGGCCAGATCTCGGACCGCGTGGGACGCGTGCGCGTGCTGCGATCCAGCGTGCTGGTCACCATCCCGCTCTTCGTCGGCCTGGTGTACAGCACGCCCGCCAGCTGGTGGTACTACCCGCTCACGGCCCTGGTGGGCGCGCTCGTGAACGCGAACGTGCCGGTGAGCGTGGTCACGGCGCAGGAGTACGCGCCAGACCACGTGGCCACGGCCAGCGCCATGATGATGGGCTTCGCCTGGGGCACCTCGGGCGTGCTCTTCCTGTTCGTGGGCTCGCTCGCCGACGTCACCTCGCCACGCTTCGCGATGGTGACCTCCATCCTCATGCTGCTGCCGGCGCTCTGGCTCACCCTGCGCCTGCCGGAGCCGGCAGGACACCGGTCGGCATAGCGGCGAGCACCCACCGGATGCCGGCGTCAGCTCCGCCGCTGTTGTGATGCGCGCGCCCGGGCGGCACATTCGCGCCCGTGCACACCATCGACCTCAACGCGGACCTGGGCGAGGGCTTCGGCCACTGGCGGGCCGCGGACGACGACGCGATCCTCCCCCTGGTCTCGTCGGCCAGCATCGCCTGCGGCTTCCACGCGGGCGACCCGCTCACGATGCGCCACACGGTAGCCACGGCCGGCCGCCTGGGAGTCACGGTGGGCGCCCACCCGGGCTACCCGGACCTCCTGGGATTCGGCCGCCGAGAGCTGGCCGCCGCCCCCGCGGAGGTGACGGCGTACGTGCTGTACCAGCTCGGCGCGCTGGCGGCGATCTGCCGCTCGGAAAACGTCCCGCTCCGCTACGTGAAGCCGCACGGCGCGCTCTACAACCGCGCGGCCACTCACGCCCCCACGGCAGCGGCGATCGCAACCGCGATCCACCGCTTCGACCCATCGCTCACGCTCCTCGGCCTGGCGAACAGCCAGCTGGTCATCCAGGCGGCCGCGCTGGGCCTCGCCACGGCGAGCGAGGCGTTCGCGGACCGCCGCTACGAGCCGGACGGCACGCTGGTGCCACGCACGGAACCGGACGCCGTGCTCACGGACCCCTCCGCGGTGGCCCACCAGGCACTCACCCTCGCCCGCGACGGCACGGTGACGGCCCGCGACGGCTCGGTGCTCACGATCCGCCCGGACTCGCTCTGCCTCCACTCCGACACGCCAGACGCCCCCACCCTCCTCGCCGCCATCCACGCCCGCCTCGCCGCTGACGACATCGCCATCTCGGCCTTCGCCCACTGACTATCCAGACGATCCCGACCCCCGATCGCCCAACGCACCCCCCTCGGCATGACGCGTGAGTCCTTACCCCCCGTCCAGATCGTCCCACTCGGCGACTCCGCGCTGACGGTGGTGCTGGGAGACCAGGTGAGCCTGGACGTCAGCCGACGCGTGCACGCCCTCACTCGCCGGGTTGGCGCCGAACGGGTGCCCGGGGTCACCGAGATCGTCCCGGCGTACTCGTCGCTGACGGTGTTCTACGATGCGCTGGCCACCGACGCGCGCAGCGTCAGCGAGCGGCTGCGCAAGATCGCGGAGCGCGCGGACGCCGCTGACGCTGCGACGCAGCCCACGGAGCACGTACTGCCCGTGACGTACGACGGCGAGGACCTGGACCACGTGGCCCACTCGTGCGGCCTGAGCCCGGACGACGTGATCGCGCTCCACGCGCACACGCCCTACTCCGTCTTCTTCCTCGGCTTCGTCCCCGGCTTCGCGTACCTGGGCACGCTCCCGCCCGCCCTCGTGCTCCCGCGGCGCACGGTGCCCCGCCGCACGGTGCCCGCGGGGGCCGTGGCGATCGCCGGCCAGCAGACCGCGGTCTATCCGCTCGCCACGCCCGGCGGCTGGCACCTGATCGGTCACACCACCGCCGAGCTCTGGAACCCGGAGCGCCACCCGCCCGCCCTGCTCGCGCCGGGCGACGTGGTGCGGTTCGAGCCCCGGTGAGCGCGCCGCCGCAGGACGCCTATGCGGACGGACCCACGATCCAGGTGGTCCGCGCGCCGCCCTTCCTCACCGTGCAGGACCTCGGTCGCCCCGGATGGCGCGCGAGCGGCGTGCCGCCCGGGGGCGCCATGGATCCCTGGGCACTGCAGGCGGCCAACCTCCTCCTCGGCAACCCCGCCGGCGCCGGCGCCCTGGAGTGGGCCGAAGGCGGCGGCACCCTGCGCTTCGCGCGGCGCGCCAGCATCGCGCTCGCCGGCGCCCTGGCCCACGTGCGGCTCGACGGCGCCGAGGTCGCGCCGATGAGGGTGTATGGGGCGGCGGCGGGCTCCGAGCTCGAGGTCGGCCGGTTCGAGCACGGCCGCTTCCTTTACCTCGCCGTGCGAGGCGGGGTGGCCGTCCCACCCGTGCTCGGCAGCCGGTCCACCTATCTTCCCGCGCGCCTCGGCGGCGTGGAGGGCCGGCGCCTCCGCGCCGGCGATGCCGTCCCAATCGGTGCCACGGGGGACTGGGCGCCGGGCGCGGGCCGACGCCTGCCCGAGGAGTCGCTCCGCGCACCGCTCGCCGACGACGCGCCGCTGCGGGTGATCGCCGGTCCGCAGCGCGCCTCGCTCTCCGGCGAGCAGTGGCACGCCCTGCTCCGCACCACGTGGCGCCTCTCGCCCAGCGCCGACCGCATGGGTTATCGCCTGGACGGGGTGGCGGTGCCCGGGTGGGCGGCCGACGCCACCCTGCCCTCCCAGCCCACGTGCGCCGGCGCCGTGCAGCTTCCCCCCGGCGGCACCCCCATCGTCCTCATGGCCGACGCCCCCACCGTGGGCGGCTACGCCACGCCCGCCGTGGTGTGCACCGCCGACCTCGCGCGCCTCGCCCAGCGCCGCCCCGGCGACACCGTGACCTTCACCGAGGTCGGCGTGGAGGAGGCGCGGGTACTACTGCGGGAGCGGTGGCGGTGGCTGGAGGAGGTGGGGCGGGCGATGGCGGGGCGCGGGTAGCGGGGCGAGTGGCCCGGAGTGCATCCCGCCTTGTGTCATGCCGCAGGAGCGCGCGGCCGGGAGAAGGGTCAGCCTTCTTCCTTGTCATCCCGCAGGAGGGCGCGGCCCGGAGGGCATCCCACCTCTTGTCATCCCGCAGGAGCGTCGAAGACGCGAGTGTCGGGATCGCCTTCACGTCCCGTGATGCGCGTCCGCCGTGCCTGCCCGCCGCCGTGCTCAGGGTGCGGGGGGCCCAACCGCCGCGAGGGAGAGCGATCCCGACACTCGCTCGCTGCACTCCGTGCCGCTCGCTCCTGCGGGATGACAACCTTGACTGGCCCCGCCG
>DATANT010000144.1:0-1878 GCA_036266115.1 Gemmatimonadaceae bacterium | reverse complement strand
CCATACTGTACGTCCGAGCGCGCCCCAGCAGAAGACCGATCGGGCGAACCGGGCGGCGCCGCCCGTGGGTCGTCCACGACGGGAGCCAGTGCGCGCGGGCGCCCTCCTCGGACCCCGCGATCTCGAGCGCGCCGTCGCGCGCCCGCCGCGACGGCGTCAGGAAGGCTCGACGCCTACTTCAGCTCGGCGGCGGCTCGCACTCGGCCACCGGCAACACGACGGACATCGTCGAGGCGTTCGTGCCGGCCCGGCGGCGGGGCGCGCCCCCAGGGCACGCACGGGGGCGGATCATCCCGTGGCCCCGGCACGCCCGATGCGCCGGGACGGGGAGCGCGCTGCGTGCCGATGCGCGGCGCGGGCACCGAGCACATCGTCAGTGGCACACGGTCAACGGAGGCAGCGACATGTCGACAACGATCCGCCTCACGCGCGAGCAGCTCCCCGAGTTCTTCGACACGTTCACCAAGCGGTTTCTTCTGGACGATGCCCCCGAGGCGGTGGACATCGAGGTGCTGGAACCGGAGTGGGGCGACCAGCAGGCCGCGCGCGGCGCGCGTCTCAACGGCATCACGTACGACACGCGCACCAACGCGCTCGAGTTCGCGTTGGGCTCGGGCGACCACCGCGTCTATCAACCGGAGGAAGTCTGGGTCCGCGCGGAGGACGACGGCTTCCTCAGCGCGATCGAGGTGGTCCGCCCCGAGGGAGTACGCGAGGTGGTGAGCCTCAAGCGAGCGGATCCAGGACGCGCCGACTGAGGTGACGCCGCCGCCCGGGCGCGATCCACCATCGTCGATGGAATCTCGCCCGGTGCGAGGACCGTGCGGCGGGGTTGCGCAGGCCATCATGCATCCCGAAGGCGTGCGCTGCCCTCGGTCACGTCGGGGCGGTGCTACCACGGCCGACGGGGCACCGTTCACGGAGTCGCCAGGATCCGCGCCAGCACGGTGTCGACGAGCGGGCGCACGACTTCCGGGCGCGACCGCACGTGCCCGCCGGGCACCCAGATCATGGACTTCGGCTGGTGTGCGCTGGCGTACAGGCGGGCCACGAGCTCGCGGGGCATGCGCTCGTCGTCGCGCGCATTCAGCATCACGAACGGCCTGGGCGCGATGCGCCCCGCCCAGTGCTCGGGTGCCAGGCGCGGGCCGGAGATGAGCAGCGACGCCACGCCGGCAACGGCGGCGCGCGCGGGGGCGTTGGGTATGCTGTGGCGCAGGTTGCGATCGAGGGGCCCGTACGAGCCCGCCGATCCGTGGATCGCCCAGACCCGCGTGAGGCGCTGGTCCAGCGCGCCGGCAATCACCATGAACGGCGCGCCCAGGGAGACACCCACCCCCTCGGCCCGCCGCGGGTCCACGTCGGGCCGGGCCAGCAGGTAGTCGAGCGCCAGCATCACGGCGGGCGGCGTGTCGAGCACCGCGTCGCGGATCGCCGGCACGTACCGCACGACCGCGAGTCCCTTCACGCGATGCTCGCCGCGATACGGATAGCTCAGGGCGGCCACGACGGCACCACGCGTCGCGGGAATGAGCCGCACCGCGTCGCGGCCCGTGTTGTGGCCACCGAGCAGCACGACGAGCGGGCGCCTGGCGCCGGCCGTCGAGGCATGCCCGCCGCCATCCGCCGGTCGCTTGAGCAGGAGGTCCACCTCGAGTCCGCTTGCCGCGGTGAGGTGAACCGGCTGCACGAGATAGCGGTCGATCACCTGGGGCGGCCCTTCACGCGTGGCCACCAGGTGGGAGCGGCGCTCCAGGAAGCGCGGCGTCGGGTCGCGCAGCGACGTCGAGACGAGCAGTGCGCCGCCAAGTCCGATCGCCGCGACGACCGCGCGCCCGATCCGGGCGCCGGTTCGCCGGCTGCGTGGCGCTTCGCGCG
>DATANT010000143.1:0-4778 GCA_036266115.1 Gemmatimonadaceae bacterium | reverse complement strand
TCGTCGCCGTGCGCGGCGAGCACCGCGTGCGCCGCGTCGCGCCGCACGGTGCGGAAGCCGAGCACGCGCTCGTAGAAGTCGAGCGAGCGCGCCAGGTCGGCCACCTGCAGGTGCACCGGCCCCAGGCGCGTCGCGTCCGGCAGCCGGTAGCCGCTCGGCGCCTCGCCGTAGCTGCCCGGCGTCGCCGGCGCGACGCCCGCGGTGGCGCCGAAGAGATCCGTGGTGGTCGCGCTCATGCGATGCTCCTGCGTTGACGTGTGAAGTGGTGGGGAGTGCGGTGCGATCTTACCCGGCGCGGGCTCGCCGGTCAGGCGGCGCGGCGCAGCGTACGGTCGTTGCTGGCGGCGGGTGTGATACGGCCGGCGAGGCGAGCGTCCACCGACCAGGCGCCCGCGCCGGTGATGGCGAGCGTCGCCGCGGCGCCGAAGAGCACGAGCACGAACTCGTAGCCATTCGGCAGGAAGAAGCCGGCCGGCAGGTGCACGAGGAAGAGCGCGCCGAGCATGGTGGCGGCGAGACCGACGGCCACGGGGCGGGTGAGGAGGCCGGCGATGAGCGCGAGGCCGCCGAAGAACTCGAGCAGCGCCACCGCGGGGCCCACGAGGCCGGCGAGCGGCACGCCCATCTGGGCGAAGGCGCCGGCGACGCCGTCGAGGCCGAAGACGAAGAGCTTCTGCGCGCCGTGGACGGCGAAGGTGAGGCCGGTGACGGCCCGCAGGATGGTGAGCCCGAGATCGAGCTGGCGAGCGGAGGCGGGGGCGGTGAGACGCATGGTGGTTTCCTCAGTGTTGGGCGGGTGCGGTGGCGTACAGGGCGAGCTTATTGGTGTGACAACACTCGTCTGGTCGAACACGAACGAGGTCGAGGAGAGCGTCTGTCTGGATTGAATGTATGTGTGCCAACATTGTGTGTCAAGACACCCATTTGTCCGGCCCCCCGAGCCTCCCGGCACCGACGGCGAGCGGTACCGGACTCGGCACATCACTGCCCGAGGTCGAACAGGTCGCGGTACTCGTGCGGCTGGGAGCGCAGATACTGCGGCGGCACCCTGACCCGGGCGCCGAGGTGCGCGGCGGCATGCCACGGCCAGCGCGGATCGAAGAGGATGGCGCGCGCCAGGCCGATCAGGTCGGCGTCGCCGCGGGCGATGACCGCCTCGGCCTGCTCGTAGTCGGTGATGAGCCCCACCGCGACCACCGGCATGGTGGTCGCCGCCTTCACCGCGCGGGCCAGCGGCACCTGATAGCCTGGCCCCACGGGGATCCGCTGATCCGGGGTCAGCCCGCCGCTCGATACGTGGACGGCGGCGCACCCCCGCGCCTCCAGCGCCTGCGCGAAGCGCACGGTCTGCTCCACGTCCCAGCCGTCGTTGGCCCAGTCCGTACCGGAGACGCGAACGGAGACCGCGCGCTCGGCCGGAAAGCTCGCGCGCACCGCGTCGAACACCTCGAGCGGAAAGCGCATCCGGTTCTCCAGACTCCCGCCATACTCGTCGTCGCGCCGATTGGAGAGCGGGGAGAGAAACTCGTGCAGCAGGTAGCCGTGCGCGGCGTGGAGCTGGACGGCATCGATCCCCAGGCGTGCCGCGCGTCGCGCCGCGTGGGCGAAGGCGTTCCGAACCCGCGCGAGCCCATCCCGGTCGAGCGCGGCCGGCGGGTGGCCGCCAGGCTCGTACGGCACCGCCGACGGCGCCACCGTCTGCCAGCCGTTCGCCGCGTGCGGCCCGATCTGGAAGCCACCCTTCCAGGGCACCTCGCTCGACGCCTTCCGGCCGGCGTGCGCGAGCTGGATGGCGATGGGCATGTCGGACCAGCGCCGGATGCTCTCCAGCGTGCGGCCCATCGCCGCCTCGCTCTCGTCCGACCAGAGGCCGACGTCCGCGTACGTGATCCGCCCTTCGGGCACCACCGCGGTCGCCTCGATGGTGAGCAGTGCGGCGCCGGAGAGCGCCAGGTGGCCCAGGTGGATCAGGTGCCAGTCCGTCATGCAGCCGTCCACCGCCGAGTACTGGCACATGGGCGCGATGACGATGCGATTGGCCAGCTCCAGGCCGCCGACGCGGAGCGGGGTGAACAGCTGCGCTTGGCTCATGCTGGCCTCATCCCGGCGCGGTCGCCTCCGTGCGCCACGGCGCTCGCGGCGGTGAACGGGGTCCGGACGGGAGCGGAAGGGTGCAGGACGTGGATCGTGGAACGGTAGCCGCGGTCGGGTCTCGCGTGCAGTCGGCCGCGCATCGACCATTCCAGCCCGGCAGGCGCGACCGGGAGAGCGTTCCGGCCGCTCTCACCCTCTTACCACGCGCCACCAGGGCGGCGATCATAGCGCGGTGCGCCGCGGCGGCGCACCGGGATCGTGCACCGGGATCGTGCGCCGCGACCTTCAACGCATGAGGGAGCGCTGATGCGGGCGAGAACCGATCGACTGTACCGGCTGGTGACGTTCGTGGCGCTCGGGGCCACCCTGCTCGGCCCGCGGCGCGCGGCCGCGCAGACGGCAGCCCCCGTCGTGCCACTCGCCGACAGCGCCATCCCGCTGCCCGAGCACCCGCGCCCCGACTTCCATCGGGCCGCCTGGCAGAACCTGAACGGCCGCTGGAGCTTCCGCTTCGACGCGGGCGACATGGGCGAGCGCGCCGGCTGGCCGCGCACGGGCCTCGGCGCCGCGCACACCATCACCGTGCCCTTCTCGTGGGGCGCCCCGCTCTCCGGGGTGCCAGACAGCGCCGACATCGGCTGGTACGAGCGCACGATCCAGGTGCCCGCGGGCTGGAGCGGCCAGCGCGTGTTCCTGGTGGTGGGCGCCTCGGACTGGCGCACCTCGGCGTGGCTCGATGGCGAGAAGCTGGGCGAGCACCAGGGCGGCTACACGCCCTTCTCGCTCGAGCTCACGCCTCACGTGCGGCCTGGCGGCGCCCATCGCCTCGTGCTGCGCGTGGACGACCGCGAGCACCCGTTCAAGCTCGAGGGAAAGCAGGGCTACGGCAAGGCGCGCGGCCTCTGGCAGACGGTCTACCTGGAGGCGCGCGGCGCGGCCCCGCTCGAGCACGTCCACTTCACCCCCGATCTCGCCGGCCAGCGCGTGCGCGTGGTGGCACGGCTGCTCGAGCCGGCGCCGCGCGATCTCACACTGCGGCTCGCGTTCACGAATGCCGATGCGCGCGAGCCCGTGACGCAGCGCGTGCCGCGTGGGCAGCGCGAGGCGCGCTTCGACGTGCCCATGCCGGGCGCGCGGCGCTGGTCACTGGAGGACCCATACCTGCACGAGGTCACCGTCACGGTCGGCGCCACCGGCGTGGCCGAGGATCGCGTGGACGCGTACTTCGGGATGCGCGAGATCTCGGTGGTGAGCCTGCCGGGCACGCAGATCCCCTACGTCGCGCTCAACGGCGAGCCGGTGTACCTGCAGCTCGCGCTCGACCAGGCCTATCACCCCCAGGGGTACTACACCTTTCCCACGGACGACTTCGTGCGCGACGAGATCCTGCGCGCGCGGCAGATCGGCCTCAACGGGCTGCGCGAGCACATCAAGGTGGAGTCGCCGCGCAAGCTGTACTGGGCCGACCGACTGGGCATGCTCATCATGGCCGACGTGCCCAACTGGTGGGGGCCGCCCGACTCGGCGGCCTTCCGCGAGCACGAGGTGGCGATGCGCGGCATGATCGCGCGCGACTACAACCACCCGTCGGTGTTCTCCTGGATTCCCTTCAACGAGACGTGGGGGCTCACCCGCAAGGTGGGCGACCGCGAGGTGTACGCCGAGGAGACGCAGCGGCGCGTGGCGTCGGTGTACCGGCTCGCGCGATCGCTCGACTCCACGCGGCTGGTGGAGGACAACTCCGTGTGCTGCGAGCGCGGACACACCGAGACCGACATCAACTCGTGGCACGCCTACCTGGCCGGCTGGCAATGGGAGGCGCACCTGCGCACGATGAGCGACAGCACCTACCCGGGCTCGCCGTGGAACTTCGAGCGCGGCTGGCGGCAGGGGCGCCAGCCCAACATCAACTCGGAGTTCGGCAACGTGTGGGGCTACGAGGGGAGCACCGGCGACGTGGACTACAGCTGGGACTACCACATGGCCGTGGACGCGTTCCGTCGTCACCCGAAGATCGCCGGCTGGCTCTACACCGAGCACCACGACGTGATCAACGAGTGGAACGGCTACTGGCGCTACGACCGCTCGGAGAAGGAGACCGGTCTGGGCGAGCTGGTGCCGGGGATGTCGCTGCGCGACCTGCACGCGCCCTACTACATCGCGACGGGCCCGGAGCTGAGCCAGGCGGCGCGGCCGGGACAGACGGTGCAGGTGCCGCTCTGGGCGTCCTTCCTCACCGGCGATGCCGTGGCCGGTGACTCGCTGGTGCTGCACGCGGAGCTGTACGGCTGGAACTCGCTCGGCGACCGGCGCAGCTACGCCACCAGCACGCGGCGCGTTCCGTACCGGCCGTGGATGTCGGCGTCGCTCGCGCCGCTCGCCGTGGTCATGCCCGACGAGCCGGCGGTGGCGGTGCTCGCGCTGCGGCTGGAGGACGCGGCGGGCACGGTGCTGCACCGCAACTTCACCACCTTCGTGGTGGAGGGCGAGGCGCCCAGCGAGGTGACGCTCGGCGACGGGCGGCGTGCCCGGCTGGCGCGCGTGGCCGCCGGCGCGTTCGCGGACGCGCGCTGGTCGCGGAAGAGCTGGACGGTGCTGGACGGGCTCAAGGCGAACGGCGCCGGCGCCGGCCACTTCGAGTACCGCATCCCGTGGCCGCGCGACCTGGACCGCGCGATGGTGGA
>DATANT010000142.1:0-13147 GCA_036266115.1 Gemmatimonadaceae bacterium | reverse complement strand
CCGACGGCTCGGTGGCGCTGGTGCACTACGACGTCGATTTCGACCCCGGCCGCGGCGCTCCCGCCGCGGTGGATGCGTGGATCACGGTGCTCGACCCGACGTTCGCCCGCGCCTGTGTGGATGCCCCGCTGCGTCTGACGGAGCGCTCCGTTCCCAGTCTCGCCTTTCGCGGCGATACGCTGTTCGCGCTCGAGCACGTGATCGGCGGCGAGCGGGCGGTGCCGGTGCTGCGCGCCTTCGTGATCTCCACCGCCGGCTGCGACTGGCGGCCGATCCTGCGGGAATGACGAGCGGGTGGAGCCGGCACCGGTCGCCAGCCCCACCCGCTCACCGACTCGCCGGCCGCGGCCGGCTCACTCCATCGCGAACTCCTGCGCGAACGCCACGGCAAAGCTGAAGGTCTTGGCGCGGCTGCGCGTCTCCATGGCGTCGGCCACGCGCGTGAGGCGGCTGGGAATGGCGAGGATCTTCTCCTGCGCCTTCTTGCCCGTCTCGTTCAACCCCTCGATGGTGTCGATCGCCCAGTAGCGGATCTGCTCCTCCACGATCTTCAGGTAGTCGCGCGGCCCGTAGATGCCCGCGCGGCGGATGACGTCGGCCATCTCGCGGAAGTGCGGCATGTTGATGCCGGGCATGTCGATGGACGGCATGACCTCCGCGGCCGACTCGAGGGCGCGGTTGGGGTCGCGCGCGAGCACTTCCTCGAAGATGGTGCGGTAGAAGACGTAGTGTCGCGCCTCCTCCTTGGCCACGTTGGAGAGCACCGTGCCGATGTTCGGCTCGAACTCGCTCGCCAGCTTGCCGGTGTTGGCGTGGCTCACCTGCGTGGCGCGCTCCTGGAGCGTGGTGTACACGAACACGCGGTACGGATCCTTGTCCCACGACGGCTCGAAGCCGGCCTTCAGATACTCGAACTGCATCCGCTCGAGGATCGGGTTGTTGAGAATCTGGCTGTCGCGCGCATAGTCGTGCAGCACGGCGCCATGGCGATCCTCCTCCGCCGTCCACAGGTTGGTCCACCGCGACCAGAAGCTGTCGCTGCCCAGGTACACCGCGAGCAGGCGGTGGAAGTGCGGCAGCCCCTCCTCGGTGAGGAGGTTGAGCGCGAGCGCCACGCGCCCCGGCATGCTGATGCCCCGTGCCCGCTCGCGCAGCTCGCGGATGTGGCGATCCGGGTCGGTATCCGGAGCGGGCGCGAGCAGCTCGCTCGGGAACCAGAGCACGCGCTTGGCCTCGTGCACCACCATGAGCTCGTGCACTACGGACTCGAGATCGGCCAGTACCTCGACCTTGGCGAGCGTATCCGCTTCGATGCTGGTCATGCCGGAGGGAGTTGAGGCGTGAAGTAGGCTATGGCAGACGACGGGGGCACCCCCGCCCGACGCCCAGCGCCGACCCTCGCAATTTAGTCACCCATCCCGCGCGGGGGCATGCCGGCGGGAGCGGGACGCACCGGCATGCCCCCGCGGCGAGCCCCGGTTCCGCTCCGGCAGGGCGCGCCACCCTGGCGCCGCGCCGTCCCACACGTCAGGCTTCTCACCATCCGCCAGCTGCGGCGGCACCCACCGGACTCAGGACGATCCCCGATGCTCACCATTGCCGAGACGCGCGAGAAGCTCGTCGAGAACCTCCGACGCGACGCCACCATGCACGAGGCCGGGCGTCACGACGAGATCGGTCGCCGCTTCGACAGCCTGGAGCACGCGTTCCCGAGCACCGACGCGCCCGCGGCGGCGGCGCTCCGCGTGGCGATGATCTTCTGGGACGGCTGGATCGATGCCCGCAACCACGGCTGGCAGCTGGGCGGCACCATTCCGCTCGCGGACTGGCCCGTGCTGGCCCGCGCCGTGGCGGAGGATCTCGCGGCCGAGCGGTCGATCGCCGACGAGCGGGTATGCGCGCGGTTCGATGTGGGGGCCGGCCGCCGGCTGGGCGAGCGGGCGCTGGCGCTGGACGTCCGGCTGCGCGCGGCCTGACCGGCACCCGCCGGGCGAGCGTTGGCGCTCTCGCGCACGCCGCCCGGTCGGTCGTAGATTCCCGCGCTTCCACGGGTCCGACGCCGGAGCGCTGCGACCCCGTCGCCGCATGCCCGCGAGCATCGGGGCCACGCGCCCCACCACCAGCCCGGCGACGGAGAGTGTGCATGTCCGCGACGTTGATCCACGAGCCGCCGGGGTCGGGCTCGGCCACTCCTCCGGCGGCGCCGGCCTGGCGCGCCGCCGTCGCCCGCCATCAGCGCCCCAGCGTCCGGCGTGCCGTCACCCAGCTGGTCACCACGCTGCCACCGCTGGCGCTCGCGCTGTGGGTCATGTACCACAGCCTCTCGCTGTCGTACTGGCTCACGCTCGCGCTCGCGCTGCCCACGGCCGGTTTCCTGGTGCGGGCCTTCATCATCATGCACGATTGCGCGCACGGCTCGTTCCTGCCGTGGCGGCGGGTCAACGAGGTGATCGGGTTCGTGACGGGCGTGCTCACGCTCACCCCGTTCGGTCAGTGGCGTCGCGATCATGCGCTGCACCATGCGTCGTCGGGCGACCTGGACCGCCGCGGCCACGGCGACGTGGCCACGCTGACGGTGCGGGAGTATCTGGCGCTCGCGCCGGCCGCGCGGCTCCGCTACCGGCTCTTCCGCCATCCCGCGGTGCTGCTCGGCCTGGGGCCGCTGCACCTCATGGTGGGTCAGCGCTTCCGTCCGCGCAGCCTGGCCACCGGCACGCGCCAACTCGTGAGCGTGTGGGCCACCAACGCGGCCATCGTCGTCGGGGTCGTGGCCGCGTCGCTCGCCATCGGCTTCTGGCCGGTGGCGCTGGTGTACTTCCCGGTGATGTACCTGGCGGGAATGGCTGGCGTGTGGCTGTTCTACGTGCAGCACCAGTTCGAGGACACGTACTGGCAGACGCACGAGGAGTGGGACTACGTCACCGCCGCCATCGCCGGCAGCTCCCACTTCAAGCTCCCCGCCATCCTGCGCTGGTTCACGGGGAGCATCGGGCTGCATCACGTGCACCATCTGGGGCCCCGCATTCCCAACTACCACCTGCAGCGGTGCCACGACGAGAATCCGCTGTTCCACGGCGCCAGCGTGGTGACGCTGCGGCAGAGCGCCGCGGTGATGCGTCTGGCGCTGTGGGACGAGGACCGCCAACGGCTGGTGAGCTTCGGCGACGCGAGACGGGCGCTGGCCGCGGGATCGACCGCGTCGGCATGAGCGGGCGGGGGACCGCGCTCCTGCCTATGGTCGAGCTGCGGTGCGCCGCGGCCTGCACCATGCGTGATGCCGTCTGGCACGCCAGGCGAAACCACGCTCGTGAGGAGGAATCATGGCACGCAACGACGACCAGCGCCCGACGCCCGACGATCCCGGCCGCGACCGTGACAGCTACCGCGACGTGGAGATGGGCGACACCGCGCGCGGCACCGTTGCCGCGCCCACGGGCCCCGAGGACAACGACCGCACTCGGCGCCGCGATCGTGGCTGATCGCTCCGGCGCGCCGCATCGCTCGTGGCGCCCGCATGACTGATTCCGCCCGCGCGCTGCTGGCGCCGGAGCTGGCGGGGCGCTCGCTCTCCCAGCGCGACATCGTGCTCGTGCACGACGACGCGGTGCTGGCGCTGGAGCAGCTGGTCGCCGCCGGCCGCCGGCTGGAGTCGTGGGAAGGGTGGGTGCAGCTGCCCGCCGGCGGCCGGGCGGCCTCGCTCGCGCATCCCGGCTCGTTCGCGCTGCCCATGGACGCGCGCGGCGCGGCCGACATGGCGCTCCGCGGCATGGCCCGGGCACAGGCCGTGTGGGACCGCGCACCGGAGTATCCCGGCGGCACCCTGTACTTCCGGCTCACCTTCGTGCCCGAGTGACCGCGCGGTTCATCGCGCTGGTCACCCGCCACGCCCGCTGGCTCCACGCGGCCGGCTACGGGATCAGCAGGATCTTGCCCGTGGTCTCCCGCTCCTCCAGCCGGCGGTGCGCCTCCGCGGCGTTTGCGAGCGGCAGCTCGGCGTCCACGCGCAGGCGCAGCTCACCGGCGGCGATCCAGCCCAGCAGCTCCCTGGCGCGCGAGAGCAGCTCGTCGCGCGTGGCCGTGTAGTGAGCCAGGGTGGGCCGCGTGAGATAGAGCGAGCCGCCTCGGTTCAGGCGTTGCGGGTCCAGGGGCGGCACCGGGCCGCTGGACTGCCCGAACAGCACCAGCATGCCGCGCGGCATGAGACAGGTGAGGCTCGCGTCGAAGGTGGTGCGACCCACCGAGTCGTACACCACCTGCACACCGCGGCCGTGCGTGAGGCGCCGCGTCTCGGCGGCGAAGTCCTGCTCGGTGTAGCGGATCACCTCGTGCGCGCCGGCCGCGCGCGCGAGCTCCTCCTTGCGCGCGGTGGACACCGTGCCGATCACGCGCGCGCCGCGCCGCCGCGCGATCTGGCAGAACAGCTGGCCCACCCCGCCGGCCGCCGCGTGGATCAGGCAGGTGTCGGCGGACGAGAGCGCGTAGGTGCTCGTCGCCAGATAGTGCGCCGTGAGCCCCTGCAGCATGGCTGCCGCGGCCTGCCGGGTGGAGATGCCATCGGGCAGCGGCACCAGCCGCTCCGCCGGCACCACCGCGTGGGTGGCGTAGGCGCCGGGCACGCTGCAGTACGCCACCCGATCACCCACCGCCACCTCCTGCACGCCGGGGCCCAGCTGCTCCACCACGCCCGCCGCCTCGCTGCCGGGGGTGAACGGGAGCGGCCGCGGGTAGAGCCCCGCGCGCTCGTAGACGTCCACGAAGTTCACACCGACCGCCTCGATGCGCACCAGTACGGCGCCGGGGCCCGGCGCGGGTGTCGGGAGCTCCTCGAGCCGCATGACGTCGCGGTCGCCGGGGGTGGAGATGCGAATGGCGAGCATGCGGAGTTCCCAGCGTGGATGGGTACGGGCGCGTGCGGCTGGCCTCGGGCCAGCGGTGCGGCCGTAGCGGCAGACGCGGCGGACGACGTCTGCTAGGATACGGAGGCTGCATCGCGGCCGCTACCGCGACATCTTTCCGTTGCCGCGTGCGCACCTGCGCGGCCGCCAACGCACATCCCACGCCGCCGCCAGCGGCGGCGTGGGATGCGCACCAGTCTCCGCGTCCATCCCGCTCATGTCCTCCCAACTTCGCCGCAGCCTGGCCGCCATGCTCGCCGGTATCGCGGCCATGCTCGTCGCGCTCACCGTAGCCACGTACATGCGGCAGGATGCCTGCCTGGACGCCGGCGGCCAGTGGGCGGCCGCCGCCCGCACGTGCGAGCTGGCGGCCGGGCGCGACATGCCCGGCCCCACGGGCGCCTACCTGGCCGGCACCGCGGCCGGGTTCATCACGCTCATGGTCCTGTGGCGCACGTACCTGTTCGTCGTCAAACGCGCGGCCGAGCGAGCGCAGGCCGGGCGGGCAGGGTAGAGCGGGCGCCAGGCAGGCCGTCGCCACCGACGGCGTGCCGTCCGCCGGCAGGCTGCCTCATGGCGCACTCGGCAACACTCGCTCCGCGACCACCCGACGCACGGCACGGAATGGCATGTCGGGCCCGATGTCGCCGTTGCACAGGATGACGGTGGTCAATCCCGCGTCGGTGAAGGTCTCCAGGCATGCGGCGAATCCGTTGATGGCGCCGTAGTGGATGACGCCGCGATGCGCGTCGGACGGCGGTGAGACCAGGAGCCCCATCGCGTACTGCGTGTCGCCATACGAGGCATCGTCGGCCGAGAATCGGTTGCGTCCGCTCAGGCGCCCGTCGCGCAGGCGGCCTGGCGTGAGCATCAGCTTCACGTAGTGTGCGTCGAACAGTCGATTCGTGAACAACGCATGATGCCACGCGCAGAGGTCCGCAGCGGTGGAGCGCATGGCGCCGGCTCCGCCCGCCTCAGCCACCTCCAGAAACGGCGCGTGCACGAACGCGCGCGGGCGGCCCGCCGTCGGCGCGTAGCCAGCCACCCGTCCCGCCACCACCGCGGCGGAGGTGTCGAACGCCGTCCGGCGCAGGGCCAGCGGCTCGAAGATCATGGCCGACGCCGCGTCGGCGAGCGGCCTGGCGGCGAGCGTCTCCACGATGGCGCCGAGCACGATGTAGTTCGCGTTGCTGTACAGCCAGGCCGTGCCCGGCGCGAAGTCGAATAGCTGCTGCTGCACGGCGATCTCTCGCGCCAGCCGGACCTGCGACCGCGGACCGGCGGGGCCGGTAGGGCACGACGAGCTCTGCTCGTCGCTGTGCAGACCCGCGGTGTGCGTCAGGAGCTCGCGGATGGTGAACGGCCTGGCCATCGTGAAGAAGGGGAGGTATCGCGATGCGGCGTCGTCGAGGGCCAGCCTGCCCCGGGATGCCAGCTGGAGGATCAGCGCGGCGGTGAACTGCTTCGTGAGTGAGCCGATCCGGAAGATGCCGTCAGCGGTGAGCGCGCTGTTCGTCTCGAGGTTGGCCAGGCCGTAGCTCCTCGAGAACAGCGTGCGTCCACGCCGAGCGATGCGCACCGAGATGCCGGGGCACGCGCCGGCCTCGATGGAGGCGCGGGCGGCGGCGTCGATCGCGGAGGAGACGTCGTCGTCGAGGACTGGCTCCCCTGGCCACACGAGCGGCCACGCGGGCCACACATGGAGGTTCGACGAGAACCGGCTCGCCAGTCCCGCCGTCAGCATCACACTGCCGCCGAGAAAGCGGCGTCTGGAGAGAGACATGCCACGCTCCCTGGGAGACCCTGACGTATCCGAGTCGTGGTCCGTGGCCCCATGGTGATCCGGCACGATGCGGCGAGGTCTCGTCGCCTCGCAAGAATCCCGAGCCATGGTCACGCACTCGCTCCCTCCCGCAGGGGGAAGCGAGCCGCAGCGCGTGACCGCGCCAGGCGCATTCCCGCACGCATGAGCCCGATTACGACGACCGTTGCAGTCGCTCGCCGTGGCCGGTAGCGTAGGCGCTCGTTCCCTGGCTTCGCCGTCCCACGGTTCCTGCGCAGGAGGATGCCATGTACGCCGCGCCACGCTCGACTCGCGCCGTCCTCGGTCCCATCGGGTTGCTCTGCGCGGCGCTCGCCGCCTGCTCGCCGCAGGGCGACGGCACCGCGCGGCAGGGGGGCACCGCCGCCGCTCGTGCGCCGAGCGATCAACTCGCCAGCGCACCCGCGGTGGACCGTGGCCGGTATCTCGTGGAGTTCGGCGGGTGCCACGATTGCCACACGCCCAAGCTCTTCACTCGCGACGGCCCCGTGCCCGACACCACGCGCCTGCTCTCCGGCCACAGGTCCGACGTCACGTTGCCGCCCATCCCGGCGGGGGTGCTGGGGCCCGACCGGTGGGGAGCGGTCGCGTCACCCGAGCTCACCGCGTGGGGTGGGCCATGGGGCGTGAGCTACGCCGCGAACCTCACGCCGCACGAGACCGGGCTGCAGGCGTGGAACGCCGACGAGTTCATCCAGACCATGCGCACCGGCAAGCACATGGGGGTGGGGCGCGCCATCCTGCCTCCCATGCCCTGGCAGCAAGTGGGGCGGCTGACGGACGACGATCTGCGCGCGGTGTTCGCGTATCTGCAGAGCATCAAGCCCGTCGACAACGCGGTGCCGCTGCCCGTGCCTCCGCCCAGCACGGCCGCGCGCTGAGGCTACCAGGCGGCGTCGCGTGCCGGGTGATCGCCAGGGCGTCAGCGCTTCTTGGCGAGGATGGTCCCCCGGCACGTGGGCGCGCCGCAGTGGCAGGGAAAGCGGCGCTTGGCCGCGGGCGTGTGCCGCTCCTCCAGCACGTAGGCATAGTCGTAGGCCAGCTCCTCGCCGGGCGCGACGTCGCGGATGGTCTCGATCCAGATGCGGCCGTCCTCGATCACCGCGTCGCAGTTGGGCGCGCACGAGTGGTTGATGTGGCGCGCGTCGTTGCCATCCACCGCGGCGTCGATCACCACGTCGTCGTCGATCGCGAACAGGAACGTGTGGTGCCGCTCGCCGGCGACATCGGGATAGCGCGCATCCGCCTCGGCCGGCGTCAACCGCTCGCCGGTGTACTCGATGAGGCGCACGCCGCTGGGTATGCGGCGAGTGGCGAATGCTCCCCGGCCCTGGATGGGAGAGTCGCGGATCTCGAACGGCGGGCCCGGAGGATCGCGGTGCGGCATGGATGGAAGATATCGCGCCCCGCCACGCTCGCCGCGGTCCCGCATGCGCGCCAGCGCGACTCGGCGGAGCGCGGCCGCTACTGGAAGATCCCGAACTTGCCGAGGAGCCACCACAGCAGGAGAAAGATGAGGATCGTGCTGAAGCAGCCGCCGCCCAGCTTCCTGGCGCCGTAGCCGGCCGCGAGACCGCGAAGGAGTTTGCTCATGGGTCGGTGTGCTCGTGGGTGGAGGCGATGGATGGTGACGCGATCACAGGGGTTGCGGCTCCGGCACCTCGACCGGGACGCCCGGCGTGCGCTCGCCGGGCGGCAGGTCCACCTCGCGGCCGGGCGGGCCAGGCTCGTGCCAGGGCGGCGGCATGGGGACGGGCTCTCGATCGGGCTCTGGCACGGGCTCCGGCCACGGATCGGGGTGCGCCGGGTCCGGCCTTCGCTCGGCGTGGTGGCTCGTGGGAACGAAGCCGGTCATGGCAATCCTCCCGGAAGTTGAAGGGACGCGCCACCCCGTGCAGGAATCGCGCGCGTGACGCAGGTCCATCGTGGGGCGTCGGTTGCTGGCAGCTTCCACCGACCGTGCCCGAGGCGCCTCCGCGCCCGAGTCCGCGTCTCGTCCTCCTCTCGCGCTCTCCTCCGTCATGCCGATGTCCCGCGCAGGTCTCCGTGCCCCGCTCGTGCTCGCGCTCGCCGTTGCCCTCGCCGCCTCCGCTCCCACGCCGCTCGCCGCACAGGGCGGCGCCGTCCACGCCGGCTGCCAGAGTCAGGACGTGACGGTGCGCGATGCCTGTCAGGTGGCCGTGGACGTCTTTTCAGTGATGGCCCCGCAGCTCACCGGCGCGTTCGCGGGCGGCGAGCCGCTCATCGGCGGCTCACGCGGCTTCGCACGCTTCGTGGTGGCGCTGCGTGCCCCCGGTGTGGACGGCTTCCTGCCCGACCTCGCCGCGCGGGACTTCAGCACGAGCGGTGCGCAGCAGTCCACCATCGCCACCGAGCGCCAGCCGGTGCCAGCGCCGGTGCTGGACGTCGGCATCGGTCTCTTCCGCGGCGTGCAGCTCGGCGTGGGCTCGATGGGCAGCGGTCGGGTGGGCTCGCTGAGCGTGATCGGCAACCTGTCGTACCTGCCGGAGGTGGACGAGGAGGACATCTTTCTCGAGACGCCCGATGGCGGCTTCAAGGTGGGCCTGGGCGCGCGCCTCGGACTGCTCGAGGGCGTGTCGGCGCTGCCAGACTTCGCCGTCACGGTGCAGGATCGCAGCCTGCCCACGGTGAACATCGCGTCGGTCAGCGACGCGGACTCGGTGAGCGTGGACGGCCTCTCGCTCCGGACCACCTCCTGGCGCGTGCTCGCGAGCAAGCGCTTCTCGGTGCTGGGGCTCACGGTGGGCGCCGGGCAGGACCGCTCCCGCACCGGCGCGAGCGTCTCGGCCACGGTGCAGGATGAGCTCACGCTGGTCAGCGAGCGGAGCACGCCGGTGCGCCTCGACCAGTCGCTCACCCGTTCCTCCATGTTCGCCGGACTCTCGTTGGGCCTCGGCCCGGTGTCGATGGCGGCCGAGGTGGGGCGCATGAGCGGTGCGTCCGTGGCCACGTACAACACCTTTGCCGACGAGTCGTCGAACGAGGCGCGCCTCTACGGCTCCGCGGGGCTGCGGCTGGCGTTCTGAGGGGCGCCGGCAACCCGAGGTGACGGCGGCCGTCGGGGCCGCGTGCCAGGAAGGAACGAGGAACGGCTCGCGCACCAGGGTGCGCGAGCCGTTCGTGCGTGTGCGGAGTGCGGAGTGACGACCCGCTCGACGGCTACTTCCGCACCACCGTGAGCGTCACCTGCGACGGATACTGCCTGGAGTGGTGCACCGCGTTCCGCGCTACCACGCTCTCGGTCTCGGAGTAGTTGTCGCCGCCGGTGTTCATGTTGCGGTCGAAGCGCGGGAAGTTGCTGCTCGAGACTTCGATGCGAATACGGTGCCCGGCCTGGAAGAAGTTGCTCGTCGTCATGGGCCCGAGCACCACCTTGTACACCTTGCCCTTCTCCATCCACACCGGCGGCCTGTCGTATCCCTCGCGGTAACGCACGCGCTGGATGGTCTCGTCCAGGTTGTAGGCGCGGCCGTCGGGATAGACGTCGAGCAGCTTGACGGTGAAGTCCGTGTCCTTCGCGTCGGACGACACGTACAGCGTGACCTCCACCGGACCGCTCACCTCCATCCCCGTCTTCAGCGGCTCGGTGCTGTAGACCAGGATGTCCTCGCGCGCTTCCATCTTCCGCTGGTCGAACGCGCCGCCCTGCACGGCGTTGCCCGTGCAGCACACGTTGCCGCCATACGACGGCACTGGGCTCCTGGGATCGTAGAGGAAGCTGTCCGCGCGATCCGCGGCGGGCGCGGCGAGCGTGAGCGCGCCATCGCCCTGGAGCGTGTTCGCCTTGCCGTTGCTCGCCAGGAAGTACGTCAGGGGGCGTGCCCCCTTGGGCGGCCAGGTGTCCGACGTCTGCCACTTGTTCATGCCCATCGTGTAGTAGCGCACCCTGGGCAGCGTGTCGAGCAGGCCGTTGGCCTCTCCCTTCAGGAAGTGGTCGAACCAACCGTAGGTGAGCGCGTCGTAGTCCAGCCGCGCGTCGCCCACGTTGCGCTCGCCCACCACCAGCTCCTCGGTGGCGCGCGTGTACGCGCAGTGGAGCGTGGGCGCGATCACCGCGTACTGCTGGTCGGCGATCTCGGGTCGGGCGGTCTTCCGCACGTGGTTGTAGGTGGCCAGGTTGGGGCCCACCGACACGTCGTACCACGACATGAACCAGAGCCCCGGGATGTTGATGGTCATGTCGTCGTGGAACAGGCCGCCCCTGTACCACGCCGGGTCGTTGGGCGTGCGCTGGATCATCCGGCCACCGGTGGCGCCGCCGGTGGAGTCGGCGAAGATCCCGTGCGGCCCATCCACGGCCTTGATGATGTCCTGCATCGGCAGGTGCCCGAGCGCCTTGGACCAGTCCACCGGCGGCGCCTGCTGCGCCAGGTCGAACGACTTGGACGCGCGGATGAGATCCTGCTGGGACATGCCAGCGGGGAACATGGGCCGCGCCTGGTTCTGCTGCCCGTAGAGCCACGCGATGAACAGCATCTGCACGGCGCCGCCGCGATACCAGTTGCCCTGCTCGTAGAAGGGCGCCACGCGCCCCACGCCGGCGCCGAAGCCCTGCGGGATCATGGCGGCGTACGCCGGGTTGCCGAGCGCCGCCACCCCCATCTGCCACTCGGCCGTGGACGAGCAGCCGATGGTGCCCACCTTGCCGTTGGACCAGGGCTGCGACGCCATCCACGTGAGGGCGTCCGAGCCGTCCGTTCGCGGCGGGCCCAGGATGTCGTAGCTACCCTCGGAGAAGAAGTGGCCACGCTCGTTCTGGTCCACGTACGCGTAGCCGCGCTTCACCGCGTCCAGCGCCCGCGACATGTCGCGCGGCACGCCGTTCCGCACGTCCCAGTAGTTGAAGTTGTAGGGCGTCTTGACGAAGATCGTCGGCACCCGCTTGGAGGTGTCCTTCGGCCGGTAGACGTCGGTGGCCAGCCGCACGCCGTCGCGCATGGGAATCATCAGCTTGCGCTCGACGATGGCGATGGACTGCAGCTCGTCCTCGATCTGCTGGCGCCGGGCGCGGTCCTCCGGGCTGAGTGGCTCGCGTCCCTGCGCGAGCGTGGGGCCGGCGGCGGCGATGACGCCGGCCGCGGCGAGGATCAGGGTGCGAACGGCCCTCTGCATGCGGCTGCTCCGTGGTGGGGGCGTGCCCGCGCTGGGGCGGGCGCACGGGGCCGACGCCGTCTCCCGGCGCTCCCCGCGATATTCAGGAGTACGCCGCCACGATGGTGGGCGTTGCGCCGGTGGGCGTTGCGCGGGTGGGCGCTGCGTCGCCTACTGGCCGTCGCTCGGCGGGGGCAGCGCCGCGGCCGAGCGGCCCAGGGTGCGGAGCAGCGCGGTGGCCTGCACTTGTTCCTGCTCGGTGAGGCCCGCGAGCACCTGGCTCACGCGCCGCGCATGCTCCGGAAACACGCGCGTGATGAGCGCGTCACCGGCCGGCGTGAGCACCACGTAGCGGGCGCGCCGGTCCCTGGGGCAGTCCCGCCGCTCCACCAGCCCCTTGGCCGCCAGGCGGTCCACCAGATACGTGCTGCCGCCGCTCGAGACGAGCAGCTTGCGCTGGATGTCGCCGAGAAGCAGCGGACCCTTGTGCAGGAGCGCCTCGAGCACGCCGAACTCGGCGATCGTGAGCCCGTGCCGCGCCACCTCCGCCTCCATCTGCCTGGTGACCGCGGTGAAGGCCCGCGCCAGCACTACCCAGAGCTTGAGCGCCACCTCGTGCTCCGGGCCCGCGCCTGGCGGCCTGGCCGCGGGCGGAGCGAAGCTGGCGGTCGAGGGGTCATCCATCGCGGGGGCTGGTCTGGTCATCGCTGCTGGCTGCCGAGTGAAGGACGCGCACCACGCCCGCGCGCCGCTACCATGGTCGCGCGGCGGCGCGGCCCGACGCCGCTTGCGCCGGCCGCATTGTCGTGGTCTCTTCCTGCGCGCTGCCGGAGCGACCATTTCCCGGGGCCGTACCCCGGGCAACGGTCGCGGCGGCCCAGGCTGTGCGCAGGTTGCATCCGCCATGGTACACGCTGAGCAGTAAGACGATCCTCCCGGCTTCGCGCGACCCTTCGCGGAACTCCAGCACATGCTCGCCGCCTCCATCGCCGCCATCCTCGCCCGCGACCTGCGCGCCCTGTCGCGCGAGATCGAGGCCTATCCCGACGACGAGCTGCCCTGGCACGTGCCACCCGGCATCGCCAACTCGGGCGGGAATCTCGTGCTACACCTGTGCGGCAATCTGCAGTACCTGGTGGGCGCACAGCTGGGCGCCACCGGGTTCGTGCGCGATCGCGACGCCGAGTTCACGCAGCGCGGCGTGGCGCGCCGCGAGCTGGTGGCCCGCGTCCAGGCCACCAGCGCGGTAGTGGAGCGAACGCTCGCCGGCATGAGCGACGAGCGACTGGCCGAGGATTTCCCGCTCGTGCTCAACGGG
>DATANT010000141.1:0-7786 GCA_036266115.1 Gemmatimonadaceae bacterium | reverse complement strand
CGAGACGCTGTACGCCATGCTGCACAAGCAGCAGCACGAGCCGCTGCCCAGCCTCACCGCGTTCCGGCCGGACATCCCGCCCTACCTGCGCGCGGCGATCGACGGCGCGCTGGCCAAGGACCGGAGCCAGCGCTGGCAGAGCGCCGCGGATTTCCTCGATCAGCTCACTCCTCCGCCAGCGCCGCAGGACGAGGCGGTGCCCGCCGCCGCGTCGGAGCCGGAGGTGGAGCTCACGACGCGCGTGGTGGCGCGCGCGCCCCGGGCGGAGCTCGTGCCCGAGCTGTCCGAGCTGCCGGACGTATCCGAGGTCACCTACAGCTCCGACGGCGCGTTCGACGTCACCCCGGCGCCGGCGCTGGAGCCCTACATGTCCCTGCCGCTCGACGCGCCCGTGCACGTGGCCCCATCCCGCAGCCGTCGCCGGGTGGCGATCACCGCGGGGGTCGGCGTGCTGGCGCTCGCGGCGCTCGCCGCGCTGCTGGTCGGTGGGCCACAGGCCGGCCCCGCGACCGGATCCTCCACGCGGGAGGCGGCCGGGGACGTGAACCGCGAGCCGCCCGCCGAGCCGGCGCCGCCGCCCGCGACGGAGCCCGAGACGCCGCGAGCCACCGCGGTACCGCGCGAGCCCGATGTGGCCGAGGGCGCCGGTGGCGCCACCGTGATGCGCGAGCCCTATCTGAGCGCGCGGTGCAACTCGCCGGCGCTCGAGGACCAGCGTGCGTGCCTGATGACGTACGTGGACCGCGGCGACGTGCACCTCACCGAGGTCTATCAGGCCATGATCGCGGAGCTCCGCCGCCGCGCCGGCGGCGCCAGGGAGCCGCCCACGGTGCAGGCCTTCCGCGCCGAGCAGCGCGCGTGGATCGGGAGCCGCGACGAGGCGTGCCGGCGGCAGGTGCGCGTGCCCGCCGGCGATCCGCGGTGGGCGCTCTACCGCGCCCCGTGCTTCGCCGCGCTCTCCGAGCGGCGCGCGGTGGAGCTCTCGGACCGCCTGGCGCGGCTGCGCGCCATGAGCTCGTAGCCGCGCCAGCCTGGGGACGTCGCTGGGGCGCCTCGCCCCGGCGACGTCCCGATCACTCGTGCCTGAGCGCCTGCAGCGGGTTGATGCGCGACGCCTGCAGGGCGGGGATGTACCCCGCGCCCAGCGCCACCAGCGTGAGCATCACCGCCGACGCCACCAGCACCACGGGGTCGTTGCCCTGCAGGCCGAAGAGCAGCGACCGGGCCGCGCGCCCCAGGCCGAACGCCCCCGCCATGCCGATCACACCGCCCACGAGCATCATGCGCCCCACCTGCTTGAGCACCAGCGCGCGTACGTTCGCGCCGTCGGCGCCCAGCGCCATGCGCACGCCGATCTCGCGCGTGCGCTGCGCCACCGTGTAGGCCAGCACGCCGTAGAGACCGACCGCCGCCAGCAGCGTGGCCAGCAGGGCGAAGGCCGCCGCGAGCGTGCCGATCATCCGGTCCAGGAACACGTTCTCGCGCACCTGCTGCGGCATCGTCTTCAGGTTCTCCACCGGCAGGTTGCCGTCCAGCTGCTTGATGATGCCGGGCACGGTGCGCAGGAGCTGCTGCGGGCTCGCCGACGAGCGCACGTAGAAGGTCATCGCGCCCACCGTGGAGTCCTGCTGATACGGGGTGAAGAACATCGGCGGCACCTCGTCCTTCACCTCGTTGTACTTGGCGTCCTTCACGAGTCCCACGATCTGGATGGTGAGCTCCTCGGCGCGACCGGTGGACATCCGCTTGCCCACCACGTCCCGGCCCATGTTGAACTTGCGCGCGAACGCCTCGTTCACCACGGCCACCTGCGGCGCGTTCAGCGCGTCGGCGGTCGTGAACTCGCGCCCGGCCAGCAGCGGGATGCCGAGCGTGCGGAAGTAGCCGGGGCTCACCTCGTTGTAGCGCGCGTTGGTGTCGGTCTCCGGATCCCTCCGGAAGCCCTCCACGCCCACGTCGGTGCCCCAGCTGCTGCCGGCGAGGATGGGGATGAACGAGGCCGTGACGCCGGTGACGCCGGGAATGGCCGCCAGCTCCTGCTCCACGCGCTCGAACAGCGCCCGGCTGCGCGCCGGGGTGTAGCCGTTGAGCTCCGGCGAGATGCCGAAGGTGATGACGTTGTCCACCTTCACGCCCAGCTCCACCCGGCTCACGTTCACCAGGCTCCGGATGAAGAGCCCCGCCGAGACGAGCAGCGCCATGGAGAGCGCGATCTGCGCCGTGACCAGCGAGACGCGGAAGCGCGTGGCGGCGCGCGCGCCCGAGAGGTTGCCGGCGCTCGAGCGGATGGTCGTGACGAGGTCCGGCCGTGTGCTGTGGAGCGCGGGGAACATCCCGAACAGCAAGCCGGTGCCGATGGAGAGCGCGCCCGCGAACAGCATCACCGAGGGGCGCACCTCCAGCTGGAGCGTGGTCGACGCATCCGGCGGGAGCAGCGATCCGATGAGCGCGAGCGTCCAGTGCGCCACCAGCAGGCTCGCGATGCCGCCCAGCACCGCGAGCAGCACGGACTCGGTGAGCAGCTGCACGAGCACCTGGCGCCGGCTGGCGCCCAGCGAGAGCCGCACGGCCATCTCCATGCTGCGCCCGGCGCCGCGGGCCAGCAGCAGGTTGGCGATGTTGGCGCACGCGATGAGCAGCACGATCCCGGTGATCGCGAACAGCAGGGCGAGCGGGGTGCGCGCCTGGCCGTGCACCGAGCTCTGGCCGCGCTGTCCCGGCTCCATCGTGATCTGCCTGGTGCGGAACTCCGCCATCCGCTGCTCGCTCATCCCCTCCTGCAGCGGCGCCTCCACGTCGTTCAGGATGGGCCGGTAGATGGCGTTGATGGCCGCGTTCGCCTGCTCCATCGTCACGCCGGGCTTGAGGCGCGCGAACAGGTACGCCCAGTAGCTCCGCCGGTTCTCGAAGCCGTTGAAGCCGGGGTTCACGAGCCCCCGCATGGAGATGGGCACGAACACCTGCGGGTTGGAGCCCATCGTGGTGCCCGTGAACCCGCGCGGCGCCACCCCCACCACGGTCATGGACTGGCCGTTGATGACGATGGTGGAGTCCAGCACGGCCGGATCGGAGCCGAGGCGACTCTCCCAGTAGCCGTAGCTCAGCACCGCCACGAAGTGCCCGCCGATCGTCTGGTCGTCGGCCGGTCCGAGCAGGCGCCCGAGCGCCGGCTGCAGGCCGAGCACCGGGAAGTAGGAGCCCGAGACCAGCGTCCCCTCGCCATTCAGGGTCTGCCCGCGAAAGGCCAGGTTGGCGCCGAACCCGCGGTGCGCCGCGATGCCGGTGAACACCTTCTGCTCACGCTCCAGGTCGCGGAGCATCGCGTAACTGAACACCGCATCGCAGTCGCCCGACTGATTGCACGACTGCGAGCCCGGCTTGGGCCCGGGCGCCGCCAGATTCACCAGCCGCTCGGGCTGGCTCACCGGCAGCGGCCGGAGCAGCATCTGGTCGAACAGCGAGAAGATGGCCGCATTGGCGCCGATCCCGAGCGCCAGGGAGAGGATCGCGATGGCCGTGACGAACGGCGTCTTGAAGAGCGTGCGGAAGGCGAGCTGCAGGTTGCGCATGGCGATCTCCCCGGAAGTCCCTGACGTGACGGACGCAGCCCGGCCGGTAGCCCGCTCGGCGGCCGTGCGATCGTGCCTGGAACATTGGACGCGATCCGGCCGTCCAGGGTTTCACTGTGACGCGTACGCGATGGGTGGCTCATCCGCCCGGCGCCAGGTCTCGCTCGGCTCGCCGTGGCGACGTACACTGCACCGCATGCAGCGCTTGGAGCCGGTCACCATCACCATCCACGGCACGGTCGTGCGCATCCAGCCCACCGAGGGGGTGTTCACGCCCACGCCGCACGGGCGGTTCTATGCGGAGAGCGTGGACGTCCGCCCCGGCGACCGGGTGCTCGACATCGGCACGGGCTCCGGCGTGCTCGCCATCTACGCGGCCAGGCTCGGCGCGCGAGTGGAGGGCATCGACATCTCGGCGGCGGCGGTGGCGGCGGCGCGGAGCAACGCCGCCCTGAACGGCGTGACGGTGGACTTTCGCCAGGGACCGATGTTCGCCGGTGTCACGGGCCGGTACGACGTGATCCTGGCCAACCTGCCCAACGAGATCGTCGCGCCGGCGCACCTCGCCACGCTGGACGCCGCCGAGGCGGCCACGTTCGCCGGTGGAACGCGCGGCAACGAGGTCATCCTGGCGCTGCTCGCGCAGGCGTCGGGCCACCTGAACGCGCGCGGCCGGCTCTACCTGGCCGTGCACACGCTCACCGACTATCTCGCCACGCTCGACGCCGCCCTGCGCGACTACCACGTGCGGCTGCTGACGCACGCGGAGCTTCCCGTGAAGCCGTTCGTCACCGAGAATCTCGGCTTCTACCGCGCGCTGAACGACGCCGGTACCATCACCATCTTCGAGCAGGACGGTCGCTGGTACTCGCACGTGTACGTGTACGAGCTGACGCTGCCGTGAGCGGATGACGGTCGCGCCGTCGTGCGCCGTCGTCCGCTCACGCACCATTCCACCGCCCATCCCACCACTCGCATGCACCGAGCCCCGTTGATTGCCGTGGCCCTCCTGTTGAGCGTGTCGGCGAGTGCCGTCGCGCAGCGCCCCGGCGGCACGCTCACCGATCCCGGTTCGCGGATCGACTCCGTCTTCCGCGCCTTCGGCGCATCGTCGCCCGGCTGCGCCGTGGCCGTGAGCCAGCGGGGGACGGTGGTGACGCAGAAGGCGTACGGCATGGCCCACCTGGAGCACGGTGTGCCCAACACGCCGGCCACCATCTTCGAGGCGGGCTCGGTGTCCAAGCAGGTGGTGGCCGCCGCCGTGGTGCTGCTGGCGCTGGACGGCAAGCTCTCCCTGGACGACGACGTGCGGACGCACCTGCCCGAGCTCCCCGACTACGGGGCGCCGATCACCATCCGCCACCTGATCAACCACACCAGCGGGTTGCGGGACTGGGGCTCCGTCGCCGCGCTGGGCGGCTGGCCGCGCGGCACGCGCGTGTACAGCAACGACCTGGTGCTCCACATCGCGCGCCACCAGCGGGCGCTCAACTACGCGCCCGGCACCTACTGGTCGTACACCAACACCGGCTACAACCTCATGGCCCTCGTCGTGGGGCGCGTGTCCGGCGTGCCGCTGGCCGAGTTCACCCGCGTGCGTCTCTTCGAGCCGCTGGGCATGACCCAGACGTCGTGGCGCGACGACTTCGCCCGCGTCGTGAAGGGCCGCGCCACCGGTTACGAGCCGGATTCGAGCCCGGGGGTGTACCGCCTGGACATGCCGTTCGACGACGCGTACGGCAACGGCGGGCTGCTCACCACGGTGCACGACCTCCTGCGCTGGACCGCAAACCTCGAGAGCGGCGCGGTGGGCGGGGCTCGGTTCATCACCGAGATGCATCGGCAGGGCGTGCTCACGAGCGGTCGCACGGTGGAGTACGCGGGCGGCCTGTTCGTGACGAGCTACCGCGGCATTCCCGAGGTGAGCCACAGCGGTGCCACCGCCGGCTATCGTGCCTTCCTGAGCCGCTATCCAGCGCAGGGTGTGGCCGTCGCGGTGCTGTGCAACGCCGCCAACGCGAGCGCCACGGAGCTGGGGCACCAGGTGGCCGACGGCTACCTGGGCGATGCGCTCGTGGCGCGCGCCGACGCCGACAGCGCGTCGTCGCCACCTCCCGCACTCGCGCCGGCTCGGCTTGCCGCGCTCGCCGGTGTCTATCGCCACGCGCGGGATGGACAGCCGGTGCGACTCGTGGCGCGCGACGGCCAGCTCCGCACCGAGGGCGGCTCGGCGCTCCGCCCGCTGGCCGCCGGCCGCTTCCGGCTCGGGGGCAACGTGCTGATCTTCGACTCCGTGGCCACGGGTGCGGCGCGTGCCGGCATCCGGATGCTCACGGGCGACGGCGACACCCTGCGCTACGAGCCGGTGGCGCCGTTCGCCCCGACGCCGGCGCAGCTGGCCGAGTACGTGGGCACGTACGAGAGCGACGAGGCGGACGGCACGTTCGTGGTGAGCGTGGAGCGCGACTCGCTGCTCCTGCGCGACCGCTACGGCCGGGCCATGCCCGCCATGCGGCCGGACTACGCGGACGCGTTCGGCAACGGGCGCCTCGGCATCCGCTTCGTGCGGGACGACGCGGGGCGGGTGACGGCGTTGAGCGCGCGCGACGGGCGGGCCTGGGACGTCCGGTTCGTGCGGCGGCGCTGACGGCGTCCACTGGTGCGGCGCCCGGCCTGGGCGCCCGGCGCTCGGACGAACGGCCGGACGCGGGAATCCCCGTCCGGCCGTTCGTGCGTCCAGCCGGGTCCGGCGGTCCTACTAAGCTGGTAGTTGACAGCCTCGCGGCTGACTACTATCGTGGTAGTAACACCACCTGCCAGGAGGCGCCCGTGGAGTTCGGCGATCGCGAGTTGGAGGTCATGGCCATCCTCTGGGAGCTCGGCTCCGGCACGGTGAGCGAGGTGCGCGAGCGGCTGCCCGACGCGCTGGCCTACACCACCGTGCTCACCACCTTGCGGAACCTCGAGGCCAAGGGGTTCCTGCGGCACGAGGCCGAGGGCAAGGCGCACCGCTACTTCCCCAGCGTCGCTCGTCAGGCGGCGGAGCGCAGCGCGGTCTCCCGGCTCATCGAGACCATGTTCGGCGGCTCCCCCGAGCTGCTGCTCACCAAGCTGGTGGACGACCATCCGCTGAGCGCCGAGCAGTTGAAGACGCTCCGGCTCAAGCTGCAGCAGCGCATGGGCGAGGAGGGCAAGTGATCGCACTCTGGCTCTCCTATGCCGTCCTGGTGGCGGCACTCCTCGCGGGCGCGGCCGCCGCACTGGACGCGCTTGCCAGACTATTCCGCCGTCCCACGCGCGGCGTGTGGGTGCTCGCGCTCCTCGCCGCCACGCTGGTGCCGGCCGGGTTGATCGCTCGCACGGCGCTGTACCCCGGCGGCTCGGCGCCGGCACCCGCCAGCGCTCCCACGGTGCTGCCGGCCATCCCGGTGCCGGCCGCGGGCGCTCCGAGCCGGGTGCCGGACGTCGGCTGGCTCGACACTCCGCTCCTCGCCACCTGGGCACTGGCGTCGCTGCTCGTCCTCGGCGCGCTCCTCCGCTCCGCCGCCACGCTCACGCGCCGCCGCCGCGGTTGGCAGCGCACCACTGTGGACGGGGTGCCCGTGCTCGTGGCGCCCGATACCGGGCCCGCCGTGGTGGGCCTCCGCCGTAGCGAGATCGTGCTGCCCGACTGGACGCTCTCCCTGGAGCCCGGGCTCCGCGCGCTGATCCTGCGCCACGAGACCGAGCACCTGCGCGCCCGCGACGCCCGGCTGCTGCTGATCGCCACGCTCGCCCTCGTGGTGCAGCCGCTGAACCCGGTGCTCTGGTGGCTGCGCCGCCGCCTGTGCCTGGCCGTGGAGCTGGACTGCGACCGCCGCGTGCTGGCCGTGCACGGCGACGTGGAGCGCTACGGGCTGCTGCTCCTGGCCGTGGGCCAGCGCGCCACCCGCTCGCTGCCCTCGCTCGCCCCCACCCTCGCCGAACCCACCCCCCTTCTGGAACGGAGAATCGACGCCATGAGCGAGTCCCTGCGGAACGCCGGCCACGGTCGGCAGCCGGGTCGTACCCTCGTCCGCGCCGCGGTGGCCGGCGGCCTGGCCCTGCTCGCGATCGTCGCGGCCTGCGAGACGCCAGCGCCCAGCCACGTGCTGACCCCGGACGAGCCGGCATTGGCGCGCGGGGCCGCCGAGCCCACGACGACCGGCCCCGATCAGTCGTTCTTCGAGTTCCAGGTG
>DATANT010000140.1:0-3741 GCA_036266115.1 Gemmatimonadaceae bacterium | reverse complement strand
GCTTTCCCCACTCAGACCACCATCACCTCGCGGCCGTTCCCCCGGCGTATCTCCTTCGCGCCACGAGCCACGCCAAAGCCCACGGCTGCCCCGAAGAGCACCGCCGAGCCGCCGCCCACCACGGGCAGCAGCCACATCACCGGCGCTGCGACCGCCGTGGCGGCCAGACCGGCGAGAAATGGAGCGCGGGCACGCTGGATCGCCTCCACGTAGCGCAGGCGATCCGTCACGAATCGCCGGGCTCCCCTGAAGCCGGCGAGCATAGAGGCGGCCACGCCGCCGAACATGAGCAGTTCGATCATCGTCTTCCTCCTGGCTGTCCTGCCCTACGCAGGGGCGGGCCGGCGGTTTCAGTCGCCGGCCGCCGCAGCCGACGTCGGCGCCATACGCCCCTACTGCACGTAGAGCTCCGCGTTCCCTTCCAGCATCACGCGGACCACGAATGCCGACGCGGTGGTATGCACCCCGAGCACGCGCATGTCGTGCACGCCACCCCCCACGCTCATCCCCGGCGCGAGCGGCCCATTGAGCCGCTGCGTGAGCTGGTAGCGCACGCTGTCCAGCTGCGCGCCCAGGTCCAGCCGACCACCGCCGGTGGCATCGTTCAGCGCGCGGCGGATGAGCGGCGCCCCGAGGGTGGCCTTGAGGCGCGACATCGCGCTCTCACTGGCCAGTGTGTAGCGCAGGTCGTCCAGGCGGAGCTGGCGCGCGGGCGCATCGTACGCGAACCGTCCTACCAGGTAGAGCGATCCCGCGAGCTTGCCCTCGAGGTCCAGCTTCACCGCCACGGTGTCCCCGGCGCCCCACACGCTCACCGTCCGCACGCGCAGCCCGTCGCCGGCGGTCTCGCCGGCCAGCATGGCCGTCATGCGGCGGGAGAGATCGGCGAACGGCAGCTCCACGTCCACCGGCACGCGCAACCCACGCGCGGGTGGCACGAGCACGAGCGCGGGCAGTGGGCGCACGGCCACCTGCGGGCGGGCGCCGAGGTGCACGCGTGGTCGCGCGAGCACCACCACCGCGGTGGTGATGATGTTCCCCCCGCCGACTAGCGGGGCAAGGCTCACCCGCTCGGGGTTCATCACCAGCCAGGCGCTCTCCGCGGAGTCGAGCGCCACGGGCTCCTGCATGGAGCGCCAGAGCGAGTCCGCGGCGGGACGCAGATTCGCCAGCGTGGGCACGATGGAGTCCAGCTGCGCGGTGACCCGGTCGAGCTGCGCGTCCACCACCCGTTGCATGAGGGGCGCCGCGTCCACGTTGAGCAGGGTCACGCGGCACGGGTCCACGAGGCGCGCGCCCAGCTCGGTGTCGCGCACGCCCACGCGCCAGTCGCTGCGCCAGTAGAGCACCGTGGCCAGCGAGAGGTTCGCCCGCCGCGGCGGCTCCGCACCATAGCCGCAGCTCGCCAGCCCGCCCACCCGCGGCACCGCCACCCGGCCGCGGTAGCGCAGCTGCGTGCGCATGGTGAGGCGGTCGTCGCGCATCGTGAGGTCCAGCGGATCGCGGTGGTAGACGTACTGATGGCACACGCTGCCGAGCAGCGCCTGACACTGGTGGCGATCGAGGCTGTCCTCGGGTGCGAAGCCCGCCTCCAGCTGGGTGGCGAGGGCGCTCATGCGGAGCGTGACCGGGAGCGCCATGACGGCCACCGGCGCCGGGGCCAGCGGTGCGGCGGCGGTCGCGAGCGGCGGCGTGGGCACCACGAAGCTGGAGCCGCACGCGGCGCCCAGCAGCACGGCCGCGAACGGCGCGGCCAGCGACGCGAGGCGCGTGATGGGCCTGCGGATGGCCCTGCGGCGCGCGGACGGACGGGAAGCGAGCACGATGACGTGAGGGGTATGCGGGGGTGCCCCGGCACTCCCGCACCGCGGCCGCGCGGAAGTTAGCGCCGAGCGCTACATTCCGCGCATGCACCCCGGAGCCCCCTCCAGCGCCACGAGCGCCGCCACCGGCAACGGCGGGCGGGTCGCATGACCCTCTCTCCGTCGCTGCGTCGCGCCCTCGCGCCCCTGGTCACCCTGAGCGTGCTGGTCGCCAGCTTCTGGCTCGGCATGCGGGTGGAGCGGGCGACGCCGCTGCCGGCGCCCCGCACGGCCGCGATCGACGGCAGTGTGGATGGCCTCACGGTGCGCACGGTGGACGGGCTGGTGCTGCCGCTGGCCGACAGCGCGGGGCCGGTGGTGGTGATGGTGAGCTCCGAGTCGTGCGGCTACTGCGCCACGAGCATGCGCGACCTGGCGGCGATGTCCGCCGGCGCTCCCCTGCCCCGGCTCCGCGTGGTCTCGCTGGAAGGGGCGGCGGGCGGCGCGCGCATGGCCAGGAGCCACGGGCTGGGCGACGTGATGGTGGTGGGGCCCGGCGACAACACCACCCGCACGATGTTCACCTTCCAGTTTCCCGGCACGCCCACGTTCCTGCTCGTGGAGCCCGACGGGCGCGTGCGCGCGGCCATGCCGGGCTATCCCGGGCGCGAGGGGTTGGTGCCCTGGCATCGGGTGATGGCGGGCGCGCGCACGGCCCTCTGACGCCATCGGCCGACGCGGCGTGAGCCTCGAGGGGGCTCACGCCGCTGCCACCGAGGCGGCGCCCAGGATGGCCACGTCGTCGCTCGTGATCACGGACACGGGCATGCGCTCCAGCGAGCGCCGCAGCCGCCCCTTCGCGAGGAACGCCTGCACGAACGCGCCGTCGCGCAGCTTGGGCAGGATGTGGGGCGCGATGCCGCCCGCCACGTACACGCCTCCGGTGGCGAGCACGGTGAGCGCCAGATTGCCCGCGGCCCCGGCGTAGGCGTCCACGAACAGGTCGAGCGCCTGGACGGCCACCGGGTCCGTGCCGGCCAGCGCGTGGCGCGTCACCCCTTCGGGGCCCTCGGCGAGCACCTCGGTGGACGTGGCCGGAGCATCCCCCCCGCGCTCGTCGAGCAGGAAGCGGTAGATGGCGAGCAGGCCGCGGCCCGACACCACGCGCTCCACCGAGACGCGCCCATGCTTGCGCGCGAGCGCCTCGCGCAACCGCCACTGCAGCGGGGACACCGGTGAGAAGTCCACGTGCCCACCCTCCGAGGCGTGCACGAGGACCCTGGTGCCCGACCACGTGAGGAACCCCTGTCCCAGCCCGGTGCCCGCGCCGATGAGCGCTCGCGGGCCGTGCGGCTGCGCGTCCCCCTCCTGCAGCACCTCCGTGTCGCCGTGCTCCAGATACGGGAGCCCCGCGCCCACCGCGTGAAAGTCGTTGATGATGATGGCCCGTCGAATCCCGAGCTGCTGGGGCAACAGCCCGAGGTCGATGCGCCACGGCAGGTTGGTGGGCGCGCAGATGCCATCCACTACGGGGCACGCCAGCCCGAAGCAGGCGCGGTCCACCCGGGCACCGACCTGCGCCAGGAACTCGTGCACGATGGCGGCGAGCCCCGGATACTCGGCCGATAGCACCGTGCGCCGCTCGACGACGCGCAGCGCCCCGCCGGTCACGTCCACGAGCGCGAGGCGCGCGTTGGTGCCACCCACGTCTCCGGCCAGAACTCTCATGCGCTTCGCGCCGAGCTCGCGTGCATCGCCGGCCCTCAGGTCGTGGAGTGGGCGCGTGCGGCCCGCCGCGGTGATCGGCGACGCGGCTTCCGCAAAGTGCGTTGGCGCTCGCCGTCGCGCCACCGCGGCGGGCCCGGCCGGCGTGGCGGCGCAATGCCCGGGGCGAGCGATCGGTCGCCGGTGCGACGGCGCCTCAGCACGCCGGTGTGCC
>DATANT010000139.1:0-2294 GCA_036266115.1 Gemmatimonadaceae bacterium | reverse complement strand
CTCGGGCTGGCCCACGACGGCCAGGCTGCCTTTATTGCATGGGACTGAGACCCGACGTCGCAGCAGCCCATGGGAACCACCACGGAGAACATCATGGCGTACTCGCTTCCGCCGCTGCCTTATGCTCTCGATGCGCTCGAGCCGCACATCGACGCCAAGACGATGGAGATCCATCACGACAAGCATCACCAGGCCTACGTCAACAACCTGAACGCGGCGCTCGAGAAGGCGCCCGACGCGCAGAGCCTCTCGCTGGACGACCTGCTGCGCAACCTGAACAAGGTGCCCGAGGCGGTGCGCACGGCCGTGCGGAACAATGGTGGCGGTCACTGGAACCACTCCATGTTCTGGCAGATCATGGGCCCCGGCGGCGGCGGGCAGCCCTCGGGTGCGCTCGGCGAGGCCATCGACGCGGGCTTCGGCGGCTTCGACAAGTTCAAGGAGCAGTTCGCCGCGGCCGCGGCCGGTCGCTTCGGCTCCGGCTGGGCGTGGCTGGTGCCGTCGGGTGGCAAGCTGACCATCACGAGCTCGCCGAACCAGGACAACCCGATCATGGACGGCCAGCCCGCGCCGATCCTGGGCGTGGACGTGTGGGAGCACGCCTACTACCTCAAGTACCAGAACCGCCGGCCCGACTACGTGGCGGCCTGGTGGAACGTGGTGAACTGGGACGAGGTGGCGCGGCGGTTCGAAGCCTCGCGCTGAATGCCCCGAACGACGGAGCGCCCCGGCCAGCACGGCCGGGGCGCTCCGTCGCGTGGAGGGGCGATCAGTGCGAGGACACGCTGCGCCGCGCGGCAGGCCGGCTGGTGCTCACGCCAGCCACGAGGTCGTCGATGCCGCCCTCCCCTGGCTCGTCGCGCTCCCCCTCGTCGCGCCGCCGGGCCACGAGGCCCAGCACGGGCGGCGTCATGAGCGTGGTCACGAGCACCATGAGCATCACGGCGCCGAACAGCTCCGCGTCCAGCGCGCCGCTCGCGAGCCCGAGCTGGGCGAAGATGAGGCCCACCTCGCCGCGCGGGATCATGGCGACCCCGACCAGCAACTTGCTCCCCTTGAACCATACCGGCGCGTAGCCCGCGAGCACCTTGCCCGCGACGCCGATGGCGATGAGCACGCCGCCCACCGTGAGCGCGCGCGGCGTGGCGAGCGCCGCGAGGTCCACCGACGCGCCGACCACGGCGAAGAAGATCGGGACGAAGAAGAAGCCGAGATGCGTGGTCGCCTTCTCGATCTCCTTCCGCTGCGGGGTGCCGTGCAGCACGATGCCGGCCGCGAACGCGCCGATGATCATCGCCGACCCGGATTGCTCGGCGATCCAGGCCAGCGCGAAGGCGAAGGCGAGCGCGGCGAGGCCGATGGTGCCCGAGGTGCGCACCCGCTCCACGGCGCGGAACAGGGGCGGGATGGCGCGACTGCCGAGCGCCACCGCCACCAGCACGAAGCCGATCGCGATCGCCGTCTTCTGCACCACCGTGAAGGGGGTGACCGTGGCGCCGCCCACCACGCCCGCCACCACGGAGAGCACGACGAGGCCCAGGACGTCGTCCAGCACCGCGGCACCGAGCACCACGCGCCCCTCGTCGGTGTCCAGCTGCCCGAGCTCGGAGAGCACCCGGGCGGAGATGCCGATGGACGTGGCGGTGAGCGCCGCCGCCGCCACGAGCGCGCCGAGCATCGGGATGCCCATGTAGGAGAGCGCGGCGTAGCCGAGTGCCAGGGGGACGAGCAGCCCCACCATGCCCACGGTCACCGCGCTCCGGCCCACGCTGACGAGCGACCGCACGTCGGTATGGAGCCCGATCTCGAAGAGCAGGATGATGATGCCCAGCTCCGAGAGGGCGTACATCACCGAATCGGTGGGGTCGAGCACCCCGAGCACCGACGCGCCGAGCAGGATGCCCGCGATCAGCTCGCCGAGCACCGCCGGCTGGCCGATGCGCTGGGCCAGCTCGCCGAGCACCTTGGTGGCCACGATGACCGCGACGAGCACCACGAGCAGCCCGCTGAACCCGTGCCCGTCGGCCGACGCAGCGAGGAGCGGGAATACTCCCGCTCCGGTCATCGAGCGGCCTCGCCTTCCAGGTAGGTGTACCCCTCCAACCCGGCCACGTAGTCCGCGATGTACTGGTTGGCCTCCTGACGCGTGAGGTGGCGCGCGTTGGTGACCTTGCGGCGGAACGTGGCGAGCAGCGCCGGCGCGGCGAACTGCACGTAGTTGAGCACCTCGGTCACGGTGTCGCCGTGCACGAGGTCCGTGATCTCGTAGCCGGACCCGGACGGGGCCAGCCGCA
>DATANT010000138.1:0-7078 GCA_036266115.1 Gemmatimonadaceae bacterium | reverse complement strand
TACGTGGACGTCTTCGTCGACGAGGCCGGCGCACTCTGGGTGGGCGTGCACTTCGGGAGCCGTGGGCTGGGGCATGCGATCGCGTCGGCATTTCTCGCGCTGGGCCAGGGCAAGGAGTGGGGCGAGCGGGCGCCGGAGCGGGAGGTGCTGCTCGACATTGGCCAGCCGCTCGGGCACGACTACTGGCACCTGATGGGCCTCGCGGGGCGGTACGCCTACGCCGGCCGCGAGTGGGTGGCGCGGAAGGTGGTGGCCATCCTCGGCGGCAACGAGCTGGAGCTCGTCCACAACCATCACAACTTCGCCTGGACGGAAGTGCACGACGGCCAGGAGCTGGTGGTGATCCGCAAGGGCGCGACGCCCGCGTTCCCAGGGCAGTTGGGGTTCATCGGCGGCTCGATGGGGGACGACGCCGTGATCGTGCGCGGGGCGCCAGCGGACGCCGCCTCGCCAGAGGTTCGGACCGCGCAGCGGGAGGCGCTCTTCAGCACGGTGCATGGCGCCGGCCGCGTGATGTCGCGCACGCAGGCCGCGGGCAAGCGGAGTCGCGGGACCGGCAAGGTGCGCTCGGCCGGCCGCGTGACTCCGGAGATGATGCAGGCGTGGGTGAAGGCGAAGGGCGTCACGCTGCGCGGCGGCGGGCTCGACGAGAGCCCGCACGTCTACCGGCGGCTACCGGAGGTGCTGGCGGCGCAGGAGGGCACGGTGGAGGTGCTGCACACGCTCCGCCCTCTGATCGTCGTCATGGCGGGCGCGGACGAGTTCGACCCGTACAAGGACTGAGCGACACCGCCCGCGAGCGCCGCGGTCAGAACCCGGCGCGCAGCTGCAGGTACGCCCAGTGCCGCATCGCCCCGTCGTCGCCCAGCCCCACCGCGGCCGCGCCCCGCCCGGCCCGAAACGCGCTGTAGCCCAACTCCACGCCGGCGGCCGGGCTCAGGCGCACCGGCAGCACGACGTCGGCCTCCCACCCCAGGTGCCGCTCGCTGCCGGTGGCCAGCGTGAAGCGATGGAGCTCGCCGCGGAGTGTGGTCACCGGCGAGAGCACCAGCGACCCGCGGGCCATGGCATCCACGAGGCCGCGCTCCCGGGTCGCAGCCGCCGGGTCGCCCACCACATCCATCAGGCCGTAGAACGGGTGGTTGGTGCCGTACATCGTGGCGAACGCACCATACCGGCCGTCTCCCGGCGTCGCGTCGCCGGAGAGCACGTCGACACCCAGCCCGGCGGTCGCCCGGCGGCCCGGCGCGGCGGGCAGCCCCACCCGGGCTCCCAGCAGCCATGCGCGCACGTCCTGGCGAACCGCCGCCGTGGGCTCGGCGTCCGGCGCGAGGTACCGCTGCCGCCCCGCCTGCACGGCGCCTTCGAGCTCCACCGAGAGCCCGAGCAGCCGTGGCGCGCGGAGGCGCGCGTCCAGCGTGGTGCGCCGCGCGTCCTGATAGGCGCGGTAGTACGCGCCGTCGTCGAACAGCAGCGTGCCTTCCAGCGCCGCGCCTCCACCGAGCGCGCGCGACGCGAACAGGCCGGCCACCAGGTGATCCGCCGCTCCCGCGCCGCCTCCGGCGGGCGACGCGGTGCCGAAGCGCCGCCCGCGCTCCTCCATGGTCGCCACGAAGGCGGTCGCGGCCCACGGCTCGGCGCCCACGGTCGCCTCGCGCGGCGCGAGCAGCACCCGTGCCCCGTCGAACGCGCGGCCGGTGTTGGACCAGTTCACCGCGCCCACCAGCCGCTCGTTGCCGAGCGCGATCTCCTGCCGCCCGGCGCGCACGGCCAGGGTGACGTCCTTCCACGGACCACCCAGCTCCAGATAGCCCTGATGCAGCGCGAACACGTCGGCCGCGCCGGCGGCCCCCCGCTCGGCGCCGAGCACGCGGCTGTCCTGCACCTGGAGCACGATGCGCGCGCGGTCGCTGGCGGCCACGCGCACGCCCAAGCGCGAGCGGAGATAGGTGAATGCGTCCGCGCCCACCGGCGCGCCCGGACGGTCCACCTCGGAGCGCGTGCGCACCTCGCCGGTGAAGACGACCGCCGGAGCGGAGGCGGGTGCCGGGGCCTGCGCGCCGAGTCTCGCAGCCGACGCGCTCGAGAGCACCGCGGCACCGGTGAGCGCGAGCGCGCGGGCGGTCCGGGTAGGGAAGAGCATGGGCGCCCCCATCAGCGAAGGAGCCGCGCGACGGCGGCCGCGGTGACCCGGGCATCGTCTCCCTGGCCGGACTGCTGGTGCACCACCGCGCCGTCGGTGTCGAGCACCGTGATCGCGTTGGTGTGCGCCACCTCGCCGTCGGGTTGCGTCTGGTAGCGCACGGCCAGCGCCGCGGCCAGCTCGCGTACGGCGCCGTCGTCGCCGCTCAGCAGCGTCCAGCGCGCCGGGTCCAGCCCGGTCTGCGCGGCCCATTCCGTCATCCGTCCGGGGGTATCGCGCTCGGGGTCCAGCGAGACGAGCACGAACCCCACGTCGCCGCGCCTCTGGGCGGGCAGCGACGCCTCGACGTGCTTGAGATCCGCCACGATGAGCGGGCAGGTGGCCGCGCAGCTGGTGTAGACCATCGCCACCACGCGCACCCGCCCGGCCAGCTCGGCCAGCCGGCGCTCGGCCCCGGTCTGATCGCGCCAGGTGGACGAGAGATCGTACAGCGAATACCCGTTCGCGTTCGGCGCGCCAGCGTGCGCCGAGGGCTCCACGTGGGCGGCGTGTGCTCCGGCCGCGTCGTGTACCGCGGCCACGGCGTCGGACCGCGCCTCGCTCGCCGCGCCCTCGGGCACGGCGCAGCCCACGGCACCCAGCCAGAACGCGGCGAGGAGCAGCATACGAAGCGACGAGAGCGAGTGGTGGCGCATGACGGACTCCGAATCGGGATGATGCGGCGGGCGGGTGGCGGTCAGCTGGCGCAGCGGAAGCCGAGCGAGCTCGTGGTGCTCCGGCCGGTGAGGCCGGCGCGGACGGCATAGCGCAGGAAGGCCGGGTAGTTGGACGGATCCACCGCGCCGATGGCGGCGCTCGCGCAGTACAGGTCGTGATCCCGTCCACCCACGCCACGCGAGTCGTCGGACACGAGCACGCTGTTGAAGTCGTCCACCCACTCCCACACCAGCCCGTGCAGGCCGCGCACGCCGTAGGCATTGCGGAGGCCCGTGCTCGCGGCCGGGAGTGGGCGAGGGCGGCTCGCGTAGAGTGACACCAGTTGCTGCACGAACGCCGGGTCGTGGGTCGCATCCCGCGCCGTCTCACTGGCCGCGGCGGCGTACTCCCACTCGGCCACGGTGGGCAGTCGCTTGCCGGCGGCCGCGCAGTACGCCCGGGCCGCGAACCAGGAGACGCCCGTCACCGGGCGGCGGAGCGCGGCGGCATCGCCGGCGTCCAGGTCCGCCACCCAGTCGGCCAGATAGCCGTCGCGCGCCGCGAACAGCGGGCGCACGGCGCTGCGGCGCCACTGGGGCCGAGCGCGCACGAACGCGAGGAAATCCGCGCGCGTCACCGGGTCACGGTCCAGCCGGAAGGCGGCGACCCGCGCGGCGGGGTCGCCAGGGCGCCCGTACAGCGGGCGGTACGTCCCGGCCGGGAGACGCACCATGCCCGCCTCCGCGCGGTGCCCATGGCTTCCGCTGGGGGCCACGCCACCGCGCGGCGCCGCGTGAGCGGCTGGCGCGAGGGCGAGGAGCGCGAGCGGGAGGAGCATCGGAAGAGCGCGGAGGGCGGGCATCGTCGGGTCGAGGTGCGGAGGGAAGGGGCTGCGGCCGCGCCATCGGCGCGGCCGCAAGGCTCACTGTTCCTGGCTCAGTGCTCCGCCAGCATCATTCCCTTGATCTGGGCGAAGACGTTGTCGTTGGCGTCGCCGGTGACCTTGATCATCCCCAATGCTCCCTTGTTGAAGGCGCGGAAGATCGCGTGGTCCACCATCACCAGGTTGCCGGGCACCTCGGCACGGAATTCGACGATGGCCGATCCGCCGGCCGGGATCATGGTGGTCTGCACGTTGCGCTGGGTGATGCTGCTGCCACCCTCGCCGTACACGTTGTCGAACACCTCGCCGATCACGTGGAAGGAGCTGCTCAGGTTGGGGCCGCCGTTCCCGACGAACAGGCGTACCGACTCACCCACCTTCACCTGCGGGGCCTTGTCGCCGGTGAGCGCACCCACCGACCCGTTGAAGACCACGTACGTGGGCTGCTCGGCGGCGCCCTTCTCCATGTCCAGCGTGTGCGGGGTGCCCGCGGCGCCCGGCTTGGCGTAGAACTCGCTCTGCATCACGTAGAACTCCCGATCCACCTTGGGCATCCCTTCCTTGGGCTCCACCAGAATGAGACCGTACATGCCGTTGGCGATGTGCATCGGGACCGGCGAGACCGCGCAGTGGTAGACGTAGAGACCGGGGTTCAGCGCCCGGAAGCTGAAGGTCGAGGCGCCGCCGGGGAGCGTGAGGGTGGCCGCCGCGCCGCCCCCGGGGCCGGTGACCGCGTGCAGGTCGATGTTGTGCGGCACGGTGCTGTGGGCGTGGTTCTTCATCGTGAACTCCACCAGGTCGCCCTCGCGCACCCGGATGAAGCTGCCAGGCACGTTGCCGCCGAACGTCCAGAAGGTGTAATCCACTCCGTCGGCCAGGCGCATCGTCTTCTCCACCGTCTCCAGCTCCACGATCACCTTGGTGGCGTGCGTGCGGGTGATCGGCGCCGGCACGTTGGGGGCGGCGGTGAGCACCGCCGTCTCCTGGCCCACGATCTCGGGGAGCGCCCGGGTGGGCACGGCCGACTGCTCGTACTCGGCCGCGTCGGCCGACCGGCCGCAGCCGGCGAGCGTGGCGGTGGCGAGCAGGGCGAGGAGCGCGAGGATGGCGCCCGCGATGAGGTGGCGGAGCGGCGTGGGCGCTGGGGCGTGGATGCGCGGAGTGGTCATGGTCGTGCGTCCGTGGAGGCAGGGTGTATGGAAGCGACTGCAGCGGGCGTGGCCGGGAGGCCGTGGGCGGCGGGACCTGTTGTTGGCTGCCCCCGCCCGCTTGGAGTGAGTATCGCGCGTCCGAGGCCCGCGGACCGTCGGCGGATGCCGGAAGTTGAGTCCGACATCCGCGCTCGATGGCGTGGAGGAATGCCTGACACCTCCGCGCGCCGTTGCGGAGTGCGCCCGGACGGACGTAGGGTTAACCCTTACCCGCCGCGCGGCTCCGGCCCGCTCGGCCCGCCACGCGGCGAGGGCTCGAGGCGTCCACGTGCCGGCCGATCGCGGGCTACCGCACGGCTGCACCCGATCCTTCCCACCGAGATTGGAGATTGGAGATGACTTCGCCGGACGACGGCTCGGTTGTCGGTGATGCCGGCACGGGTGCCGCGCCGGATAGCGCGCGAGGTGGCGAACGAGAGGCGCGGCCACGCATCGACAGCAGGACCCGGGACGGCAACGTCGCCGTCGATACCGATGGCCTGCTCCGGCTGCTCGTGGAGGCCGTTCGTGACTATGCCATCTTCGCCATCGATCCCACGGGCATCATCCTGAGCTGGAACACCGGGGCCGAGCGCCTGAAGGGCTACAAGGCCGATGAGATCATCGGTCGGTCGTTCACCACCTTCTACTCGCCAGCAGAGGTGGAACGAAACGAGCCCGCGCAGCACCTCGAAGTCGCCGCCCGCGAAGGGCGCACGGAGGACGAGGGGTGGCGCATTCGCAAGGACGGCACGCGCTTCTGGGCCAACGTGGTACTCACCGCGTTGCGGGACGAGACCGGAACGCTGGTGGGCTTTGCCAAGGTGACCCGCGATCTGACCGAGCGCCACGCGGCCGAGGCGCAGGCGCTCGCCGACGCACGTCGCGTGTCGGCGGCCGAGGCCGCGGATCGGGCGAAGAGTGAGTTTCTCGCGGCCATGAGCCACGAGCTTCGCACCCCGCTCAACGCCATCGGTGGCTACGCGGAGCTCATCGAGCTCGGCATCGGCGGCCCCATTTCCGATCAGCAGCGGGAGTATCTGGGGCGCATCCGCAGCAGCCAGCAGTACCTGCTGGGCATCATCACCGACCTGCTGAACTACAGCCGCATCGAGGCCGGGCAGGTGACGTACGACATGGGCCCCTGTTCGCTGCACGCCGTGGTGCAGACGGTGCTGCCGATGGTGGAGCCGCAGGCTGCGGCACGGGGGCTCGTGATCAGGAATCGATGCTCGGGATCGGACCTGGTCGGGTGGGCGGATCGCGTGCGGGTGGAGCAGATCGTGGTGAACCTCCTGACCAACGCGGTGAAGTTCACCCCGCCCGGCGGGCGGATCTCGGTCCTGTGCACCTCCACCGCCGAGCGCGTCTTCGTCACCGTGCAGGACAATGGGCCCGGCATCGCGACCGACCGGCTGGAGGCGATCTTCGAGCCGTTCGTGCAGCTCGGCCGCTCGCTGACGAGCGCGCACGAGGGCGCCGGTCTGGGACTCGCCATCAGCCGGGACATGGCACGGGCCATGGACGGCAACGTGACCGTGGTGAGCGCGCCGGGTGAGGGCGCGGCGTTCACGCTCGCGCTCCGGCGGGCGTGAGCCGACGGCCGTGAGTCGACGGGCGTCGCACGCGGACCGGACGGTATCGGCGTGGCGGAGCCGGGCGACGCCGACGGCGTGAGCGCCGGGCCGGTGGAGCTGCTCCTTCCGGAGCCCTCGCTGGTGCTGCTCGTGGGGATGTCCGGGTGCGGCAAGTCCACCTTCGCGCACCGCCACTTCGCCCCGCCCGAGGTGGTGGCGTCGGATGCCTGCCGACTGCTGGTGGCCAACGACGAGGCCGACCAGTCGGCCACCCGAGACGCGTTCGACGTGCTGCACCTGATCGTGGACCGGCGGCTGAGGCGCGGGCTGCTCACCGTGGTGGACGCCACCAACGTGCAGCGCGAGGCCCGCCGCCCGCTGCTCGAGCTGGCCGCGGGCGCCGCCCGACCGGTGATCGCCATCGTCTTCGATCTGCCCGTGGAGCTGTGCGCGGCGCGCAACCGCGCGCGCACGGCGCGCCGCGTGGACGACGGCGTGCTCCGCGTGCAGCGCGCGCGGCTGGACCGCACGCTGCTGGAGCTGCCGGCGGAGGGGCTGCACGCGGTCCACGTGCTGCGCGGCGCGCTCG
>DATANT010000137.1:0-15053 GCA_036266115.1 Gemmatimonadaceae bacterium | reverse complement strand
TTCATGTGCCGCCGCAGCTCGCCCAACCGCCCGATCACGCGCTGCTCGGCGTGATCGCGGATGGCGCAGGTGTTGATCAGGATCACGTCCGCGCCGTCGGGCGCGTCCACGGCCTCGTAGCCGGACGCCGCCAGCTTGCCGAGCATGAGCTCGGAGTCGCTGACGTTCATCTGGCAGCCGTAGGTCTCGACGTAAACGGTGGGCTTGGGCCGGGGCTCGGTGATCATGGCTCGGGTTCCTGCACGGGAATCGCTCGGAGCTGCTCGCCGTCGGCCACCAGCCGGCAGCGCAGGCGCACGCCCCTGGGCACGGTCGGATCGGCGAGCGAAACCGTAAGGTAATCCTCGGTGAGCCCGGCGCGCGTCCCCCCGTGACCCACGGTCACGACGTCCGCCAGGCCGCCCGCGCGCCGGGCGCGGTACGCGGCGCCCTTGCGAGCCCCGAGCTCACGCAGCTCCCGCGCCCGGCGCGCGGCCACCGGCGGCGGCACCTGGTCAGCCAGGCGCTCGGCGGCCGTACCGGGGCGGCGCGAATAGGGAAAGACGTGGAGCCCGGTGAACGGCAGGCGCTCGACGAGAGCCATGGTGCGCTCGTGCTCCTCCTCGCTCTCCCCCGGGAACGCGGCGATGACGTCGGCGCCCAGCCCGAACACCGGACGCCCGTCCACGAGCCGCTCGATGGCTTCGGCGTAACGCTCGACGGTGTACCAGTGGCGGCCCATGCGGCGCAGCAGCCGGTCGCTGCCGGACTGCAGCGGCGCGTGCAGGTACGGCGTCACGCGCCCGTGGGCGTCGCGCAGCAGCGCGACCAGCCCGTCGTCGAGCTCCGTGGCCTCCACGGACGACAGCCGGAAGCGCACCGTGGGCACCTCGCGCACGAGCTGCTCGAGCAGCGCGCTCAGCGAGCCGCCAAGATCCTGCCCGTAGGTGCCGATGTGGATGCCCGTGAGCACGATCTCGGGATGCGCCGCGGCCAGCCGGGTGGCCTCGGCCACGAGCGCGGCGGCGGGCCGCGAGCGGTTGGCGCCGCGGGCCAGGGTGGTCGCGCAGAACGTGCAGTGCTCGTCGCAGCCGTCCTGGATGCGGAGCGTGGCGCGCGCGGTGGACTGCGCGCCGGCGTCGTCCAGCGCCGAGCGCGGAAGGCCGAGCGCCACCGCCAGCAGGTCCAGCTGGGCGCCGGGCACCACGGTATCCACGGTGGGCAGCGCGCGCAGCTCGCCGCGATCCAGGGCCGCGGCGCACCCCATCACCACGGTGCGGAGTGTCGGATTGGCGCGCGCCGCGCGACGAACGCCCTGCCGGAGGTCCGCCTCCGCGTCGGCCGTGACGGCGCAGCTGTTGAACAGCGCGATGTCGGCCTCGGCCGGCGTGCGCACCAGCTCCGCGCCGGCGCGCTCGGCCGCCTGGCGCACGACCTCGGAGTCGTAGTGGTTGGCGCGGCACCCGAAGGTGCGCAGGAACAGCTTCATCTATCCACTCCTCGCGCCACGTCGGTCGTGTGCGCGCGCACGTCAGGCGCGGCGGGTATCTGCAGCGGGGTTCGGCGGCGGCTCGAGCGGCAGCTGCAGGTGGAACGCGCTCCCCTGCCCCTCGGTGCTCTGCACCCAGATGCGCCCGCCGTGGGCGTCCACCACCAGCTTGCAGAAGGCCAGTCCCAGCCCCGAGCTGCGCACCCGCGGCGCATTGGGCGCCTTCACCGTCTCGAACTTGCGAAAGATCACTTCGCGGTACTCCGGCGGGATGCCCGGACCGTCGTCCTCCACCGTGATGAGCGCGCCGCCGTCCTGCGCGCGCGCGCCGATGCGGATCTTCACGGCCCGCGAGGAGTGCACGAGCGCGTTCTGGATCAGGTTGGACACCACGCGTGTGAGCAGCGCGGCATCGGCCATGATGCTCGGCACGTCCGCCGCGATGTCGAGCGTGGTCTCGGCGCCTTCCTGCCGCAGGCGGAGCTCCCAGTCGCGCACGATCGCGGCCAGGAAGCGCGCCGGGTCGATGGGCTGCAGGTCCAGGTGCAGATGGGAGTCCTCGATGCGCGCGATCTCGAGCAGGTCCTCGATGAGCGTGAGCAGATCCTCGGCCTTGGCCTGCGCGTGCCCCAGCGCGTTGCGCTGCCCCTCCGCCAACCCGCCGAAGTCGCCGTCGAGCAGCATCTCGAGCGTCGCGAGCACGGTGGTGAGCGGCGTCTTGAGGTCGTGCACGATCATCTTCATGAGATCGTCCCGCACCTTCTCCAGCTCGCGCAGCTTACGCAGGCTGTCCTCGAGCGCGTCCGTGGCCGCCTTGAGCTTGATCAGGCTGCGCAGGCGCGCGCCGAGCACCAGGCGGTTGTGCGGCTTGGTGAGAAAGTCGTCGCCCCCCGACTCGATGGCGCGCACGCGGTCGGAGGTGTCGTTGAGCGCGGTGACGAAGATGACCGGGATGCGCGACGTGCGCGGGTCGCGTTTGATGCGCCGGCAGACCTCGAAGCCGGTGGAGCGGTCGTCCACGCCCAGCGAGCCGGCCGGCATGGACACGTCCAGGATGCAGACGTCCGGCCGATGCTCGAAGCACGCCTGCACGGCCGACGGCCCGTCGCACGCATCCACGGTGCGATACCCGAGGAGCTGCAGCTGGTCGCGCAGCAGCTCCACGTTCGCGGAGACGTCGTCGGCGACGAGGACGAGCGGGGCGAGCGTCGGGGCGGCGTCGGCCATGATGTCAGGGTCGGATCGCGATGCCGGAGCTGAACGTCCACCCGGTCTCGCTCGCGTCGGCGGGGCCGTCGCGGCTGGCGCGCTGCGCCGCGAAGTCCAGCAGCACCCGACCGCGGGCCAGCGTGAGCCCCAGTCCGCCCGAGAAGGAGGTCTCGCGCACGCTGCTGCCGTCCACCGCGAACGGCAGGTCGCGCAGCCGGGCACCCGCCCGCAGCGCGACGGCGGAGTTCCCGATGCGTGGACCCGCAACGTCGGCCCCCACGCCCAGGTCCCACGTGTCGCGGGCGTCGAGTCCGTCCTCGGTACCCAGGTCGTCGAGCGACGACCAGCCCTGCCACTCGCCGCGCACCGCGAGCACAGCGCCGGTGATACCGCTGTACTGCGCGGCGGCCGCGGCGCGCGTGGGCACCGACGCGCTGGAGAGCTTGGTGCCGGCGCCGGAGTTCATCCGCAGCGTGCCACCGGCGCGGCCCGATGCCGCGAGCGCGAGCTGCCGCACGGGAGCCCAGTTCACGCCGCCCGAGAGGCTCGCGCCATTGTAGTCCACGAGCGTGCGCTGGACGAAGGACGTGAACGCCGGATCCGAGAAGGTCTCCACGACCTCGGTGCGGTTCTCGCCGGTGTACACGTGCACGCCCAGCCCCACACCCAGCCGGGGGGCCAGCCGCCAGGCGGCGGCCGCGCGCACATCGGTGATGGCGCCGGTGCTGGTGACCTCGTCCCGGTAGGCCACGACCGCGCCGTTGCTCATGAACTGCCCGCTGGACACCGTCGCCCACGACCGGTCGAGCAGCGTGGACGCGTGCACGCCGAGCGCGAGTCGCGCGCCCACGCGTCCGACGATGCCGAACACCGGGAACCGCTGGACGGTGGAGCTGCTGCTCGCGTCACCGAGGCTGGTCTCCCGCATCTCGGGCGCGTACTGGAAGTGGATCGTGGTGGCCGGCGACGAGAGCATCGCGGCCTCGTTGAGGGGCGACAGCGCGTCGAACTCGGCGGTCGCGCCGCCAGTGGCGAGGGCGGAGGTGCTCACCTGTCCGGGCGGGTAGCCGAGCCCCTGCGCGCCGAGCGTGCCCTGGGCGTGCGTCGGGCGGCCGGCGGCGAGCAGCGCGACCAGCGCGAGCGCCGCAGCGGCGAGGGGGCGCCCGACGGGAGCCGGGGTGGGGCGGGAGGAGAGGAGCATGCTCACGGGCGCGCGATTGCGACGGGCGGGATGTAGGTCAGGCGGAGACGGGGCCGCACGGCCTCCATCGTCGCCTGCGCGGAGAAGAAGCGCACGGCGAGCGGGGAGGCGCCCTCGAGTTGCGAGCGCAGCACCACGGCGCGCTGCGGCGTACCCGGCACGTTCTCACGCCAGAAGAGGATCAGCCGACCCAGCTCGAACTCCACGTCACCGCTGTCGCTGGGCGACAGGCGGAGGGAGTCCAGCGGCCGTTGCTCGGCCCCGGGAATGTTCTCGAACGGGTTGGCGGCCAGCTGGGCGAGGCGGAACGGGTCGACCACCTCGGGGCTGGCGAGCACCGGACGCGGCAGCAGCACCAGCGTGTCGAGCGCCCGGAAGCCGCGCACCGGCGTCTGCGTGAGCACCAGCGTGGCGCGCACGATCGTGGCGGAGTCGGCGATGGCGCGCGGGATGTCGAACTGCAGGAGCGAGCGGCGGCCCGGCAGCCCGCCTACGGTGAGGTGCTCCACGTCGTCGGGCAGCCCGGGCGAGCCCGCGACCACGAGCGTGAACTCGGACTCGTCGGATCGCTGCTGGATGTTGTTCGCCGGTGTGATGGACCGGGCGCTGATCTGGATGGGGCCGATGGTGGTGTCGGGCGAGGGATCGTAGCTGAGCTGCGTGTTCCCCGGCACGATCAGCACGCGCGCGTCCCCGGCGCTCACCACGCGCAACCCCACGCGCAACGGCAGATCCGCGGCCAGCTTGGCGAGCAGCGCCGCCGTCGGCACCGGCACCTGGAGCGTGTCGAAGCGCGTGGTATCGCCAGCGCCGAGCGGCGGGGCGACCACGGAGCCCAGCAGACGCTCCGGCGCGAAACGCGGCGCGAGCACCGCCACGGCGGTATCGCTGCCGGGGCCGTCCACGTCGTACATCTCCAGCGTCACGGGCGCCGGGAGCAACGATACCAATCGGTCCACCACGACGCTCACGAACGCGTCCTGCAGCGTGGTGATGGCCGTGGAGTCCGTGCCGGCGCTCGGGCGGAAGAAGCGCGGCGGCGCGTCGAAGCGCATGATGCCGCGCACGTCGAGCGTGTCGCCGGCGCGGGCGATCATGGTGTACATGCTCTGGCCCAGCAGCGGGATGCCCACGATGGTGGTGTCCACACTGAACGGCGGGATCACCGACTCCTGCCGGGTGACCCCCTGGTCGGGACAGAGAACCGGGCACGTGCCGGTCGTCTCCAACTTCTCACTGCACGCCGCGGCGAGCGGCAGGACGAGCAGCGCAGTGAGTACCAGTGCGCGCCTGGGTGAACCGGTCACGAAGGCCATCCGGAAGATTGCGGGTCGGGACAAGGAAGACGAGCGAACATCACGGCGACGGCGGGAACCGGCCCGTTCATCGGGGCCGCAGGGAGGCGGGGCCGAAGGCGGCCGGGAGCAGTTCGGCCAGGGTCCAGCGAGCCTCGCGCCCGCCGGCGGTTGCGCTGACCACGAGGAGGTCGGGGGCGAACTCCATCAGCATCTGCCGGCAGACCCCGCACGGCGGCGTCGGGTCATCGGCCTCGGTGGCCACCACCAGCGCGCTGAAGACCCGGTGCCCGGCGGCGATGGCGGCGGCCAGCGCTCCGCGCTCGGCGCACAGGCCGGCCGGGAAGCTGGCGTTCTCCACGTTGCAACCGGATACCACCACGCCGTCCACGGTGCGGAGCGCCGCCCCCACGCGGAATCGCGAGTACGGCGCGTATGCCTGCTGGAGCGCGGCGAACGCCGCCTGCCGCAGCAGATCGCCGTCGCCCGCCAGGCCGTCCACCGTCACGACCGCTCCGGCACGAGGGCGCCGAGAAAGGACGAGCCGTGGCCACGAAAACCCACGTCGAACCAGTCGGCCACGGTGGCGCCCAGGTCACCGAACGTCCGCCGCGTCCCCAGGTCCCCGGCGCGCACGCGCGCGCCGGCGGCGAGCACCGGCACGCACTCGCGTGCGTGATCGGTGGATACCGTGGTCGGGTCGTTGCCGTGGTCGGCGGTGATGAGCAACAGGTCGTCCTCGCGTAGCGCGTCGAGCAGGCGCGGCAACGCCGAGTCGAACTGGCGCAGCGCGTCCGCAAAACCGGCGACGTCGTTCCGGTGGCCGTAGAGCTGGTCGAAATCTACCAGATTGGCGAACAGCAGCGCACCCCGCTCGGCCCGAGGCGGGTCCCGCAGCCAGCGCTCGATGGCCAGCAGGCCGCCCGCGTTGCCCGGCAGATGCTCCGACGCGATGGCTCGGCCGGCGAACAGGTCGTCCACCTTCCCTACCCCGTGTCGGTCCACACCGGCGGCGGCCAGCGTGTCGAGCAGCGTCTCGGCGGGCGGCGCGAGCGAGAAGTCGCGGCGGTTGGCCGTGCGCACGTACGCGCCGGCCGTGCCCACGAACGGCCGGGCGATGACGCGCGCCACGTCGTGCGGCGCCACGAGCAGCCCACGCGCCGTCTCGCACGCGGCAAGCAGCTCGCGGAGCGGCACCACCGCCTCGTGGGCCGCCACCTGGAAGACCGAGTCGGCCGAGGTATAGAGGATCCACGAGCCGGTGCGCTCGTGCTCCGGCCCGAACCTCGCGAGCATCTCGGTGCCGCTGCCCACCACGTTGCCGATCACCGCGCGCCCCGTGGCCCGCGCGAAGGCGTCCACCACTTCGACGGGAAAGCCGTTCGGATAGGTGGGAAACGGCCGCTCCAGCCGCACGCCGGCCAGCTCCCAGTGCCCGGTGGTGCTGTCCTTGCCGGCCGACGCGGGCCGCAGGAGTCCCCAGGCGCCCGTGGGTGAGGCCACGGGGCGCACGCCCTCCAGCGGGGCGATGCGCCCCAGCCCCAGCCGCTCCAGGTTGGGCAGCGCGAAGCCCGGCGTCGCCGCGGCCACGTGCGCCAGGGTGTTGGAGCCGGCGTCGCCGTAGGCCTCGGCGTCCGGCGCCGCGCCGATGCCCACCCCGTCCAGCACGATGATCGCGGCGCGCCGGGTCACTCGGCGGGCCCGGCGTAGATGCGCGGGAGGCGCCCGCGCAGGCCAGTGAGCAGCTCGTACGGCGAGAGATCGGCCGCCCGGGCCACGATCTCCACCGTGAGCACGCGCTGGCCGTCGCGACCGATGAGGGTGGCCACGTCGCCCACCGCGCACGGGACGTCGGTGACGTCGATCATGGTCATGTCCATGGTCACCACCCCCGCCACGCGCACCTCGCGTCCATTCACGAGCACCGGGCCACGCAGGCTGAGGGCCCGGCGATACCCGTCGGCGTAGCCCACGGCGAGCGTGGCCACACGACGCGACCCATGTGCCTGATAGCGCGCCCCATAGCTCACGGTCTCGCCCTCGGTCAGATCGTGGATGTCCACCACTCGCGCCCGCATGCTCACCACCGGCTCCGGCTGGAGCTGGCTGCCCTCGCCGCTCCCGACGCCGTACAGGAACACCCCTGGGCGCACGACGTTCCAGGCCGAAGGCGCCGCGCGCTCCAACGCCGCGCTGTTCTCGGCGTGCACGAGGGGGGGACGCGCGGGCATCGTGGCGAGCGCGTCACGCAGGCGCTGCTCCTGCTGCTGTCGCGAGCCATCGTCGTGATCGGCGGAGTGGAAGTGCGTGAATGCCCCCTCCGGCGGATGCGCGCGCAGCACGTCGGCCAGGGCGCCCACCTGGGTCCACGGCACCCCGGCGCGGTTCATGCCCGTCTCGATGGCCAGATGCCACGGCCGACCGCTCGGGGCCCAGGCACGAATGTCCTCCGCGCGGAAGAGCGTGGGCGTGAGCTCCGCCGCGAGCGCCGCGGCCAGGTCGCGGGGCAGCAGCGGCGTGAAGACCACCACGGGGCGCGTGATGCCAGCAGCGCGCAGCTCGGCGCCCTCGGCCACGGTGGCCACGCCGAAGCCCCAGGGCGCGAGCCGCTCCAACGCGCGCGCCACGGGCACCGCCCCCAGCCCGTAGGCGTCGGCCTTCACCATGGGCAGCAGCGGCGCGCCGGCGCGACGCATGAGCGCCGCCCCATTGCGAACGAGCGCGCCGAGATCGATGTCGATCCAGGCGCGCGCGGCGTGAGCGGGGAGAGATTGACCGGTCATTCCAAGCGCGGGTAAACTACGGCTCCCGAGGAGACCATGCAAGCAAAAGCAACCCTGGACGATGCCCTCGCGCTCATGCGCGACCTGCGAGCGCGCTGCACGTGGGACGCGGCGCAGACACACGACTCGCTCCGCCCGTACCTTGTAGAGGAAGCGCACGAGCTGGATGACGCGCTCCGCGAGGGCGACGACCGCTCGATGCGGGAGGAGCTGGGCGACGTGCTCCTGCAGGTGCTCTTCCACTCCGTGGTGGCGGAGGAGCGCGGCGCGTTCGACGTGCGCGACGTGGCCGGGAGCCTCGTGGCCAAGATGCGCGCCCGCCACCCGCACCTCTACGGTGACGGCGAGCGGCAGTCGTGGGAGCGCATGAAGGCCCGCAAGCGCGCCTCCATCACCGAGGGGCTGCCCGCCGGGCTGCCCTCGCTGCACCGCGCGCAGCGGCTGCAGGACCGCGCGGCTGGCGTGGGCTTCGACTGGCCGAGCGTGGACGGCCCGCTGGAGAAGGTGGCGGAGGAGCTGCAGGAGGTGCGCGAGGAGCTGACCCAGCAGACGCCGGGCACCGAGCCGCACGCGCCGCCGGTGCGGGACGCGGCGCGGGAGCGGCTGGAGGGCGAGCTGGGGGACCTGCTGTTCGCGGTGGTGAACCTGTGCCGCAAGGCCGGCGTGCATCCGGCGCTCGCGCTGGACAGGGCCAACGACAAGTTCGCCCGCCGCTTTGGGCAGGTGGAGACGCTCGCGGCCGAGCGCGGCCTCGTGGTGGGCGAGGCGACGCTGGAGGAGCTGGACGCGCTGTGGGACGAGGTGAAGGCCGGCGGCTGACCCGCCGCCGGCCCCGGCTCAGGGGGTGAGCCGGTGCATCATCCGCGGGAACGCGATGGTCTCGCGCAGGTGCGGCACGCCGCAGATCCAGGCCACCGTGCGCTCCAGCCCAAGGCCGAATCCGGAGTGCACGAAGGTGCCGTAGCGGCGCAGGTCGAGGTACCACCCGTAGGCGGCCTCGGGCAGCCCTTCCTCGCGGATGCGGTGCAGCATCTTGTCGTAGTCGTCCTCGCGCTGCGACCCGCCGATGATCTCGCCGTATCCCTCGGGCGCCAGGCAGTCGTTGCACAGCACGGTGCGCGGATCGGCCGGGTTCTCCTTCATGTAGAAGGCCTTGGCCTCCTTGGGATAGTTGCAGACGAAGATGGGCAGGTCGTAGTCCTCCACCAGCAGCGACTCGTCCTCGGCGCCCAGGTCGTCACCCCACTGGATCGCGCTGCCCTTGCGCTGCAGCGTGGCCACGGCGTCGGTGTAGTCGATGCGCGGGAACGCCGGGCGCACCTTCTCCAGCGCGGTGACGTCGCGCTCGAGCAGCGCCAGCTCGTCCGACCGGCGCTCCAGCACGCGCTGCACCAGGAACGAGACGAAGTCCTCCTGCAGGCGCATGTTGTCGTGCGTGTCCGCGAACGCCACCTCGGGCTCGATCATCCAGAACTCGGTGAGGTGCCGGCGCGTCTTGGACTTCTCGGCGCGAAAGGTGGGGCCGAACGTGTAGATCTTTCCGAACGCCGCGGCCGCGGCCTCGCCGTACAGCTGGCCCGTCTGCGCCAGGTAGGCCGTACCCTCGTCGAAGTACTCGGTGCTGAAGAGCCCCGCCCGCTCGCCGATGGCCGCCGTCAGGATGGGCGTGTCCACCCGCAGGAACTCGCGCTCATAGAAGAAGTCCTGGATCGCCTGCTCCACCTCGTTCCGCACCCGCGCGATGGCCCGCTGGCGTGGGCTGCGCAGCCAGAAGTGGCGATGGTCGAGCAGGAAGTCCACCCCGTGCTCCTTGGGCTGGATGGGGTAGTCGCTCGGGCTCTCCCCCAGGATCGCGAGCTCCCGCACACCGAGTTCCCACCCGCCGGGCGCGCGGGGCTCCGCGCGCACGTCCCCGGTCACACTGATGGTGGTCTCCTGCGTGAGCTGCGCGAAGCGTTCCCACACCTCGGGCGCGAGCGCGTTGCGCACGAGCACCGCCTGCAGGTCGCCGGTACCGTCGCGCATCACGACGAAGGCGATCTTGCCGGACGAGCGCAGGTGGGTGACCCATCCCTGGACGGTGACGACGGCGCCGGCGTGGCGATCCAGCTCGGCAATGCGGACGATCGGGAATGTCATTGCGGCATCGAAGGTTACGAGATAGGCGCGGAAGCTATTCGGGCCCGGATCGACTGTCAACGGACGAGCCGTTCGACGGCCCGGAAGGCAGCGTGAGCAGCGTCACGGAACGGCTCGGACCGCGCAACGCCGCGCTTGCTTTTGCCTCGCGCGTACCCATACTTCGCAAAGTGGACGGGATCGCCACGGCGACCCTCTGTTTGGCGTCCGTTCTCCGATCCGCCTATGACGCTTCGCGCCCGGCTCGCCCTGGGCTTTCTCGCCATTGTTTGCATCCTGGCCCTGCCGCTGCTGCTGATGCAGCAGTCGTTGGGCAAGGTGTCGCGCGCCGTGTCCGAGATGCGCGAGGGCGACTTCAATGCCTCACTGGCGCTCGGGCGCGCCCGATCGGTGGTGGAGGAGCTGCAGGCCACCGACAACGCGATCCTCTTCGTCTCGGACAGCACCACGTACCGGCGGATGACGCGCGCCGTGCAGGCGCTGCGGGCGTCGGCGGACTCGGTGGCGCACTACGGGCTCACGCCGTCGGCGCTGGAGCTGCGTCGGGTGGCGGACACGCTGTCCGTGGGGTTCCCCAAGGAGTTCGCGGCGGCGGCGGCCGATCTGGACTCGCTCGCCGACACGATCTCGGTGAACACCATCATGCCGGCCCTCGCCCACGCCGACAGCACCATCCTCAAGGCCGAGCGCGAGCTGGAGGGACGTACCCAGCGCCTGGTGACGGGCGCCAACGCGGAGCTGCGCGAGGCCGGCGCGCTCGCCCGCTGGGGCCTCGTGATCGCGGTGGTCGCGTCCGGCCTCATCGCCCTGCTGCTGGTGCGGTCCATCAATCGACCCATCAGGGATCTGATGCGCGGCATGCAGGCCGTGGCCGACGGGCACTTCGGGCACCGCCTATCCATCTCGGCCACCAGAGAGGACGAGTTCGGGCGGCTCGCGGCGAGCTATCGGTCCATGGCGCGGCAGCTGGCGGAGCTGGACAAGCTCAAGGCGGAATTCGTGTCGGTGGCCTCGCACGAGCTCAAGACGCCCATCAACGTGATCCTGGGCTACCTGCAGCTGCTGGAGGAGGGCGTCTACGGCCCGCTCAATCCGCGGCAGCAGGAGATCGGCAAGGTGCTCGAGGCGCAGGGGCAATCGCTCGCCCGGCTGGCGCAGCAGCTGCTCGACATCAGCCGCTTCGAGGCGGGGGGTGGCAAGCTGGAAGTAGGCGAGGTGGATCTGGGCCGGTTCCTCGATGAGCTGGAGCAGACCTTCCGGGTGCTGGCCCTGCAGCGGGACGTGGAGTTCAACGTGAGCCGGGCGTCGGACCTGCCCGCGCGCGTGCGCTGGGACGAGGACCGGATGAAGGAGGTGCTGGGGAACCTGCTCTCCAACGCCTTCAAGTTCACCGATCGCGGCGGCCGGGTGGAACTGGACGTGGACGCGGTGGCCATGAATGTGCATGGGACACCATTCGTCCACATGGAAGTGCGCGACACGGGCGCCGGCATTCCGGAGTCGCAGCTACCGCACGTCTTCCGAAAGTTCTACCAGGCCGACAATCAGGCGGCCGCCGCCATCAAGGGCACGGGATTGGGGCTCGCGATCGCGAAGGAGATCGTCGAACTGCACGGCGGCAGCATCTCCGTGCGAAGCGCGCGCATGCGCGGCACGACGTTCGGCATCACCCTGCCGGCCGACGCCGCCGTGCGCGGTGTCTCGCCGGCGACGGTGCCGCCGGTGGCGGAGACGGTCGCGTGAGCGGCCGGCGCGCCGTGCTGCTCGCGGCATGTCTCGTCACCGCGTGCGCCCCGGGGCCTCCGCGCGCCCAGCCGGCGCCACTGCCCGCGCCCGTGGAGCTGCAGTGGGACAGCACGCGCCAGGCGGTGATCCGCTACATCGCCAGCGGGCGCGACTCGAGCGCCGACAGCGCCCTGGGCGAGTTCGCCGATCGGCACGAGGGCACGCCGCAGGCCCAGGAGAGCATCTACTGGCGCGGCCTGTACCGACTGAACCCGGACAACCACGCATTCACGCCGCGCGACGCGCTCGTCGTGATCGACCAGTATCTGGCTGGCGGCGGCGACCAGCCTCGCTACGACGAGGCGCTCGTGCTCCGCAACACGGCGATCGCCCTCGACATCCGGCGCACGCCCCCGGCCCCCGAGCCCATCGCGCCGGCGCCGGTGGACACCACGACCGGGGTGGCGCAGCAGCGCGAGGAGGAGATCAAGCGGCTCAACGCGGAGCTGCAGCGGACGCAGGCGGAGCTCGATCGCATCCGCAAGCGGCTCGGTACGCCGAGACCGGGTGACTGAGCCCGCCGGGTGCGCGACGCCATACGTCGCGCCCCTGGCCCAGGCTCAGCCCACCCGGAACAGCTGCAACGACCGCTCGTACCGCTCGCCGAGCACCCGCCGGATCCCCGCGTGCTCGGCCGCCGTGAGCTCCGGGTCGCGAGCCAGCATGCGGTCGGCGGCCGCGCGCGCCAGATCGTTGAGCAGCTCGTCGCGCAGGGGATCGGCGATGCGGAAGGTGGCCTCCCCGCTCTGCCGCTGGCCAAAGAGATCGCCCATCCCGCGCAGCCGCAGGTCCGCCCGCGCGATCTCGAAGCCGTCGTCGCTCTCCACCAGCACGCGTAGCCGCTCGCCCGACTCCGGGCCGACATCGCCCAGCAGGATGCAGTAGCTGGCCTCCGCTCCGCGCCCCACGCGTCCCCGCAGCTGGTGCAGCTGCGAGAGCCCGAAGCGCTCGGGATGCTCGATGATCATCACCGTGGCGTTCGCGACGTCGATGCCCACCTCGATCACGGTGGTGGCCACCAGCACGTCGATCTCCCCGTCGCGGAAGCGGCGCATGATGGCGTCGCGCTCCTCGCCCGGAATGCGGCCGTGCAGCAGCGCCGTGCGCCGGTGCGCGAGCGGCCCCTCGGCCAGCTCGGCGTGCATCGTGGTGGCCGCCTTGAGGTCCGTCTTCTCGGACTCCTCGATCACCGGGTAGACGATGTACGCCTGCCGCCCCTGCTCGAGCTCGCGATCCAGGAACTCCAGTACGCGAGCGCGCGCCCGCTCGGGCCGGAGCGCGGTGGCAATGGGCTGCCGCCCCGGTGGCCGCTCGTCGAGCATGCTCACGTCCAGGTCCCCGTACAGGGTGAGCGCGAGCGACCGCGGAATGGGCGTGGCGCTCATGAGCAGCACGTCGGGGCTCTCGCCCTTGGCGCCGAGCGCCTTGCGCTGTTCCACGCCGAAGCGATGCTGCTCGTCCACGATGGCCAGTCCCAGGCGGCCGAAGGCGGTGGCCTCCTGCACCAGCGCGTGCGTGCCCACCGCGATCAGCGGATCGCTGGTGGCGAGGCGCGCGTCCACCTCGCGCCGCTGCCGCGCCCCCAGCCGGCCGGTGACGAGCAGCGGCTCCAGGCCCAACGGCGCGAGCAGCTGCCCGAGGGTGCGTGCGTGCTGCTCGGCGAGCAGCTCGGTGGGCGCCATGAGCGCGGCCTGGTAGCCGTTCTCCAGCGCGAGCATCGCGGCGAACAGCGCCACCACCGTCTTGCCACTGCCCACGTCCCCCTGCAGCAGCCGGTGCATGCGGTTGGGGCTGCACATGTCCACGAAGATCTCGCGCAGGGCGCGCACCTGTGCGCCGGTGAGCTCGAACGGGAGCTCCGCCTTGAGGCGCGAGGTGAGCTCGCGCCGGTTCTCGAAGGCGAGCCCCGTGCGGCGCTCGCGCGCCAGCGCGTTGGCGCGGCGGTGGAGGATCTGCACGAGGAAGAGCTCCTCGTAGGCCAGCCGCGCGCGCCCCGCGGCCGCGTCGGCCAGCGACGTGGGGCGGTGCACCATGCGCAGTGCGTCGGGCAGCGTGGGCACGCCGGTGCCGGCCAGCGCATCCGCTGGCAGGAACTCCGTCACCAGCGGGAGCAGCAGATCCAGGTGCGACTCCACCAGGCCCCGCAGCACCTTCACCGAGATGCCCTCGGTGGCCGGATACACCGCGAGCACGCGGCCGCCGGCGGTACTCTGCTCCTCGTCACCCAGGTTCACGTACTCGCGCGGATGCAGTTGCCGGCCGTGGAAGAAGCGCACGTGACCGGTGAGCAGCAGCACGTCGCCCTTCTGGATGGTGCGGTCCAGGAAGGGCTGCCCCGGCCACGAGACCTCGATCATCCCGCTGGCGTCGCGCACGACGGCCTGGAAGATCCGCAGTCCCTTGCGGGTGGGAATCACGCCCTTGCTCACCACCCGGCCGATCACCGTGCCATCCATCCCCGGCTCCAGCGACGCGATGGACGCCACGGTGCTCGCGTCCTCGTAGCGATGCGGCACGTGGTAGAGCAGGTCCCCCGCCGTGCGGATGCCGAGGCGCTGGAGCGTCTCGGCGCGCTTGGGGCCCACGCCCTTGAGGTACGTGACCGGCGTGTCGAGCCACACGCGCCGGCCACCGGCGCCGGTGGCGGTGCTGCGCCGTGGGTCGCCGCGACCATCCGCGGACCGGTACGCGCTCACCGCTCGCTCACCCTTCGAGCAGCTCCCGCGAGAACGCGGTCGCGTCGAAGGCGACGAGGTCGTTCGCCTGCTCGCCCGTGCCCAGGAACTTGATGGGCACGTCGAGCGCCTCGTGCACCGCCACCACCACGCCGCCACGGGCGGTGCCGTCGAGCTTCGTGACGACGAGCCCGGAGATCGGCACCGCCTGGGTGAAGGTGCGGGCCTGCTGCACCGCGTTCTGGCCGATGGTGCCGTCGAGCACGAGCAGCGTCTCGTGCGGCGCCGACGGCATGCGCTTGGTGATGACGCGCGCGACCTTCTTGAGCTCCTCCATGAGCCCCGCGCTGGTGTGCAGGCGCCCGGCGGTGTCCACGATCACCACGTCCACGCCGCGCGTGAGGCCGGCGTCGAGCGCGTCGTAGGCCACGGCGGCGGGATCGGTGCCGGGCTTGCCGCCCACGAACTCGGCCCCGGTGCGCTCGGCCCACAGGCGGA
>DATANT010000136.1:0-9122 GCA_036266115.1 Gemmatimonadaceae bacterium | reverse complement strand
GCCGTCCCTTCGCGGGACTACACTTCCGCAGCCGCGCCGCGCCGGCGCGATGCCGACCATCCTCCTCGCCCGCATGCCCCTCCGCTTCGGTCTCGTGCTCCTGCAGGCGGCCGCGCTCACCTCGCCGGCTTCCGGTGACACCACCGGCTACTGGCAACAGCGTGCGGACTACGCCATCGCCGCGCGCCTGGACGAGTCGACGAGCCTGCTGCGTGCCACGGCGACGCTCACCTACGTGAACCACTCGCCGGACACGCTGCACGAGTTCTACGTGCACCAGTACCTGAACGCCTTTCGCCCGGCCTCCAAGTGGAGCGAGGCGGATGCGCGCGAGGGGCGGGTGCGCTTCCAGAACCTGGCGGATCCGGATTACGCGTTCGAGCGCTTCACCGAGATCCCCACCTTCGACGGGGTGCCGGTGACGCCGGAGTACCCGGGCGCGCCGGACAGCACGGTGGTGCGGTTCGCGCTGCCGCGCGCGCTGCAGCCCGGTGACACGGTGCGCGTGCGCTTCGCGTGGCAGGCGCGCCCCTCCACGCTGCCGCGTCGCCAGGGGCGGCGCGACCGGAGCTTCGACTTCGCGCAGTGGTACCCCAAGGTGGCGGTGTACGACCGCGGCGGCTGGCAGGCGCAGCCCCTCGTGCCGGCGGGAGAGTTCTACGGCGAGTTCGGCGACTTCGACGTGACGCTCGACGTGGCCACCGACCAGGTGCTGGGTGCCACGGGCGTGGTGGTGGAGGGCGACCCGGGATGGGAGCGCGCGCTGCGGTGGGGCACCGTGGCGGGCACGCCGTGCGTCTACGGGTTGCCGGATTCGGTTGCGGCGGCGGCCGATCGACCGCCGCCGGTGACGGGCAGCAAGCGCGTGCGCTTCATCGCGCAGGGCGTGCACCACTTCGGGTGGTCCACGTCGCCCGACTACCGCTACGAGGGCGCATACTACGTGCGCAATGAGCCGCCGCGCGAGATGCGCTTTCCGGTGTACGACAGCGTGGGCGTGCACGTGCTCTATCGCCCGGGCGACGAGGGTACGTGGGGCCGCGGTCAGGTGGTGGCGCGCACGATCACCGCGCTCCGGTGGCTGGAGTCCGTCTACGGCCCGTACGGCTATCCGCAGATGACGGTGCTGCACCGCATCGAGAGTGGCGGCACGGAGTTCCCCATGCTGCAGATGAACGGCTCCCCCTCGCAGGGGCTCATCCTGCACGAGGGCGGTCACATCTACTCGTACGGCCTGCTCGCCAACAACGAGTGGCGCTCGGGATGGATGGACGAGGGTCTCACCTCGTACCAGACGTCGTGGGCGCTCAATCAGACGCCGCAGGAGCGGGCGCGCCAGCTCACGCCGCCCGCGCCGTCCACGCGCACGGGATACCGCGCGAAGGCGGCGCGGCCCGCCACGTCGCTCGGCCCGATCATGCTGGACCTCACCGGCCGCGCCGAGCCGCTCGGCACGTCGGGGCCGGAGTTCAGCGAGTTCTCGATCTACAACGCCAGCGTCTACACGCGGGGCGAGCGCATGTACTCGGCGCTGCGCGACGTGATGGGCGACTCCGCCTTTCGCGGCTTCCTGCGCGGCTACTACGACCGGTGGGCCTTCCGGCACGTGGACGAGCTCGCGATGCGCACCGAGGCCGAGCGCGCGTACGGCGCGTCGCTCGGCTGGTTCTTCGACCAGTGGCTGCGGACGACGGGGCTCGTGGACTACGCGCTGGACGCGGTACGCACGCGCCAGGAAGGCGAGACGTGGGTGACCACGGGCCGGGTGACGAAGCGCGGCGAGTACCTGCATCCCGTGGCGCTGGGCGTGCGCACCGACACGGGGTGGGTGACGGGGCGGGGTGATCCGCTCGCGACCAGCCAGCTCGTGACGGTGCGCACGGCGCAGCAGCCGCTCGAGGTGCGCCTCGATCCCATCCGGGCGGCCGGTGACTGGTTCGGCCCCAACGACGCGGGGGTGGCCCTGCCGCGGCTGGACCCCAGGACGGCGCAGCTCGCGTTCGACTGGCCGCTGCTCGACCAGAGCCTGAGCGATCGTTACCTCACGGCGTTCTCGCCGCTCGCGTGGTACAGCCGGCCGGGTGGGCTGGTGCTGGCGCTGCGTATGCGGAGCAACTACCGCGGGCTGGTGAACCAGCTGGACTTCGGCCTGGCGAGCAGCGTGAAGATCCCGGAGCGGCAGGTGCAGGCCGGCCCCGAGTTCGAGCCCGCGTCTCCGTCGCGCCATGCGTCGCGCCTGCAGGGCTGGCTCACCGTGGAGAATCCGCGTCTTCCGGGCATGGCGAGCCCGGTGATCGGGCTCACCGCGGGTACCTACGTGCTGGACGGGGTGGCGCTGGTGGGCGCGTCGCGCACCTGGGACCAGAGCCGGTTCGTGGTGGGGGGCACGCGCGTCTCCACGTCGCTCACCTTCACGGGCACCTACCCGTACGATCGCAACTGGCCGGACACGCTGCGCTGGGGGCTGCGGCAGGCCTCCGACCTCACCGTCGCGCACGAGCGGCGCTGGCCGGAGTCGCGCGGCACCACCCTGCGCGTGGCGCTCACCGGCGGCCTGCAGACGGGGAGCTGGGGCGCTGACTCCGGCGGGGATCCGTACGCGCGCGGCGAGGGCGTGTTCTCGTGGCTGGGTCGCCGGCGCGGCTCGCCGTGGGCGCACTTCGTGCGCGGCTACGCCGCGTTCGCGAGCAAGGCGCCGCCCGAGCGCGGGCTGTACGTGAGCGGGCAGAGCCCGACGGAGTCGTTCGGCAACCACCTCTGGCGCCCGGACGAGGGGCTGCTCGCGCTGCCCGAGGTGAACTACACGCCGCTGGGCGGGGCGGGGCTGCGCGGCTTCGAGCCGCTCGTGCGCGTGAACGGCATCGTGGCGGTGAATCTGGAGGAGGCGCGCGCGCTGCATCGCTTCGGCGAGGATCCTCGGGCCGCCACGGTGTACGCCACCGTGTTCGCCGACGGAGGCTACTACACCGGTCCCGAGCAGCGCATGCTCCCCGATCGCGCCCTGGCCGATGCCGGCGTGGGGCTGGCGGTGCGGGGGCTGCTGTTCGACCGCGACGTGCGCTTCCGGGTGGACGTGCCGCTCTGGGTGAGCACGCCCCAGGCGGCGGTGGGGTTGCGGGATCGTGAGCCCGGGGACGTGCCGAGTGCCGTGGCGCTGCGCTGGACGTTCTCGTTCTCCGACATCTGGTGAGTGGCACGGAGGCAGGAGATGCCAGACGAATCGCTGGGCCGGCGGGCGTTCTTCACTCGCGGCGTCGGGCGCGCGCTGGAGCGGGCGGCGGAGGCGTTCACGGCGCGCGTGGTGCCGGAGCGCTTCCAGCGTCCACCGGGGGCGCTGCCCGAGGTGGCCTTCGTGGCCGCCTGCACCCGATGCGGCGCGTGCGCGTCGGCGTGCCCGGTGCAGGCCATCACGCTGCTGCCGGGCGGCCATGGCCTGGCGTCGGGCACACCGGTGCTGGACGTGGCGCTCGCCGCGTGCGTGATGTGCCCGGACATGCCGTGCGCCACCGCCTGCCCGTCGGGCGCGCTCACGGTGCCCGAGGGCGGGTGGCGCGAGATTCGCCTGGCCCATCTGGAGGTCGACGCCGGGCGGTGCATCGCGCATCGTGACGTGGCGTGCGGGGTGTGCGCGCGCGCGTGCCCGGTGGGCGAGGCGGCCATCACCCTGGACGCGCGCGGACGCCCCGTGCTGCAGCCCGGCTGTACCGGCTGCGGGCAGTGCATCAGTGCCTGTGTGACCTCACCATCCAGCCTGGCGGCCAGCCCGCCATCGAGGAGCGACGCATGAGCGGTGCGGTATCGGTGACCGTCGTACCCAAGCCCTGGGGCCACGAGACCATCTGGGCGCACACGGAGCGCTACGTGGGCAAGATCCTGCACATCAAGGCGGGCGAGGCCCTGAGCGTGCAGTATCACGAGCAGAAGGACGAGACCGTGTACCTGCTCGCCGGGCAGCTGTTGTATCGCGTGCAACAGGACGGCGAGCTGCGGGACATGCACCTCACGGTGGGCCAGGCATTCCGCATCACGCCGGGCACCGTGCACCAGATGGAAGCCGTCACCGACTGCGATGTGCTCGAGGTCTCCACCCCCGAGCTCCACGACGTCGTTCGACTCACCGACCGTTACGGTCGCCAGGGGACCAGCGCACCATGAAGGTGATCATTCCGCTCGCCGGCAAGGGCACCCGCCTGCGCCCGCACACGCACGTCACGCCCAAGCCCATGCTCCGCGTGGCGGGCAAACCGGTGATGGGGTACATCCTCGAGGACCTCGAGCGCCTCGGCACCGTGGAGCAGATCGTCTACATCACCGGGCACCTGAAGGAGAAGGTGGAGGCCTACGTCCACGAGACGTCGCGCATCCCCGCCGTGTTCGTGGAGCAGGCGGTGCAGGACGGCACCGCCGGCGCGGTGGCGCTGGCCCGCGCGTACGTGGACCAGCCGGTGCTCATCATCTTCGTGGACACCGTCTTCGACGCCGACCTGTCGGTGATCGAGCGGAGCGATGCCGACGGCATCATCTGGACGAAGGAGGTGGAGGACTACCAGCGCTTCGGCGTGGTGGTCACCGACGCCGACGGCTACATGACGCGCATCGTGGAGAAGCCCTCGGAGCCCATCTCCAAGCGTGCCAACATCGGCCTGTACTACATCCGCAACTGGCAGCTGCTGTACGAGGGCATCGACCACGTGCTGCGGCAGCCCACGAACAAGGGCGAGTACTACCTGACCGACGCGTTCCAGTACATGATCGAGCGTGGCGCCCGCATCCAGGCGATCGACGTGCAGGGGTGGTACGACGCCGGCAAGATCGACACGCTGCTCGACACGAACCGCGTGATGCTGGAGAAGGGGCGGGCGCGCAAGCCCACGAACCTCGATCCGAGCGCGACGATCGTGGAGCCGGTCTACATCGAGGACGGCGTGCGCGTGGTGAACGCGACCATCGGCCCCAACGTGTCCATCGGCGCCGGCACGGTGATCGAGGGCTCCACGCTGCGCGACTCCGTGGTGGGCTCCAACGCCACCATCGAGCGGTCGGCGCTCGTCAACTCGCTCGTGGGGGACGACGTGGTGCTCGATGGCGTGAACGGCGAGGTGACGGTGGGCGACCATTCGGAAGTGCGGGTCGCGGCGGGGTGAGCATCCCGCGGGCCGGCGAGGTCGCGCGCTTCCCAGACCTCGCCCGCCCGCCTACTCTCCCTCCGCCTCCGCCAGCAGCGCGCGGGTGCGCTCCACCGCGCCGCTGAGCTGGCCCACCGCCCACAGCGAGGGCAGGTCGAGCGTCTCGCCGCGCTGTGCCGCGAGGTCCGCCTTCTCGGCCACGAACACCAGCTCGCACACGGGATCGTGGTGGCGGGGCACCGGGTCGCGGTGGTGGTGGGCGATGGTGCGCGCGGCCTCGGCGCCCAGTCCCCAGCGCAGTGCGGCGATGCCGCCCAGCGGCTCGTGCAGCCGGAACAGCGCGTCGCGCAGCAGCGACGGGGAGAGCGCCATGGGCCGGCGGTGGTCCGCGCGCAGTGCGCTGAGCACGTCGAAGAGCACCAGCTTACCCACGTCGTGCAGCAGCCCCAGGGCGAAGGCCTGGTCCGGCTGCACGCCGAACGCCGGCGCCAGGTGGCGCGCCAGCGGGCCGGTGCGCACCATGTGCGCCCAGACGGCCGTGGCCATGGGCACGTACTCCGGGCCCGGTCGGCAGAGCATCCCTTCCAGGGTGGCGGTGAGCAGCACGTTGCGCACGCCGGAGAGCCCGATGCGCACCATGGCCTCCTTGTGCGACACGCAGGGGGCGCCGCTCGCCGTGGCATAGTGGGCGGAGTTGGCCTCGCGCAGCAACGCCTGCGTGAGCATCGGGTCGTGCTCGAAGAGCGGGATGAGCGTGCTCCACGTGCCGTCGAACGCATGGCAGGCGATCAGGGCCTCCTGTGCCGCGCCGGGGAGCTGCCGGATGCTCGTGGGCCCCATGGCCTCGATCGCCTGCAACATGAGCGGGGCATCGCTCTCCAGCTCGTCGGGAAAGAGCTCCTCGCGCAGGCGCTGCACGGCGGCGTGGAGCTGGGCCGACAGATCGCGCTCCGCGTCGGCGCTCGACGCGCCCTGGGCGAGCGTCGCGCTCTCCGGCGCGATGGACGCGAGGACCTCGCGCACCACGGCGACGTCCGCCGCCTCGGCGCTGGGGGGCGCGACCCGGCGCACCGCGGTGGCGTCGGCCGGGGCCGGCGTGACGCGGAACGACGCGGTGGGGGTGGCGCGCACCGGGGGGGCGGCCTCGGCGCGCGGCCGACCGCGCAGCCTGTCCAGCATTCGGGAGAGGAACAACGGTGTCCGGGAGCGGTGGGGCGGGGGTGGTGCTGCGTGAATGAGACGATCCATCCGACGTGCCGGTCTCGCGCGGTCCGCGCGGTCCGCGCGGCCTCGGCGTCGGGGTGTCGGGGTCAGCGTGCCGTGATCAGCTCCGCGGCGGCACCCACGATGGTGAGGGCGCGCGCGATGCCGAGCGCGCCGTGCGTATTGTCGAACCACTCCGCGGCCGTGTGCACGTCGCCCCCGCGGCCCCCCGCGCCAATGGCGATGGCGGGGATGCCCAGGCTGATCGGCACGTTGGCGTCCGTGGACGCCGTGCCGCTCTCGGGATCGCGGCCGATGAGGCGCGTGGCGGCGAACGCGGTCTGCACCAGCGGGTGGTCGGTGGGCACCACGCCACACGGCCGGTCGCCGATGCGGGTGACCTGGACGGTGAGCGGCGGTGTGCCGTGTGCCCGGCGCTGGCTCTCCGCGGCCGCCGCGGCGCTGGCGATGAGCTGGATCTCCCGCGAGAGCCGCTCGAGCGTGGCCGGCGCGGTGGAGCGCACGTCCACCTCCAGCCAGCCGTCGGCGGGAATGGCGTTCACCGCGAGCCCGCCGCCCATGCGCGTGATGCTCAGCGTGGTGCGCGGCGCGCGCGGCAGCGGTAGGGCGGCGATGCGCGCCGCGCAGACGGCGGCGGCGTGCACCGGGTTGGCGATGCCGAAGGCCGCCCAGCTGTGGCCGCCGGCGCCGGTGAACTCGATGCGGAAGCGCCGCGCGCCCAGGGCCCGGTGCACCACGCGCTCGTCGCCCGCGCCGTCCAGCGCGATCACGGCGGCGGCCGGCTGGCTGTCGTTCGCGAGGTCCTGGAACAGGTGCTTCGCGCCGCGCAGGTCGCCGGCACCCTCCTCGCCCGTGGTGGCCGCGAACAGCACGGGCCGGCGCAGCCGCACGCGACGGCCATCCAGCTCGCCGGCGATGCCGAGCATGGCCGCCAGGCCGCGGCCGTTGTCCCCGATGCCCGGGCCGGCCAGCCGGTTGCCCTGCCGTTGCACCGTGAGCGGCGTCTCGCGCGGAAACACGGTGTCCAGGTGGGCGCACACCACCACCGGCGGCAGCTCCTCGGCGCCGGGCCGCGTGCCGCGCACGTTGCCGGCGGCGTCGATGTGCACCCCGGCCAGGCCCAGCGCCCGGTAGCGCTCCGCCACCCAGGCGCCGCGCCGGCCCTCGTGGCCCGTGGGCGCGGCGATCTCCGAGACCGCCATCTGCGCGCACACGATCTCCTCGTCGCGGGCGGCGAGCCGCGCCCGCGCCGAATCGAGCGCCGAGTGCACCTGCGTCACGGGGCAGGGCGGAGATGAGGTGGACACGCATCCTTATTGGCGCTTCTCCCGGCCGGGCGCAAGAGCGCCCGGCCGCCGGTCCAGATGGCGCAGCGGGTGCTGGGCGCCGCCGGTGGCGATAGACTTCCGGCGGCACCACCGTCAATGCGCTCGTCCCCGCGTCCTGCCCTCGTTCCCGTGCGCCAACGGACACCAGCCGCCCCGGCCCCCGCGTCCGCGCCGGCGGCCCGCTCGCGGGCCCTCGGCCGCAACGTGCTCGCGCTCTCGCTCGTGAGCCTGCTCACCGACGCGTCGAGCGAGATCATCTACCCGCTGCTGCCGCTGTTCCTGAGCACCGTGCTGGGCGCGAGCGCGGCGGCCGTGGGGCTGGTGGAGGGCGCGGCCGAGACCACGGCGGCGCTGCTCAAGCTCGCGAGCGGGTGGTGGTCCGATCGCGTGCGGCGCCGCAAGCCGCTGGTGGTGGCCGGATACGCGCTGGCCGCGGTGGCGCGGCCGCTCATCGCGCTGGCCACCGCCACCTCGCAGGTGCTCGCCATCCGGATGACCGACCGGGTGGGAAAGGGGATCCGCACCGCGCCGCGCGATGCGCTGATCGCGGACAGCGTGGCGCCCGAGATCCGTGGCCGCGCGTTCGGCTTCCACCGCGCCGCCGACCACGCCGGCGCGGTGATCGGGCCGCTGCTCGCCTTCGGCATGCTGAGCGGGCTGGGGCTGCCGCTGCGGGAGGTGTTCCTCTGGGCCGCGCTGCCCGGGGCGCTGGCCGTGCTCGCGCTCGCGGTGCTCGTGCGCGAGCCGCGGCGCGCGGTGCACGCGGCGGTGGAGCCGGGGATCGCCGGCCCGCCCGACCTCCGCGCGCCGCTGCCCGCGAGCTTCCGCCGCTACCTGGTAGTGCTCCTGCTGTTCACGCTCGGCAACTCCTCCGACGCGTTCCTGCTGCTGCGCGCCTCGCAGCTGGGCGTGGCCGCGCCGCTCATCCCGCTGCTCTGGGCGGCGCTGCACGTGGTGAAGGCCGCGAGCAGCGCGCCGGGCGGCGCCCTCTCGGACCGCCTCGGGCGAAAGCCGCTCATCGTGGCCGGCTGGCTGCTGTACGCCGCCGTATACGTGCTGTTCGCGCGGGCCACCGAGACGTGGCACGCGTGGGCACTCTTTCTGGTGTACGGCCTGTACTTCGGGCTCACCGAGGGAGTGGAGAAGGCGCTGGTGGCGGACCTCGTGCCGGCGGCGCGCCGGGGCGCGGCGTTCGGCTGGTACAACCTGGCCATCGGGCTGGGGGCGCTCCCCGCGTCCGTGCTCTTCGGGATGGTCTGGGATCGATACGGCGCCGCCATGGCGTTCGGCGTGGGCGCGGCGCTCGCGGTTTCGGCCGCGATCGGACTCATCATGCTCGTGCCGTCGAACATGCATCCCGGCTCGGAGGCGCGCCTCGGTGCCTAGCGCGCGGCGATCGACCCGGAACGTCGAAGCGTGGAACGGGCCAGCCGTTCCACGCTTC
>DATANT010000135.1:0-1779 GCA_036266115.1 Gemmatimonadaceae bacterium | reverse complement strand
CCACCGCCCTCTCCACGCGAGGATGAGCGGGACGGCCCGGACGCGACGAGGGAAAGCGTGGGCGAGTGCGCCGGCGCAGGTGGCCGAGCGGCCGCGTCAGCCGCACTGGTAAAGACGATGGCGGGGCGGGCGGGTCACCGGAGGCTGGCTGCGCGGCCGACTGGAGCCCGAACCGCGGCCGTCCACACGTGGCGACCCATCGAGGCACCGGTCACCTGCACGCCGTCGTGACCGTCCGCGGGTAACGTTCGATTAACGCGACCGGCCTGTCGTCCGTCTGACAGCAGCGCCAGCAACAGCTCCGACTCGCGCCGCCCGGCATGCGGCGCCCAGTTCCGCATCGTCCGGCCGCCGCCCTGGGGCCTCACTCCCGCCTCACGCCTCACCCATGGCCGCTTTCACTTCGCTCCGGAACCCGGCGCACCGCACACGCCTGCTGGTCGCGCTGCTCGCCTTCGCCGTGGTCGTCCTGCTCGCCCCACGCACCGCGGTCGCGCAGGACCCGGACATCATCCGCGGCACCGTCACGGATTCCAGCGGGCAGCCCATTCGCGACGCGCAGGTCACCGTCACCTCGCTGGCCGCGGAGACCTCGCGCACCGGCCGCACGGACGACAGGGGGCGCTTCACCATTCTCTTCGCCAACGGCGGCGGCGACTACTTCGTCCGCATCGTCTCCATCGGGCTGCAGCCGTTCGAGACACGGGTGCAGCGCATCGAGGACGATCCCGTGCTGCTGGTCACGGCGAAGCTCGTGCGCACGCCGACCATGCTCGACGCGGTGCGCGTGCTGGCGGACCAGCGCGAGCGCGTCCGCCAGAACCCGGTGGGCGCGCCGGACGTCGGCGGCTCGGAGGCGCGGCTCGGTGCCGGCAACGCCATCCTCACGCCGGAGCAGCTCGGGAACCTCGCGGCGCTCGCCGCTACCCTGGAAGGCGTCACGCTGATCCCGGGCGTGGACGGCGGCGCGGCGGGCTTCTCGGTGCTCGGCCTGGGCGCGGAGCAGAACAGCGTCACGATGAACGGGATGCAGGCGGACGCCGGCAACCTTCCGCGCGACGCGGCCGTCATGACGAGCCTCGCGACCACTACCTTCGACGCGTCGCGCGGTGGCTTCAGCGGGGCGCAACTCTCGGTGCGCTCCCTCCCCGCGTCCAACTTCGTGCAACGCAACGTGTCGCTCGCACTGGACCATCCGGGGCTGCAGTGGAGCGATCCGTCGGCGGCGCGTTCGGGGCAGGAATACAGCAACTACTCGCTCGGCGGCAGCGTGTCCGGGCCGCTTGTGCGCGACAAGGCGTTCTACAGCCTCTCCGCGCAGGTCGGCCGCCGCTCCAGTGACCTTCGCTCGATCCTGAGTGCGGACGACGTGCGCCTCCAGCGGATGGGCATCGCGCCGGATTCGCTCGCGCGATTCCTCGGCCTGCTCGACCAGCTCGGCATCCCCACCACCGTGAGCGGCATCCCGTCCAGTCAGCGCGCGGACCAGGGCTCGCTCATGGCCCGTCTGGATCTCTCGCCCAGTGGCCAGCGCACGTTGAACTTCACGGCCACCGGCAGCTGGCGGCAGAACTCCGGCACGGGCATCGGCGACGCGTCGCTCCCGGCGCGCGGCGGCGAGTCGGGCAGCTGGAACGGCGCGCTCCAGGGCAACTTCTCCACGTACGTCAACAACGTCCTCAACGAGACGCGGCTCGGCATCAACACGAAGGCGGACGAGAACTCGCCCTACCTCACCCTGCCCTCGGGACGGGTGCGGGTGAGCTCACTGCTGCCCGA
>DATANT010000134.1:0-9963 GCA_036266115.1 Gemmatimonadaceae bacterium | reverse complement strand
ACGTAGGTCTCCGTGGCGGCCACCTCCAGCCCGCGCCACCGCCCCGCCAGGCGGTGCATGCCCAGGTAGCGTTGCACCAGGGGCGAGAACGTGCCCGGCCCGTCGTTCAGCCGAGCGAGGATCGTGGCCGCATGGAAGCCGGGCGTGCCGAGGCGCGCGTAGAGGTGGTCGTAGCTGTACACGTAGTTGCCCATCTGGAGCCCGTCCAGCGTTCCCGGGCCCCAGGAACGGCTCAGGCGGCCCAGCGTCACCTCGCCGTACTTCCACTGCCCGCCCACGTACGCGTCCTCCACCCGGCCCGACACTGCCCGGTCCTTGCGGCCGGCGAACTCGGGGTCGTCCTGCAGCCGGTTGTCCAGGTAGCCATGGGTGGCCGCCACCACCGGGCCGGCCACGACGGCGGCGCGCAGCTGCGCGCCGGGGAACGTGCCCGACGCGTCGTCCGCCAGCATGAGCTCCCGCCGGCCCGACGTCTGCGCCGTGCCGATCACCGCCACGTCCGCCAGCAACGCCAGCCGAACCGGCTCCACCGGCATGAGGGTGTCGGCGGGTGGCGGCACGGGATCCCACCGCACGATCGCCTGGCGGAGCGCCCGCTCCCAGCCCGCCACGACGCGGCCGGCGGGACGCGCCGGCACGGCATTCAATGCCAGGCGAACGTCGGCGACCCGGTAGGGGCGCTCCAGTGCCGAGAGCGACGTGAGACGACCGCGCGCGAGCAGCGCGTCCACGTAGTGGTAGGCCGGATCGTCGAGCGGAACATAGGGAGAAGCCTGCGCTGGAAGGACGGCGGGGGCGCCGGCTAGCGCCGTGAGCAGCGCGAGGCGCCGTAGCGCGACGCGCGTGGCGCGTGTGGCGCGCCGCGGCCCGGGGCCGCGCCTCATCCGCCCACCGCGACCTGCTCGAGATACTCGGCCTGAGCCTGCAGCACCTCGTCGGCGTTCACCGTCGCCGCGCCCAGCTTCCCCACCTCCACGCCGGCCGCGAAGTTGGCGATCACGGCCGCCTCCCGGATGCTGGCGCCGGCCGCCAGCATCGCCGCGAGGTACGCCGTCACGGTGTCGCCCGCGCCCACCACGTCGTACACCTCGCGGGCGGTGGTGGGGATGCGCACCACGCCGCCCTCCGGCGAGAGGATGGCCATGCCGTGCTCGCCGAGCGTGAGGAGCAGGTTCTCCACGCCCAGGCGCCGGAACACCTCGGGCAGCGCCTCGGGATGGTCCAGGTTCACCGCGGCGCCCAACGCGGATTCCAGCTCCCGGCGATTCGGCTTGAACACCGTGGCGCCGCGGTAGGCGAAGAAGTTCCGGTACTTGGGGTCCACCACCACGGGGATGCCGCGTTCGGCGGCGGCGGCCACGGCGACGGCGATCACCGACGGCACGAGCACGCCCTTGTTGTAGTCCTCGAGCACCAGCGCGTCGGCGTCGGCCACCGCGAGCCGCACCGCGTCCTCGATGCGCACCGACGCGGTGGCGTCGAGGTCCGCGTCGTCCTCCTCGTCGAAGCGCACCACCTGCTGCGCGCGCGCCACGAGGCGGGTCTTCGTGGTGGTGGGGCGCCCGACATCCACCAGCCCGCGCTCCACCATGCCGTGGTCGGCCAACATGGCGCGCAGCTGCGTGCCGGCGGCGTCGGCGCCCACCGCGCACACCAGCTCGCAGGCGGCGCCCAGCGCGGTCACGTTCTGCGCCACGTTGGCCGCGCCGCCCAGCGCATGGCGGCGATCCCGGACGCGCACCACGGGCACGGGGGCTTCGGGCGAGATGCGCTCCACGTCGCCCCGCAGGTAGACGTCGAGCATGGCATCGCCCACGATGGCGATGCGGAGCCCGCGAGCGGCGTGGAGCAGGGCGCCGAGGCGGTCGCGCGAGAGGGTGGCTGGCATGGGCGGAGAAGCTAGACCGCCCATCCGTGGCGGTCAACGCGGCCCGGCATCGGCCCCGGCGCGCCCGGGCCGATGCCGGGCCGGCTCACGGAAGGTGTTAGTGTGTCAGCGGGGCGTACGATCGCGGTTGGGACGGCCGCGCCCGGCACAACCCTTGCCCGATCCGCCCGCAGTCGTCCTGCACCACCCTCGATCACCCACCGCTTGCCAGGCATCCTCTCGCGCGTGAACGTCGCGGCGAAGAAGAAGATCTTCGCCGTCCAGGAGTACGTCAGCCTGTCCCTCGCGTCTCTGCGCTTCATCTTCGCGCGGCCGTTCTACGCGCAGGACGTGGTGCAGCAGATGGACGCGATCGGGGTGAAGTCACTCGGCATCGTGGTCCTCACCGGCTTCTTCACCGGCATGGTGCTCGCGCTCCAGAGCTCCGTGCAGCTCAAGACCTTCGGCGCCAGCCAGTACGTGGGCAGCCTCGTCTCGGCCTCCATGATCCGCGAGCTGGGCCCCGTGCTGGCCGGGTTGATGGTGGCCGGCCGGGTGGGCTCGGGCATCGCCGCGGAGCTGGGCTCCATGAAGGTCACCGAGCAGATCGACGCGCTCAACACCCTCGGCACCGACCCGATCAAGAAGCTGGTGACGCCGCGCGTGCTCGCCGCGCTCATCATGCTGCCCGTGCTCACGGTGGTGTCCGACGTGGTGGGCATCATTGGCGGCAACGTGATCGCGGCGGCGTACGTCGGCATTCCCACCGAGGCCTACTTCCGCACGGTGTGGGAGCAGATCGCGAGCGGCGGCTTCACGCTGCGCTACATCCCCAACGACTTCATCCAGGGGCTGGTGAAGCCGTTCATCTTCGGCGGCATCATCTCCACCGTCGCATGCTACTACGGGCTGGCCACCACTGGCGGCACCGAGGGCGTGGGGCTGAGCACCACGCGCACGGTTGTGGCCGCGAGCGTGAGCATCCTGATCTCGGACTACTTCCTGACGCAGATCATGCTCTCGGTGCTCGGGACATGAGCGAGGATCGGCGGGAAGCCGAGGGCGGCCGGCGCCTGCGCGATGCCGGCGAGGCGGAGCGACGCGAGCAGGCGGTGCGCGACGCCATCCGGCGCGAGCTGTCGAGCGACGAGCCGGCCGACCGGCCGCGCGCCGAGGATCCCGGGCCGGCGCCCGGCGCGGTGATCGAGATGGAGCACATCTCGCTCAGCTTCGACCGCCCCATCCTGGACGACATCTCGTTCCTGGCGCGCGCCGGTGAGACCGTCGTCATCGTGGGCGAGTCGGGCACGGGCAAGTCCACCATCCTCAAGCTCCTGCTCCGCCTGCTCTCCCCGGACGACGGTCGCGTCTACATCGACGGGCAGGACATCGCGCCCCTCTCGTACGCGGAGGCGCTGCGGGTGCGACAGAAGATGGGGATGGTGTTCCAGGGCGCCGCGCTGTTCGATTCCATGAGCGTCTTCGAGAACGTCGCCTACCCGCTGCGCGAGCACACCGATCTGAGCGACGACGAGATCGAGGCGCGCGTACGCGAGAAGCTGCAGTTCGTGGACCTGGCTCCGGACGAGGTGGTGGACAAGCTCCCATCCGCGCTGTCCGGCGGCATGCGGAAGCGCGTCGGCATCGCGCGCGGCATGGCCAGCAACCCGCGCATCATGCTCTACGACGAGCCCACCTCCGGGCTCGACCCGCTCACCACGGGCGTGATCACCCGGCTCATCATCAAGCTGCAACGCGAGCTCGGCGTGACCAGCGTGGTCGTCTCGCACGACATCCGCTCCGCCTTTCGCATGGCCTCGCACATCGCCCTACTGTACGAGCGCACCATCACCTTCTTCGGCACGCCCGAGGAGATGGCCGCGAGCGACGACCCTTACATTCGCGATTTTCTGGGAGGCCTCTGATGAGGTTCCGCTCGTGAGACGCCCGACCTTCATCTCGTGGGAGCAGCTGCGCGTGGGGCTCCTCATCCTGCTCGCGCTGGCGCTGCTCATCATCGCCGTCATCCGCCTGGGCACGGCCGCCAACCTGTTCACCTCCCGCTACACGCTCTACACGTTCGTGGCCAACGCGAACGGGGTGCGCGAGGGCGGGTCGGTGATGATCGCGGGTCAGCTGGCCGGTACGGTGAAGGAGATCCAGTTCCTGCCACCGGACGGCGACACGCTGCGCAACCTGCGCCTCGTGCTCTCGCTGGACCAGGCGCTGCAGCAGCAGGTGCGCGCCGACTCCCGCGCCAAGGTGCGCACGCTCGGCCTGCTGGGCGACAAGGTGGTGGACATCAGCGTGGGCACGCCGCGCTATTCCGTGCTGCAGGACTCGGACACCATCCTCACCGCGCCCACCGTGGACTACGACTACGTGATCGCGCAGGCCTCCGGCGCGGTGGTGGACGTCGTGCAGCTCACGGCCGACCTGCGCTCCATCACCGGCGGGCTGGCGCGCGGCGAGGGCACCGTGGGACAGCTCCTCACCAGCCGCGATCTCTACGACGACTTCACCGGCACCCTGCAGCAGACCAACCGCCTGCTCACGCGGCTGCAGAACCGCGACGGCACCCTGGGCCGGATGCTGGACGACCCGACGCTGTACACGAATCTGAATGGCGCCGTGGCCTCGCTGGACTCGCTCCTCGGTCAGCTCAACTCCAACCAGGGCACGCTGGGTCGCCTGCTTCGCGACGACACCCTGTACACGCGCCTGGTGAGCGTGGTGGGCGGTGCGGACTCGCTGCTGACCCTCCTGCACAGCGGCAACGGCACCGCCTCCCGGCTCCTCACCGACCAGGAGCTGTACGACCGGCTGAACAAGACGCTCACGGATCTGAACTCCATCCTCGAGGACGTGCGCCGCAATCCGCAGAAGTACACCAAGGGGATGATCAAGGTGTTCTGAGGGAGATGATGGGCCTGGGGCGGGATCGTCGTGGCGGCGATCCGGCTTGCTGGTCCCATCCCAGCGTGCCGCCGCGGGCCCAGCGGCGTACCGCTCCCCGCCTTCTCCACCCGGCACGTGTCGCCCTACCTCGTTCTCGTCCTCGCGGTCCTCGGCATCTCGGTGGCCGCACCGCTCACCAGGCTGTCCGGCGAGCATCCGGTCACCATCGCCGTGTGGCGCCTGGGCTTCACGCTCATCGTGGTGGTCGTGGCGCTCGTGGTCACGGGCAGCTGGCGACAGCTTCGGTCGGTGCGCGCTCGCGACCTCCGGCTGGCGCTGGGCGCGGGCACCATGCTGGCGCTGCACTTCTGGTCGTGGAACGCGTCCCTCGGCTATACCACGGTGGCCGCGTCCGTGGTGCTCGTGAACCTGCAGGCGGTGGTCATCGCACTGGGCTCGGCGGCCTTCCTGGGTGAGACGCCGTCGCGGCGCCAGGGGGCGGGCATCGCCGTGGCCATGGCCGGAGGCGCGGTGGTGGCGCTGGCCGGCGGCGTGGCGGGGCAGGGCTCCAATCCACCGCTCGGCAACCTGCTCGCGGTGGTGGGCGCCGCCACGGCGGGAGCGTACTACCTGGCGGGACGCTCGCTGCGCGGCCGGTTGAGCCTCTGGCCGTACGTGGCGCTCGTGTACGGGGCGTGCTTCGTCATCCTGCTGCTCATCGCCATCCCGCTCGGGGTCTCGCACCGTTCGCCGTCGCCCCGCGAGCTGCTGATCTTCGCGGGGCTCGCCCTGGGGCCCATGCTGCTGGGCCACACGGGGATGAACTGGGCGCTGCGCTACCTGCCCGCCTACGTGGTGAACCTCACCGTGCTGGGCGAGCCGGTGGGCGCCACCCTCCTCGCGGCCCTCATTCCGGCCATCGGCGAGCGGCCGTCGGCCGGCACGCTCGCCGGCGGGGCGCTCGTGCTTGCCGGCGCCGTGCTGGCCAGCTGGCGGATGGCGCCGCGGGAGCCGGTGCGACCCGATTAGTTTTCGGGCATGCAGACGTTTGACCTGGACATCGCGGTGACGCGCGGTACCGACATCGAATCGCGCCACCGCGTTCACGCCGCCGTGGTAGGCCCCGACGACCGATTGCTCGCCACGGCGCGCGATCCCGAGCTCGTCTCGTTCTGGCGCTCGTGCGCCAAGCCGTTCCAGGTGATGCCGCTGCTCGCCTCGGGCGGCGTGGACGCGCTGCACTGGAGCGCCGACGACATCGCGCTCGCCTGCGCGTCCCATGGCGGTGAGCCGGAGCACGTGGCGGTAGCAGAGCGAATGCTGCGGAGTATCGGGCTGGAGGAGGGCGACCTGGCGTGCGGGCCGCACGAGCCGCTCTCGGCCCGCGGCTCGCGGCTGCTGCGGGAGTCGGGTGGCCGTCCGACGCGCCTGCACAACAACTGCTCCGGCAAGCACGCGGCCATGCTCGCGTTGGCCCAGACGCAGGGCTGGTCGCTGCACGGCTACGAGCGCCTCGCACACCCGGTGCAGCAGGCCGCGCTGGACAGCGTGGCGCGCTGGACGGGCATGGCGCCGGGCGACCTGTGGCTGGCCAGCGACGGCTGTGCGGTGGTGGTGTTCGGGCTTCCGCTGCGCAACATGGCACGTGCGTACGCCCGGCTGGCCGCCGCGGCCACCGCATGCGAGGACATCCCGATGCGGGTGGTGGATGCCATGCGCACCAATCCCTTCCTGGTGGGTGGCACCGATCGATTCGACACGGTGCTGATGGAGGAGACGGAGGGCCGCGTCCTCTCCAAGGTGGGCGCCGAAGGGGTGCATTCGCTGGCGGTGCTGGACCAGGGCATCGGGGCGGCGCTCAAGGTGGAGGACGGGGCGCAGCGCGCGCAGTACGCGGCGGTGCTGCGACTGCTGCACGAGCTGGACGCGCTGCCCACCCCTCTGCCGCTCCGGCTCGCCGAGTTCCTGCACAAGCCGGTGCGGAACACGCGGGGCGAGGTGGTGGGCGCCGTGGGACCTGCGGCATGACCGCCCGCCCGGGAGCGGGGCGCCGAGATGGCGCCCGGGCGCGTTCGATGACGCCGGAGGATGGGAGCGGTGCGATGGTGAGCCCGCTCGACGAGGCGACGGTGGCGCTCGTCCGCGCGGCGGCCGCGCTCAGCGCGTCCGGCGAGGACGCCATTCGCGAAGCGCTCGAGCAGACGCGCGCCGTCACACCGGCCGCCTGGATCGAGGAGCTGCTGCTGCAGACGTACCTGTTCGCCGGGTTCCCGCGCGCGCTCAACGGCATGCGCATGTGGCGTCGCATCTCGGGACGTCCCGCGCCGGCCGAGGACCGCGCGGCGGCCCACGGCAACCATCAGGCGTGGACGCGCGATGGCGAGCGCACGTGCGCCGTGGTCTACGGACCGTTCTACGAGCCGTTGCGTCGCAACATCGAGGCGCTGCATCCGGCGCTCGATGCCTGGATGATCACCGACGGCTACGGCAAGGTGCTCTCGAGGCCGGAGCTGGACCTCAAGCGCCGCGAGTTGTGCGTCGTGGCGACCTGTGCCGCGTCCGGGCAGGATCGGCAGCTGCACTCGCACCTGCACGGGGCGCTGCACGCGGGCGCCAGCCGCGACGAGGTGACAGCGACGCTCGAGGCGGTGGCGGACTTCATCCGCCCCGACGACGTGGACCGCTACTGGCATCTCTGGGCGAAGGTCTCGGGCAAGTAGCACCGCGCGACGGCCCGCCCTTCGTCGCCATACGGCACCGCCGCTGTGAGAGCAGCCGTAGTCCGCGCAACACCCGCCGCGATCGGGCACGCCGCCCGCCGGCACGATGCCCACTCGGATCGACCTTCGAAGCACAGGATTGGATAGGCATGTTCATTGATCGCGTGGTGGTGCGGGTGGCAGCGGGCACCGGTGGCTCGGGCGCCACCTCGTTCCGCCGAGAGAAGTTCGTTCCGCTGGGCGGGCCCGACGGCGGGGAGGGTGGTCGTGGCGGCGACGTGATCGTGCGCGGCGACTCCAACCTGGCCACGCTGCTCGACTACACGTACCGCGACTCGTGGACGGCGGAGCGCGGCGAGCACGGGATGGGGTCCAACATGACGGGGCGCAGTGGCGCCGACGTCGTGCTGCCCGTACCCCCCGGCACCGTGGTGCGCGACCAGGACACGGGTGAGATCATCGGCGAGGTGCTCGAGTCGGGCGAGGAGATCGTGGTCGCGCGCGGCGGCCGAGGAGGGAAGGGCAACGCCCATTTCGTGTCCGCCACGCACCAGGCGCCGCGCGAATGGCAGCCTGGCGAGGAAGGCCAGCAGCGCACCCTGGAGCTCGAGCTCAAGCTCATCGCCGACATCGGGCTGGTGGGCCAGCCGAACGCCGGCAAGTCCACGCTGCTCTCGGTGATCTCGGCCGCCCGCCCCAAGATCGCCGACTATCCGTTCACCACCCTCGCCCCCAACCTAGGCGTGGTCGCGCTCACGGATCATCGCACGTTCGTGGTGGCCGATATCCCGGGCATCATCGAAGGAGCGCACGAAGGCCGGGGACTGGGGCTCCAGTTCCTGCGCCACATCGAGCGCACGCGGGTGCTCGCGTTCCTCATCCCCATCGATGCGCTGGACTGGCAGGCGGAGTACGATCAACTCCGGCGCGAGGTGGAGCTCTACTCGCCCGAGCTCGCGGGCAAGCCGCACTGCGTGGTGTTCAGCAAGTGCGACCTGCTCGGCGAGCTGTACACCCCACCCATCGAGGCTCCCGGCGGCTTTGGCAGCTTCGCCATCAGCGCCCCCGGTCGCCTGGGCCTGGACGAGTTGCTCGCCGGCTGGTGGCGTGAGTTGCAGTCCCTCAGGCGCGCGGCCGAACGGAGGGACGAGCACGCTCCGCTCCCCTGATCCCGAGGCGCGGGTCGCCGCCCTCGCGCTGGCCCTCGCCCCCGGCGTGGGGCCCGCGCGCTACCGGCAGCTCCGCGCGCGCCTGGATGCCCCGGCGGCGCTGCGGGAGGCCGCCGCCGGCCCCGCTCGCGCGACGGCGCTTCGGGAGGCGGAGCAGGCCCTGGTCCGCATGGCCACGATGCCCGGCGGGCACGTGATGATCCAGGGCGAGGCGGACTATCCCGCGGCGCTGCTCGACCTGGCCGACCCTCCGCCGGTGCTGTTCGCCGCCGGCGACCCCGCCATGCTCGCCGGGCCGCTGGTGGCGATCGTCGGCACCCGCCGCTGCACGCGCTACGGCGAGCGGGTCTCGCGCGAGCTGGGCGAGGCGGCGGCGCGATCCGGCGCCGGTGTCGTGAGCGGCATGGCGCTCGGCATCGACGCGGCGGCGCACCGCGGTGCGCTGGCCGCCGCCGGCCGCACCATCGCGGTGCTGGGCACAGGCCCCGACGTGGCCTACCCGGCTGCCCACGCCGCGCTCCACCGCGAGATCCTGGCGGCGGGGCTCGTCCTGTCGGAGCATCCGCCGGGTGCGCGATCGAATGCGGGCTCGTTCCCGAGGCGCAACCGCATCATCGCGGCGCTGGCCGGGGTCACGGTGGTGGTGGAGGCGGGGCTCAGGAGCGGCGCGCTCATCACGGCCGGGCACGCGCTGGAGCTCGGCCGCACGGTGGCGGCGGTGCCCGGGCCCATCGACGTCGCGCAGAGTGCCGGGACCAACGAGCTGCTCCGCGACGGCGCGGTGGTGATCGCCGCTCCAGCGGATCTGTTGGCGCTGGCCGGCACCACCGCGCCGGCCGCCGCGCCGCGGCGCGCCCTCACGGCGGACGAGGCGACGGTCTGGGGCCTGCTGGCCGGAGGCCCGGCCGACCTGGACACGCTGGCCACCCGCTCCCTGCTGCCGGCGAACCGGTGCCTGGCCGCGGTGAGCACGCTGGAGCTCGCGGGAGCCATCGAATGTGCGATGACGGGGGAGATCAGGCGGCGATGAGGGCCGCGGGATCGGCGGTGGTGACCGGTGGCCACCGGGCGAAGGCGTGATCGCGGGTGGGAACCGACGGGCCATTCGAGCACCGATGGCGGGACCCGGATGCGGGGTGCGGGCGTATGATGAGGCCGAGGGACGGGTGGGGCGTTAACCTCGTTGTTGGGGGGGACCCCCGTTCGCCGATCGCTGGAGACCGGCCCCTGAGCCGTGATCCCCGGCCCCGGCCGTCCGCCGCACGCTCTCCGCCTTCCGCCGCCCGCCCCCCCCCCGCCCCCCCCCCCC
>DATANT010000133.1:0-9300 GCA_036266115.1 Gemmatimonadaceae bacterium | reverse complement strand
GCCCATCTCGACGGGCTTGCCGGTGACCACGGCGGTCACCGTGTGGCCGACGTGCATGCTGTAGGTGTCCATCACCCACGCCATGACGCGCTCGTTGGTGTTGACGTCCGGGGCCGGCACGTCGCTGTCGGGGCCGAGCGTAGTGATGATGCCCGATGTGTACCGCCGGGTGAGGCGCTCCAGCTCGCCCTGGCTCATGGAGAATGGATCGCAGATCACGCCGCCCTTGGCGCCGCCGAAGGGGATGTTGACCACGGCGCACTTCCACGTCATCCACGCCGCCAGCGCTCGCACTTCGTCGAGCGTGACGTTGAGGTCGAACCGGATACCGCCCTTGCCCGGGCCACGCAGCGTGTTGTGCAGCACGCGGTGGCCGGTGAAGACCTCGACCTCGCCGTTGTCCATGAGGACGGGCACGGAGACGGTGATCTCCTTCTCGGCGTGACTGAGCACCTTGTAGATGCCCGGCTCGAGGTCCAGCAGGTGGGCGGCGCGGTCGACGCGCGCCATCATCGCCTCGAACGGGTTCTCCTCGTGCGGGGCGCGGCCTTCTTCGGGGTGGATGATGCTGGTACTCGGCAGCTGCAGCTCAGTGATCATGACCCTGGCTCGGGGGCTTGTTGGAGTCGCGACGGGCTCGTACGGCTCGTCCGCGGCCGTGCTGGCGAGGTGCCATCCGGCACTCGCCTCGTTCGATTGACGTGTCGGTCGTGCTGGTGGTGCGGTGTGATGCTGCTGTGCACCTACGACGATCCATGGCCCAACGTTGCTCGATCTCCTCGATGAAGATGGCGTGGCGCTCCGCGCTTCGCTGGGCGCCTCGCCCTGGATCCCCCGGGTGACCCGATGGCTCGGGCTCCAGGGCCCTGCTCAGGCCGTCTTCCACCTCGCGGCCGGCGGCATCGCGCCGTCGGACGCCTGGAGCACGGGCCGCGCGCCCACGGATGGCACGGCCACGCGCGACCGCCGGTGCGGCGGCCCGCCGCCGGGATCCACGCGCACCACCGCGTCCGGAACCACCAGCACCGAACAGGTGGCGGCGCGCAGCACGAGCCGCGTCGTGCTGCCCACGGCGCCCGCGGAGACGGCGTTCTGCCCACTGCGTCCGAGCAGAATGAGGTCGGCCCCCACGCGTTCGGCCGTGGCCAGGATCTCGGCCCCCGGGTCGCCCCGGCCCACCAGCGCGTCGCATCGCCCCCGGCGCGCCCCCGCGGCCTCGAGCGAGGTCACGAGCCACCGTGCGGCCGCCGCGCGGAGCGATTCCTCCGCGCCATCCGCGTTCGCCGCCGCTCCCACGGCCACCTCCATGGCGCGCACGTAGGCGCGCACGTCCTCGTCCAGCACGTGGAGCGCCGTGAGCCGGGCCTCGCACTGCGCGGCCCGGGCCACCGCGGTGGCCAGCACGGACCCGCTGTTCCATCCTCCGTCCACCGCCGCGAGCATGCTGGCCGGGGGCGCATCCATGGCGCCCGCCGGCTGGAGCAGCGGGATGGTCGTGCGGCGGAGCAGGCGGTCCATGGTGTTGCGCCCCAGGCGGGCGGTCCCGCCGCGGTGCCGCGGGCGTCCCACGCAGATCAGGTCCGCCGCCAGGGTGAAGGCGACGTCGGCCAGCTGCTCCGCGGGGTCGCCGACGCGGAGCACGACGCGTATCTGCCTCGCGCCGAGCGTGTCGGCGAAGCCCTGCAGGCCGCCCAGCATGGGCGGCGCCACCTGGTCCACGAGCGCGTCCGGCGATCGCAGGTGATCGCGCAGGAAGTCGGGCGCGTCCGGGACCGGCAGCACGTTCACGAGCACGAGCTCCGCGTCCGGCGCGAGATGCCGCGCCACCCACCGTGCCGCGGCGAGCGACGGCTCGCCAAAATCCACGCCGACCACCACGCGGGAGGCGCGCAGGCTCAGGACGTCCGGACGAACGGAACGGTGTCGCATCATGCGATCCCCCTCTACTGGATGCCGAGCGGTTGGGGGCGATCCGAGCCGAGGATGTCGCCGGCCGGCTGCGCCGCGGTCGCATTCCTGGTGATGGCGTGGTGAACGATCTGCGCGAGGCTGATGAGCGCGCCCTCCTTCACGTACGACGGCAGCACGAACTCCACCGCGAACGCCGGCCGCCGGTCATCACCGGGGCGATACAGCCGGGCGAGCGGCACCGGGCCGCGGGAAACCCACTCGTACGCGCCGTCGTGCGCCAGCTTCACGCGTCCCGCGGCGGGGGGCGGCTCATAGCCCCCGCCCAGCGTGCGCTCCAGGTAGCCCGTGATCGCCGCGTTGCCGGCGACGGCCGCCTCGATCGCGGCGCTCTCGGTGGAGAATCCGCCGAAGCCCAGGGCATTGCCGCGGATCCACCCCACATCCTCGTCCCGCTGGGTCGCGAGCTGGAAGCTCCCGTCGCCAGTCTCGAATACGTTCAACATCGGTCGATCCTCCTCTTGAAATGGTGAGCTCCACGACCGGTGGCGTGGCTGCGCCGCCGGTCGCACTGCGGGTCTCGCGGGCGGGGCATACGGCGCACATGCAAACCGCCCCACCTGGCCTAGGGCGCAGGTGGGGCGGGCGTGTGCGGCATCCGTTCATCCGGTGTGGTGCTATCCGGTGCCGAGACTCCGCTGTGGCCCTCCATCGCGCTCCATCGTGGCGTGCCGCGCCCACCGGCCGGTGCCCGGGACACCCGGGCTCGGCGAGGCCGCACGCGTGGTGGTGAGTCGCATCTCCGACACTCGCGTGCGGTGCGTTCCGCGGGCGATCGCGCGCACGTCGGTGCGGGGTGCGGCCACGGAGCCACCCGCGAGCACGCGGGCGGTCCAGTGCGGCACGCCCAGCTCGGCGCGGTGATCGGGATTGCGGAAAGCGGACATGGATCTCGTCAGGGGTGAGGCAGGCGAACCATGGCAACGAGCCAGTGCGCCGAGGTGGTACGGCCGTCGTGAGCGCTGATGCGACGTGCCCGCGACCCAACGCCCGGACATGCGAAGAGCCGCGCCGCCGATGCGCGCTGCGGAAGCCTGGCTTCGCAGTCCCCACACCACCGGCATGTGTCAGCCAGGTCGCCTGAGGTCGTTCGCATCGGGACGCGACTCCCGTTGGGCTGAGGGTACCCGTCGGCCAGGAGGAAGTCAAGCGAATCTCCCGGTGGCGGGGCGGGCACCGACCCGCGGGTCCGATGTGCGTTGATACCCCGTGTTCCCGTTACGGTTCCCGCGTGCTCGGGGGGTGGTCGCCGTTCCCCCTTGACGTTCTATGGGAACTCGCCGACTATTGCTCCCATAGAAATTCTATGGGAGTCTCGTTCATGCGGCTCGACCTCGTGCAGGGCACGCTCGACATGCTCGTCCTCAAGGCGCTCGCCTGGGGGCCGCGCCACGGCTACGACATCGCGCGCTGGCTGCAGCAGACCACCGACGACGCGCTCACCGTGGAGGAAGGCTCGCTGTACCCGGCGCTGCACCGCATGTCGCGCCGCGGCTGGCTCAAGGCGGAGTGGGGGCTCTCCGAGAACAACCGGCGCGCCAAGTACTACACGCTCACCGCACAGGGCCGCCAGCAGCTGCACAGCGAGGCCGCCACCTGGGGCGAGTTCATCGACGCCGTGGCCAAGGTGCTGCACGCGCGCCCTGCCTGAGTCGCGATCCGGCGCCCCCGCGTCGCACCTCCACTGCACCTACGTCGCACGCAGTTCCGGCAGCGCCCCACATCCTCCATCGGAGACCGAGCATGCTGCGCTGGATGCCTGACCGCTACCGTGAGCTGCGCGATCTGGTATGGGGCGCGCGCCCCGACCGCGACGTGGACGAGGAGCTCGCCACCCACGTCGCGCTGCGCGCCGAGGAGCTGGAGGCGCAGGGGATGACGGCCGAGGAGGCGCGGCGGGAGGCGCAGCGCCGCTTCGGCGATGCGGAGCGCTGGCGCCGGGAGACACTCTCGGAGGCAGAGCTCGAGCAGCGGGGCCGCCATCGCACGGAGCGGCTGGACACCATTCGCCGCGAGCTGCGCCTGGCGCTCCGCTCCCTGGCGCGCGCCCGCACCTTCACGCTCATCGCCGTGCTCACGCTGGCGCTGGGCATCGGCGCCAACACCGCGATCTTCAGCGTGGTGAACGGCGTGCTCCTGCGCCCGCTCCCGGTGTCGTGGCTCCGCGACCTCGTGGTGGTGCAGGGCGATCTGCCCGGGCTGGATCTGTACGGCACCCCGATCTCCGTGGGCGAGGCGCTGGATCTGGCCGAGCGCCGCGACCTCTTCCAGTCGTTCACCGCGTACTCGCGGCCCACGCTCAACCTCACCGGCGCCGGCGAGCCGCAGCGCATCGCCGCGGTGTCCACCGTGGGGCAGTTCTTCGACGTCTTCGGCGCGCGGCCGCAGCTCGGGCGCCTCTACCGCGCCGAGGATTCGCGGGACGGCAACCATAAGGTGGTCGTGCTGAGCCACGCGTTCTGGCAGGAGCTCACGGGCGGCGATCCGCGCGTCATCGGCACGTCGCTCCGACTCAACGACACGGCGTTCGAGGTGATTGGCGTCCTCAGGCCGGACTTCCGCTACCCGCGCACCGCGCAGCTCTGGATCCCACGCGAGGTGTTGCCGCAGCATCTCGTTCCCGAGCAGCGTCTCACGCTGGGCCTCACCGCGGTGGCGCGCCCGCAGCCTGGCCTCACCGTGGAGCAGCTGCGCGGGCAGCTGGGGGCGGAGGCGAAGCGGTGGCACGAGCGGTACGGCGGGCAGGCGTACGAGCCCACCGCCCAGCACACCGTGGTGGCCGCACCGTTCGTGGAGTTCCTCGCGGGGCAGCTGCGTCCCATCCTCCGGGTGCTCATGGGCGCGGTGGGGCTGGTGCTGCTCATCTCGTGTGCCAACGTGGCCAGCCTGCAGCTGGTGCGCTCCACGGGGCGCGCCCGGGAGCTCGCGGTGCGTGCCGCGCTGGGCGCGGGGCGATGGCCGCTCGTGCGGCAGCTCTTCGCGGAGAGCCTGGCGCTGGGCGTGGCCGGCGGCGTGGTGGGGCTGGGCATCGGGGCGCTGCTCATCCGGCTCATCGCGCGCTCCGACGCCGCGCAGTTCGCCCTGCTGCGCGACGTGCGGCTCGATGGCGCGGTGCTCGCCTTCACCGCCGTGGTCACGCTGGTGGCGGCCGTGCTGTTCGGCACCATCCCCGCCGTCCGCGCGTCCGACGTGGCCGCCGGCGAGGTGCTCCGGGGATCGGCGCGCGGCACCTCGGCGGGGCCCGCGCGCGGTCGCTTCCTGCAGGGCGCCGTGGTGGTGCAGGTGGCGCTGGCGCTCGTGCTGCTCCTGGGCTCGGGGCTCGTGGTGCGGAGCATGAACCGGCTCCTGGATGCCGATCCGGGATTCGAGACCGCCAGCATCCATACGATGCGCGTGGCACTGTCGGGCGCGCGTTACGGCGACCGAGGAGCTGGGATGGCGTTCCACGACGCACTGCTCGAGCGCCTGCGCGCCGTGCCCGGCATCCAGATGGCTGGCATGGTGTACGGCCTTCCGTTCGACAACCTGGACAACAGCTCGCCGTTCAACGTGGTGGGGCGGGCTGCGGCCGCGGACGAGCCAAAGCGGCATGCGCGGATGTGGTACGCGGGCGGTGACTACTTCCAGACGATGGGCATCGCGCTGGTCAGGGGCCGGCTGTTCACGGATGCCGACGACGGCAACGGTCAGGTGGTCTCGGTGATCGACGAGACGCTCGCCCGGCAGTTCTTCCCGAACGAGGACCCGATCGGGAAGCAGATCGCGCAGGGGATCGAATCCACCATCGTGGGCGTCGTACGGGCGGTGAAGAAGGACGACCTGGCGGAGCCCGACAAGGCGACGATCTACTATCCGTTCCGCCAGACGCAGTGGATGGTGAGCAACATGTCGGTCGTGGTGCGCAGCACGCTGCCAGCGAGCGCCACCGCCACGGCGCTCCGCGCCGCCGTGCGGGAGCTGGACGGCTCCATCCCGGTGTTCGACGTGATGCCGATGGCGGAGCGCGTGGAGCGCTCGCTCGGTACCCGCCGCCTGGCGATGGGCGTGCTCGGCGGCTTCGCGGCGCTCGCGCTGCTGCTCTCCGCGCTCGGCGTCTACGGGGTGCTCAGCTACGGGGTGAGCCAGCGCACGCGCGAGCTCGGCGTGCGCCTGGCGCTCGGCGCACGCCCGCGGGAGGTGGTGACGATGGTGCTGCGCGGCGGGCTCGGGCTCACCGCCGTGGGGCTGGCCGTCGGCGCGGTCGCATTCCTGGGGATGGGGGGCGCGCTCGGCGCGCTGCTCTACGGTATCGGGCCGCGCGACCCGGTCACCCTCGCCACCGGGGCGGCGCTGCTGGCCCTCGTGGCCGCATTCGGCTGCTACATCCCGGCGCGTCGGGCGGCGCGCGTGGATCCCATCACGGCGCTGCGAGCGGAGTGATCGCGCCGCCGCGCGCGGCGGACTGTCAGCGGAGGCCGACGAGATGGCCCGCTCGGTGACGTGAGCGGGCCCCGAGCGTCGACTGGAAGCGTCGAGCGTGCAGCGCCGGACGGGTGGACTCCTCGCGGATTCCCATCGCGCCGGCCGGCCACGCTCGACGCTTCTGGCTATCGCCCCTAGCTTCCGCAGCATCCCCGCAGTCCTGCCTCGATCCTTCGCCGACCCCATGCGCCAACTCTTCTCCTCCGGCACTCCCTGGGAGCCCATCGTCGGCTACTCGCGCGCCATCCGCGTGGGCCCGCACGTGCACGTCTCCGGCACCACCGCCACCGACGAGAACGGCCAGGTCGTGGGGCAGGGCGACCCGTACGCGCAGGCCGTGCAGACGCTCCGCAACATCGCGCGCGCCCTCGAGCGCGCCGGCGCGCGCCTGGAGGACGTGGTGCGCACGCGCATCTATGTCACCGACATCGACCGCTGGGAAGCGGTGGGGCGCGCGCACGGCGAGGTGTTCGGCCGCATCCGGCCGGTGACGTCGATGGTGGAGGTGAAGCGCCTCATCTCGCCCGAGATCATGGTGGAGATCGAGGCCGACGCGTACGTGGACGAGCTGCCGGGCGGCGCGTGAGCGCGGGCGACGACACACGGCGGCTCGAGCACCTCGAGACCGTCGTCCGCCACCTCGTGGCGGAGGTCGCGGAGCTGCGCGGCGAGGTGGCGCGAGCGCACGGCGATCGCGCGCGAGCGACGGCGGCTCCGCCGGCCAGCGCCGGCGACGCCTTCGGCGCTTCCCGCATTCCGCCCGCGCCGCTTCCACCGCCGCTCCCACCGCCGCTCCCACCGCCGCTCGCCGATCGCCCGCCGCGGCCCGAGCCGGCTCCCGGGCGACCGGCCCGTCGCGCGCTCGACATCGAGTCGCTCATCGGCCGCTACGGCACCATGGCGCTCGGCGCGCTCGCCATCCTCCTGGGCGTCGGCGCGTTCCTGGGCTGGGCCGTGCGCCACGTGACGCTCGGCCCCGAGTTGCGCGTGGGTCTGGGCGCGCTCGGCGCGGTGGCCGTGGCCATGCTCGGACGGTGGCTGCGGCAGCGCGGCACGGTGCGCTTCGGCAACGTGCTGCTCGCGCTGGCGCTGGCCATCACGCACGTGGTGGCCTGGGGCGCGGGCCCGGCGCTGGAGGTGGTGCCGGCGTGGGCGGCGCTCGGCGTGGCGGCGGCGGCGTCAGCGGCGCTCGCCGCGCTCGCGTGGCGCGAGGACGACCAGGCGCTCTTCGCCGTAGGCACCGGCGGCGCGCTGCTCGCGCCGTTCGTCACCGGCGGGCGCGAGGGCTCCGCGCCCATGCTGCTCGGCTACGGCTGGGTGGTGGTCTCGCTCGCGATCGTCGCGCTCAACGGCCGGCCGTGGCGGCTGGCGGCGCGGCTGCTGGTGCTGGGCGCGGGTGTCTACGCCGCCGCCGGCCTGGACGCGCTGGACGACTCGGCGCTCTGGTGGATGCGCGACCTGCCGGCGATCTTCGCCCTCGCCACCTCGTTCGCCGCGCTCGCGTGGGGTGGCACCGCGCACCGGCACCCGCTCACGCGCGACCTGCTGCTCGTCCTGCTGCTCACCCTCGTCGCGCTCGGACTGGATGCGGAGCGCGCGCCGCGCTGGGATCTCGTCGCGCTCGCGGCCGTGGGCACGCTGACGCTCCTTGCCGCGATCCGCGGCGGCGACGTGGCGGGCCGCGCTGCGCTGGCGGCGGTGGGGATGCCGCTCGGCTTCCTACTCGCGGCGCTGCTCGCGCTTCCCGATGCGAACTCGCTCGCCGGTGCGGCGGTGGCCATGGGCTGGGGCGCGCTCGCGCTCGGCGCCGCACGCGACGCGGGAGAAGAGCGCCGTGCGCCCCACCTGCTGGTGGCCGGGCTGGCCGGGCTGCTGGCCATACCGCTCGCGCTGCACGACCGGCCGCTGATCGCGGTGCCCGCGCTCGCCGCCTACGGCGCGCTGGTGATGCTGGCCGCCCGCCGGCTGCGGGAGCCGCTCCTGCTCCTGCCGCCGCTGCTCGCGCTGGGCGCCGCCTCAGGGTGGGCGTACGACCTGCTCGACGCGCGGCCGCACTACGGTTATCTGCCCTTTCTCACGTCCGCATCGGCGGCAACCGCGGCGGTGGTGGCCGCCTGGTGGATGGCGGGACGCGAGGCGGCGCGCCTGGAAGATGGCGATGGGCGCCCGGTGGCCGCGCGTGCGCCCGGAGTGCGCGCCCTGCTGGCCGCGCTGGGGCCGATCGCGCTCTTCGTCTGGGGACGCACGGAGCTGCGCTACGTGGGCTCGCCCGACGTCGCGAGCTTCCTGCTCATTGCGTATGACGCGAGCGCCGGCCTGCTGTGCATCGCCCTCGGCCGCCACCGCGAGAGCGTGACGCTGCGGCGCGTCGGGCTCGCGTTGAGCGTGCTCGCGGCGTTGCGGGCCATCGTGGAGGTGTCGGTCTTCGGGTCCATCGGGTTGCGGGTGGCGGCGTACCTGGTGGTCGGCGGGTTCCTGATGGCGGTGGCGTACTGGTATCGGGCGGTCGGCGGGGACGGGGAGGAGGAGGTGGTGGGTGGGGAGGTGGCCGGCCGCGGATAGGGGCCGGGGTGCCAGTCCATCGGTTCAGCCCGCACGAGCGCTGCGGCACGTGGGGCAAGGCAAGGTTGTCATGCCGCAGGAGCACGGTCGGAAGGGGGGCCGGCCCATGCTGTCATCGCGCCGGAGCGCTGACGGACGGCGGGGCCAGCCAATCGGGTCATCCCGCCGGAGCGCGGCCGAGAGGGAGGCCAATCAAGGGTGTCATCCCGCAGGAGCGCGGCCGAGCGCAATGCCAGTCAAGGTTGTCATCCCGCAGGAGCGCAGCCGAAGGCTGCGCGAGTGTCGGGATCGCTCTCCCTCGCGGCCGTT
>DATANT010000132.1:0-2636 GCA_036266115.1 Gemmatimonadaceae bacterium | reverse complement strand
AGGTGGAACGCGTGCTGCTCCGCCACCCCGACGTCTCCGCGGCCGTGGTGCTCACGCGCCGCGCCGCCGCGGACGACCCGGCAACGCTCGTCGCCTGCGTGGTGCCCGCGGACGGCGCGGACGGCCGCCCGCGCGTCGCGGCGCTGCGCGACTGGGTGCACGAGCATCTGCCGCCCGCGTTCGTGCCCACGGCGTGGGTGTCGCTCGCCCGCTTTCCGGTGACGAGCAACGGCAAGGTGGATCGCGCGGCGCTCGCGCGCCTGGCCGACGCGGCGGGCGATGCGCAGGGCGGCTCGCCGGCGACGTCGCTCCCGGAGTCGTACGACGATGGCTCGAGCGCCGCCGACCTGCCGGACGTGGCGGAGCTCCGCGCCATCTGGCAGGACGTGCTGGGCGTGCCGGTGGGCGTGCACGACGATTTCTTCGACCTGGGCGGCCACTCGCTGCTCGCGCTCCAGCTGCTCGATCGCGTGGAGCGACGCCTGGGCGTGCGGCTGCCGGCCTCCGTGCTGCTCGAGGCGCGCACCGTCGCGGCACTCGCCGCGCGAGTCCGGGGATCGGCGGAGCCCGCGGCGGACGCGTCGACGAGGCCTGACGGAAGCGAGGGGCTGTTCTACTTCCTGCACGGCGACCTGATGGGCGGCGGCCTGTACTGCGCCGAGCTCGCGCGCGACTGGACGTCGCCTCACGCCTTCCGGGCGGTCGCGTCGTTCACACCGTCCAACGATCAGACGATCGAGGATCTCGCGCGCGAGCACGTGACCATGCTGCGCTCGGCACAGCCCGACGGTCCCTACCATCTGGGCGGCTACTGCCACGGCGGCGTGCTCGCGTACGAGATGGCGCGGCAGCTCGAGGATGCCGGAGAGACGGTCGCGTTTCTCTTCATCGTCGACGTACCGTCGCTGAACACGCACCTCCGATGGCTGCGCCGCACGGCAGACGTGCTGGGCGCCGCGCTCGGCTGGAGCGAGCGCGAACGGCGCGACCGCTTCGTGGCCTGGCGCAAGGCGCAGCTCTATCGTCTGACGGTGCTCGCCTCGTGGTCGCCGCTGGCGGCCGTGCGTCACTTCGCGTCGCGCGCGCCGCACGTGATCCGGCGCCGCCTCCGCCGTCCCCTGCGCCGCCAGCCGGACGCCGCTCCCCGTGCGTCGTCGGCCGGGGCGCACCCGGGCGTCGGCACGCCGCCGGACGAGTTCCAGGTGATGGACGCGCTCTACCGCGGCGTGCTCGCGGCCTACCTGCCGGGCCCGTACCGGGGCTCGATGACGCTCGGCGTTAGCTCGGCCACCCTTGCGGGGCAGGGAGCGCGACTGGCCGTGGAGGGATGGCGCAGGCTCGTCGCCGGCCGCATGACGGTCGCGGAGATTCCGGGCGACCATACCAGCATGCGATCCGGCGCCGGCGCGCGGGTGATGCGCCAGCTGCTCGACGACGCGCTGGGCGCGCCGCCGCCGGCCGCGCGCCGGTGATCGCGCGCCCATGATCGCGCCGCCAGGTGACGCCGCGGTGCACGTGTGGCACGCGCGCTGGGACCACGCCGGCGACGGCGGGCACGCGCTGCGCGCATGGGCGCTGCCCATGGTGAATGCCGCCGAGCGCGCGCGCGCCGATCGGCGCGCCACGGCGCTGCTACAATCCCGACAGCTCGCCGCCTCGGCGATGACGCGCGTCGTGCTGGCCGGCTATCTGGACGCCGACCCCGGGTCGCTCGCGTTCGAGTCGGGCGCGCACGGCAAGCCGGAGCTCGCGCGTTCCGCGTGGCGCTGGCTGCGCTACAACCTCTCGCACAGTGGGGACGCGATCGTCGTGGCCGTCGCGGTGGAGCGAGCGGTGGGCGTGGACGTGGAGCACGTGGCCGATCTCACCGACGTCGAGCACCTGGCCGAACGCGTCCTCACGCCCGCCGAGCGGGCGATCGTGCGCGCCCGGCCGGCGGGCGGCGAGCGACAGCGCGCGTTCTACCGCCTGTGGACGCTCAAGGAGGCGTATCTGAAGGGCGTGGGCACCGGGATCACCGTGCCGTTCCACCACGTGGAGGTGGAGCTGGCGGCGGCGGGGCCCCGTCTCACGCGTGGTCTCGGTGACGCGCACTCCGGGAACCCCCCGGGATGGTCGCTGGCCGAGCTGGCGCTCGCCCCCGACGTGGTGGGCGCGGTGGCGCTCGCCGGCCCGCTGACGGCGGTGGAGCTGTGCGAGTTCCGGCCGCCGGGGGCTGGCGGCGCGGGGCCGGAAATGCTCCATTGACGCCATGCGTAGGCACCGCGGAGGGGTCCTGGGCCGTCGGTCTGCCAGGAAACCCCGAGCGCCGGTGGATCGTCCTTGGCTGCTGGAGCTGGTCTCGCGCGGCACTGCACACTGCTCCCCCTCACTGCCTGCCGCTCCCCGGTCACCCCTCATGTCCGTCCCAGCCACTCCCATCGCCACGCTCGTCGCCGATGCCAGTGCCGACCACCGCACACGGGACACGGCGGTGCGCTCGGCGCTGTACGCCGCGGTCGCCCTGAGCGGGTTCGCCGGCGGGCTGGTGGTGGCCGCGGGATACGTGACCTCGGCGGCGGTGGTGGCCGGTGCGCTGGCCGCGGTGCTGCTCGCCGCTGCCGCCGCGGCGCTGCTGGCTCGCGCCAGCTATGCGG
>DATANT010000131.1:0-2255 GCA_036266115.1 Gemmatimonadaceae bacterium | reverse complement strand
TGGGCTCGTCGCATCACCTGGCCGCACGGAACAGCATTCGGAGCGGCTGATCGCATCGTCCAGGCGCTGGCCGATCCCACGCGCCGGGACGAGCTGGGGCGGCTGGGCGGGGGCCCGGCGAGCATCAGCGAACCGGCTGCTGACCGCTGCTCGCACTCGACGGCCGTGCCCGATCACCGCTCGCCGCCCGCAGCCGCTTCACACCCGGGAACGATCCGCCAGCCGGCCCCCGCCGCGCATGGCGTCGATGCTCCATGGGCCGGGGCCGGCGGCGCTGAGATACAGGAAGACGAACGCGAACAGCACCGCCGGCTCGCCCTGGTTCAGGATCGGGAAGAAGCCCTGTGGCCGGTGCGCCATGTAATACGCCACGGCCATCAGCCCGGCGAGCACGAACGCCACGGGGCGGGTGAAGAGACCGATCAGGACGAGCAACCCACCGAAGAACTCGAGGACGCCCGCGAACCACGGAAGCGTCATCAGCGTGGCCCTGGTGCCCCCGAGCAGGCCGAACAATTTCTGCACGCCGTGCTGCATGAAGTTCAGCGCGATCACGATGCGCAGCATGGAGAGCAGTTGCGGCTCGAAACGACTCATGAAGAAGTTGGCCATGATGCCGGGAGGGGCTGGGGTCGCTGCCAGTGCCTGCGGGACGGGTCTGCGTGACGGGTCTGCATCACGCGCCACGCATCGCACGGCGTGCCCCACCCCGCAATCCCCGGTCCGCCCGATCCCGGTCGCACGATGGATCGTGGGATCGCGGGAAGCTCGCGCCCGCCGCCGCTACTCCCGCTCCTCCGCGGCTCGCGCCAGCGCCACGAGCAGCGCCGCGGTGCGCGGCGCGCGGCCCTGCGCGCTCGTGTTCACCTGCACCGCCACGGCCAGCCGGTGCTCCGGGAAGTACATCATGTCGGTCACGTAGCCGGGAAAGAACCCGCTGTGTCCGTAGCTCGCGCCCAGCGGTGTCGGACGCAGGATCACGCCCAGCCCATACGCCGCGTTGGGGCCCAGCCTGGCCGGCACGCCCCGCAGCATCTCGGCGCGCGTGGCGGCGTGGAGCACGTCGCCCGCGTAGAGGGCCCGGGCCCAGCGCGCGAGGTCGAGCGCGGTGGTCGCGACGCCGCCACCCGTCCACTCCATCTGCGGGTTGAACATCAGGCGCCCGTCGGCGCCCACCATGGTATCCCAGCCGCCGAAGAAATTCTGCGGCCCCGCGTATCCCTGCGACAGCCCGGCGATGTGCGGCCGGTCCGACGGCACCGTGTGCCGAAGCCCGAGTGGCTCGAGCAGCCGGCGGCGCATCTCCGTGTAGTACGGCTGCCCGGTGAGCCGCTCGATGATCGCGCCGAGCAGGATGTAGTTGGTGTCGGAGTATTCCCATCCTTGACCCGCGGCGAACGGCGGCGTGGCACCCACCAGGTAGGCGGCACGATCCGCCGGCGTCCACGTGCGATACGGATCCTTCACCAGATCGGCGAGGAAGCGCTCGTCGAACTCGTAGCGCACGATGCCGCTCGTGTGGTTCATGAGCATGCGCACCGTGATGTCCGCCGCATTGGGCAGGCGCGTGAACCAGGGCTGGTCGCCAAGGTAGCGCGCGACGGGAGCGTCCAGCTCCATGCGCCCCTCCTGCACGAGCTGCAGCGCCACCGCGGCCGCGTACGTCTTGCCCACGGAGCCGGCGAGCAGCAGGTGGTCGGGCGTCATCGCGACGCGGCGCGCGGTGTCGCTCATGCCGGTGGCGAGCCCGATCGCCCGGCCGTCGGCGAGCACCACGCCCGCCGTAGCGCCGGGAAAGTTGCCGGCGCGGTGCGCCGAGTCGAGCGCGGCCTGCAGGCGCTCGCGGACGGCTGCGGTGGCCGGGTCGCGCGCTGGCTGCTGGAGCGCGCCGGCCGCGGCGGGAGCGAGGAGCACGGCGGCGGCGAGCGCCAGCGCGCGGCGATGGTGGACGCGGCGGTGGGTCTTCATGCTCGGCATCGAGGTAACGGGTGGTTTGGGTCGCAGGGGACGCGGTCGGGAGCCCGAGGTGGCTGTAGGAAGCTCATCCCGGACGACCCCGGGAACAGCCCGGAGATGTACGGGAATGGTTCGTGTCCCGCTCTCGACGTGCGCGGATGATCGAAGTCGGGTGCCGGGTGTGGCGCACGTGTGACACACTGTTGCGTTCGCCAGCCGCTGGGTCGGCTGTCGCTGGGGTGAGGCGAGGGGCTGAGGAGCCAGGCAAGTGAAGAGGCCACAGAGACTTACCATACGCC
>DATANT010000130.1:0-6760 GCA_036266115.1 Gemmatimonadaceae bacterium | reverse complement strand
GACGCCGGACGCCCGCCACCACCACCGAGATCCCCACGCTCGCCTCGAACAGCAGATAGAGCGGAATGGAGAGCACGAACAGCGAGGTGGGATCGGCGCCGGGCGTGATGAACGCGGCGCCCACGATGCACAGGATGATCGCGTGGCGCCGGTACTTGTTCAGGAACTCCGGCGTGACGATGCCCAGCGCCGTGAGGATGAACACGAGGATGGGCAGCTCGAACACGGCGCCGAAGGCGAGCGAGATGCTCAGCGCGAAGCCGAAGTAGCCGCTCGCCGTGATCATCGGGTCCAGGGCCGCGGTCTGGAATCCCATGAGGAACCCCAGGATGAGCGGCATGATCACGTAGAACGAGAGCGCGACCCCGCCCAGGAAGAGCGCGGTGGCCACGATGAACACCGGCACCACGAGCCGCTTCTCGTGCTGGTACAGCGCGGGCGAGAGGAACGCCCAGACCTGGTACAGGATCACCGGCAGCGCGAAGATCACGCCGAGCACGAAGCTCAGCATCATCACGATCCGGAACGCGTCGCCCGGCTGCGTGAAGATGAGCTTCTTCCCGTTCAGGTACGGCAGGATGGGCCCTTCCAGCAACCCGATGACGTCGTACTTCGTCATCAGCCAGAAGGCGATGCCTACCCCGATCAGCACGGCGCCGAGCACCCAGAGGATGCGCATGCGCAGCTCCTCGAGGTGATCGAGGAAGGGCATCTCGGCGGCTGCGCTCTTCGCCATGCTCCGGAGGGAAAGCGAGACTACGTGCGCCGTCGGCGCTCAGCGCGCCGAGAGCTGCTCGCGCGCCAGCACCGCGGCGTCGGACCGCGGATAGTCCTTCACCACCCGATCGAACGCGGCGCGCGCCTCGGCGTTCCGGCCACCGTTCCTGAGGATCATCCCGTGCTTGTACAGCGCCGTGGGCGCCCGTGGCGACCGCGGGTACTTGGTGTACACCTGCACGTACGCCGCGTCGGCCTCGGCCTCGTTGCCGTCCGTGGCCCACGACTCGGCCAGATAGTACTGCGCATCCGGCGCCACGTCGGCGTCGGCGTAGTTCGCGAGCAGATCCCGCAGCGCGGTGCGCGCCGCTCCACCACTCCCCCGGCGGAGCTGGTCCAGCGCGATCTGCAGCATCTCGTTCGGCCCGGGCATGTTGGGATCCGCCGCGGCCGCCGCGCCGGCTGGCGCGGTGGTACTGAGCGGCGGTGAGCCGGCCGCGGGCGCACCCGCGGACGACCCGCCGCCACCGGGCGCACCGGCCCCCGGCATGGCCGGGGTGACCGATGCGCCCTGTCCGCGCCGCTCGAGATCGGCGCGGAGCTCCTGCAGCCGCCGCTGGCTCTGCCCGGTGAGCTCCTGGATCGCGATCAACTGCTCTCCAATCACCCGCATATCGCTCCGCACGTCACCCTGCCAGCGCCCGAAGCGCGCGTTGATCACGCCCAGGGTGTCGCGCATGCTGCCGAGCGTGCGGATCACTCGATCCAGCTCGGCGCGATGCAGCGAATCGGCACGCGCCGACTCGCTCCGGAGCGACTGCACGTCGTTTTGCAGGATGGCCACGTCGCCCCGGGTGGCGAAGCACCCGGTGGCGGCCGTGATCACGAACGGGGCGACGAGCGCCCAGCGACGACCACTCATGCTTACTCCTCGGTTCCGATGGACCCGGAGGTGACGGAGAACTCGGCGCGCCGGTTCTGCGACCAGGCCGACTCGTCCTCACCCTGCGCGGCCGGCATCTCCTCGCCGAAGCTCACGATCTCGACGCGGCCGGCGTCGATGCCACGATCCACAAGATACTGCCGCACCGCGGCCGCGCGACGGTTGCCGAGCGCCATGTTGTATTCGTCCGAGCCACGCGAGTCCGTGTGGCCGGCGACGCGGATGCGGATGGACGAGTTGCCCTGCAGCACGGGCACCTTGGCCTCGAGCGTGGCCCGGGCGTTGTCGCTCAGCGCGGACTGGTCGAAGTCGAAGTACACCGCGGCGGCCAGCGCGTTGCGGGCCTCGGCCAGGGCGCGCTCACGCTCGGCCGCCAGTCGCTCGCGCTCGATGCGCTCGCGCTCCAGGCGGTCGCGCTCGGCCTTGGCGGCTGCATCAGCGGCCGAGTTGTCCACGGTGGTCGGCTGCACAGCAGGCGCCGCTTCGGGCTCCGGCTTCTTCCGGCAGGCCGTCGTGGCGACGGCGACGAGGGCGAGTACGGCAAGAGCACGAGGTGCAATCATCATGATGGTACGTCTCCGGGGTAGGGAGGAGATGGTGAAGTCCGGCACAATCTAGCCGATGGCGAGCGCAACGGGAGCGGCGCTACCGCGTCCCTGACGCTCAGGGGGCGCCGATTGGCACACGGTCGTGGGTGGACCAGGCCGCCAGGCGCGCCCCGCCCTCCCGCGTGAGCTGGCGGGTGCGCCCGGTTTCCGCGTCCAGCACCCAGAGCTGCTTGGTGCCCGAGCGGCTGGACGTGAACACCAGGTGCCGGCCGTCGGGCGCCCACGAGGGATCCTCGTTCTCGCCCTCGTTGGTGAGCTGCTTCACGTTGCGGTCCTTGAGCGTGAGCGTGATCACCTGGAAGCGCCCGCCGATCTGCGACTGGAACGCCACACTCCGGCCGTCGGGCGACCAGTCCGGGTTGGACCGGTACGACTGATCGCTGAAGTTGAACGGCAGCAGCTCCGTGGCCTCGCCGCCGTCGATGGCCGTCATGTAGACGTCCGGCCGTCCCGGCCGGTCCGTGGTGAAGGCGATGCGGCGGCCGTCGGGGCTGAAGCTCGGCGACATGTTCAGCGTCCCGCGGCCCACGGTGATGCGGCGCGGTGCCCCCTCCTCGAACGGCGAGATCACGTAGAGGTCGGCGCCGTTGTTGGTGCCGTGCGAGTACACCAGCCGCTCGCCGTCGGGGGAGAACGCGGGCGTGATGTTCAGCCCGCCCGAGGCCATGCGCCGGCTCGTGCGCGTGTCCAGGTCGCGCACCATGATCTGCGTGCCGGTCTCGCTCATGTCGGCGTAGGCCACGTACCGCCCGGTGGGATGCCAGGCCGGCGAGAGCGCCATGCCCGAGCCGGTGATGGCCTCGGTGGCCGCGCCGTCGCTGTGCGTGATGTAGAGCCGCCCGTTGCGCACGAAGGCGATGCGCGACGCCGCGATCCCGCGGGTCCCGAAGATCCACTCCTCCACGGTATCCGCCGCACGGTGCACCGCCATGCGCCACTCCGGTCCGTACGTGCCGGACGGGAGCGGCAGCGTGGCGGTGCGCAGCACGGCGCGCTTGGCCACGTCGTGCACGGCCAGGGTGAGCCCGGTGGGCGTGAGGGTGCCCTGCACCACCGCCGCCGCGCCCAGCCGCTGGTACAGCGCGTAGTTCAGCCGCGCCGGCGCGACGGCCGCGCCGGCGCCATCGGTGATCACCACGGCGCGGTCGCCGTAGTCCAGATCACGCTGGAGGATGGCACGCACCGAGTCGCCGGCGGGCCCACTCACCGGCAGCACCACCACCCCGGGCCGGGAGCCGGGATCGTAGCTGAGGCCGATGCGAACGCCGGGCTCGGTGGTGGGGACCTGGGCCGCGGCCGCGGCGGCGCCGCCCGCGAGGAGCAGCGCGCCGAGCAGGAGGGCGGTGGCGAAGCGAGGAGTCGTCAACGAATCACTCTCGGGTCGAAGCTGAAGAACACGGGCAACACGTCGTCCGCGAAGCCGTCGGGTAGCGTGCCGAAGGCGCGAGCGCCCGCGGCGGCCTCGATCGCGCCCTGAGCTTCCAGGTCGAACGAATAGTCACCGGACCGCCGCACGAAGCGCATGTCGGACACGGTGCCGTCCCGGCGGATGAGGAACATCACCTCCGCGCTGAGCGGGCTGCCAGGCTCGGGCTTGAATCTTAGCGCGATCTGCCGGACGATGTTGTTCAGATACCCGGGGTACGGGAAAGGGATGCCGGCCGTGCGCACCGTCGCCACGTCGGTACCGGTGCCGCCGGTGGGCCCGCCGCCCGCTCGCGGCGCCTTCTCGGCCGGCTTGGGGCGTTCCGCGGTGGGATTGGGCGTGGCCGGCGCCTGCTGCCGGCGCGGCCGCTCGGCGGGCGCCGTGGGGGGCGCCGGCATGGCGTTGGGCGGCGTCTCGGCGCGCGGTGGCGCGGGTGCCACCGGCTCGGGCTCCGGCCGGGTGGGCGCGGGCCGCACCTCGCCGATGGCCCGCTCGCCGGGCGGCGCGGCCACGATGTTCACCCGGTACACCGGGGGCAGCGGCACCGGCCGGTTGCGCGCCGAGAGCACCAGGGCCACCGCGATCACCCCGCCGTGCAGGAGTAACGCGATACCGAGCGGGCCCGCGAGCGGCGGAGCCGTCCCGCGGCCGGCCATCAGGGAGCATCCTCCGGCTCCGCGACCAGGCCCACGTCGCCCACCCCGGCCGCCCGCATCGTGGCCAGCACCTTCACCACGTCGCCATACGGCACCGCGGCATCCGCTCGCAGGTACACTCCACCCTCGGCGCGCCGCTCGGCGAGCGCCTTGAAGCTGGACCTGAACTCCCCGTACGTGAGGCGGGCCTCGTCCACCGTGATGCCGCCGGTGGCGTCCACCGTCACCACCAGCCCCTGCTTGGCCTCCACCGGCCGCACGTCGGCGCGCGGCAGGCGGATGTCCACGCCCCCCGTCATGAGCGGGGCCGTGATCATGAAGATCACCATGAGCAGCATCATGACGTCGATGAGGCTCACGACGTTGATCTCCGCGTTGAGCTCCAGCCCGCGGCGCCCTCCCCGGCGGCGCATGCTAGATGCGCCCCTCGCGCACGAGCAGCGCGATGAGCTCCGAGCCGAACCCCTCCAGGTCGCCGTCGATGCGGCCCAGCCGCCCGGCGAACAGGTTGTAGCCGAACACCGCGGGAATGGCCACCGCCAGCGCCAGCGCCGTGGCCACCAGCGCCTCGGCCACGCCCGGCGCCACCGCCGCCAGGGTGCCCGCGCCGCTGGTCGCGATGCCGATGAACGCCGAGATCACGCCGAGCACCGTGCCGAGCAGCCCGATGAGCGGGCTCACCGAGCCGATGGTGGCCAGCCACGGGAGGAAGCGCGCCAGCTGATCGCGCTCGGCGTTCGCCTCGCTGTCGAGCACCAGGCGCAGCGCCTCCACCTGCGAGCCGCTGAAGCGCGCCGTGCGATCCGGCGTACCCGAGAGCGCCGGCCGGGTGTCCTGCACGAACTGCAGCGCCCGCGCGAACACGCGCGCATGCGGCCCGCCCTGCACCTTGGCCGCCGCCACCGCGGCCTCGTCCAGCCCGCGCGCGCGCTCGAAGTCGTGCATGAACGTCTGGCCCGACTTCCGCACGCGCCGGAACTCCAGCCACTTGGCGAACATGATGGTCCAGCTCACGAGCGAGAGCACTACCAGCAGCACCAGCACCACCTGCGTGGGCAGCGTGGAGGTGGTGATGAGCTCCCACGGGGTGGTGGGAATGGCGCCGCCGATCTGTGCGTATACGGGTGCGGTCACCGGCATCACGCGGCCCCCGCCGTGCGCTGCGAGGCGAACCACTCGTACGTCTCCCGCAGGCCATCGGCCAGCGACACCTGGGGCGTCCAGTTCAGGATCTCCTGCGCGCGCGCGATGCTCACCGCGGAGCGCTGCTGCTCGCCAGGGCGGGCCGGCGCGTTCTCCACCGGCACGTCGCTCTCCGCCGCGGCCAGCATGGCGTGCGCCAGCTCCGTGACCGAGGTCTCGACGCCCGTGCCCACGTTGAAGGCGCGCGCGTCCAGTCGCCCGGCCGCCGGCATGGGGCCGGTGGCGGCGCGCAGGTTGGCCTGCGCCACGTCCTTCACGAACACGAAGTCGCGCGTCTGCGAGCCGTCGCCGAACACCGTGAGCGGCTCGCCGGCCAGCATGCGGTTGCAGAAGATCGCCACCACGCCGGCCTCGCCGTGTGGGTCCTGCCGCGGGCCGTAGACGTTGGCGTAGCGCAGCGCGACGTAGCGCAGCCCGTGCACGCGCGAGTAGTACGCCAGGTAGTACTCGGCGCTCAGCTTCGCGATGCCGTACGGCGACTCGGGGTCCTTGGGAAAGTCCTCCACGTTGGGCGGAGTGACGAAGTCCCCGTAGAGCGCGCCGCCCGTGGACGAGAAGATGATGCGCGCCGTGCCGCCCGCCGCGCGCACGCCCTCGGCCACGTTGAGCGTGCCCAGGACGTTGATCGCGGCGTCGTGGATCGGGTCGGCCACGCTGCGGCGCACGTCGATCTGCGCGGCCAGATGGCAGACGACGTCAAAGCCGCCCATCGCGATCACGCGACGAGCCTCGGGAGACCCCACGTCCAGGTCGTGCACCAGGCGGCCGGCGGGCACGTTGGCGTGCCGTCCGCTGGAGAAGTTGTCGAGCACCTCCACCGTCATGCCGGCGGCCTGCAGGGCATCGGCGACGTGCGAGCCGATGAATCCCGCGCCGCCGGTGACCAGTGCGCGCTGTGCCATGCTAGCGGTCCTCTCGAGTGGTGGGCGGCGCGTCGGCCGCGGTGTCGTCGGGCGGCACCTCCGCCTCGAGCGCGAACAGGTAGCGTGCGGCATCCACCACGGCGAGGCCGCGACCGTTGGCCGCCGCGGAGCGCAGGCGCACCGTGGGCTCGTGCAGGAACTTGTTCATCAGCGAGCGTGAAAAGTGTTCGATCGTCTGGCGCTCGTCATCGGAAAGCGCCGGCAGCCGGCGCAGCATCTGGGCGAGCTCGCGCTCGCGCAGCCGCTCCATCTCGGCGCGTACCTGGGTCACCACGGGAACGGCG
>DATANT010000129.1:0-2246 GCA_036266115.1 Gemmatimonadaceae bacterium | reverse complement strand
CATGGCAGGCATCGGCCACGATGGAGACGCCCGCGCCGGCCACGACATCCTCCAGCGCCTGGTAGTCGCACGGCTGTCCGGCGTAGTCCACGGCGACGACGGCGCGCGTGCGCGGTCCGAGCTTCCTCGCCACCGCGGCGGGATCCAGCAGGAGCGTGCCAGGGTCCACGTCGGCGAACACCGGGGTGCCGCCCTGGTACACCACGCAGTTGGCGCTCGCGGCAAACGTCAGGGGCGGGACGATGACCTCATCGCCCGGTCCGATGTCGAGCGCCGCCATGGTGGCGTGCAGGGCGGCCGTGCCCGAGCTCAGCGCCACCGCCTCGCGCGCCCCGGTTGCCTGGGCGAACGCCGCCTCGAACTCGGCCACCCGCGGCCCGGTGGTGAGCCAGTCGGACCGCAGCGCGGCGATGACCGCCGCCACGTCGTCGTCATCGATCTGCTGCCGCGAGTAGGGCAGGGTGCGCCGGCCGGTCGGGGGCGCGAGGGCTCCCGGATCCGTCGGCACGACTTCAGTGAGCGGCACGCATCGCCTCCCGCGGCGGCAACAGTTCGGGCGCCCCCACCGGGGCACCAGCCGGGGCGGCCACCCCGCCCCGGGCGGCGGACCCGGCCGATGGTCCGGCCATGCATCCATCCACGATCATCCGGAGCTCGGCGGCGTCGAGCGAGCACGGGTTGTTCTCGCTGCCGTACCAGAAGCCGTCGCTGAGCGCCCGGCCTTCCCATGGGTGCTCGAAGTACCAGGGCCGCGGGGGACAGACCACGTACATGTCGTCCAGCTCCAGCGTCGACCGCGCCTCGTCGGCGGAGATCAGCACCTCGTGCAGCTTCTCTCCGGGCCGAATGCCGATGATCTCCACGTCGCAGCCAGGGGCAGCCGTCTCGACGACGCTCATCATTCCCGTGCTCGGCAGCTTGGGCACGAACACCTCGCCACCCGCCATGCGCTCGGCGCACTTGATGACGAACGCCACGCCCTGATCCAGGGTGATCCAGAAGCGCGTCATGCGCTCGTCGGTGACCGTCACGCGCCCGGCCGAGCGCTGCTTGAGGAACAGCGGGATGACGCTGCCGCGGCTGCCGACGACGTTGCCGTAGCGCACGCAGGAGAAGCGCGTGGGACCGGTGCCCGCGTACGCGTTGCCCTGCACGAACAGCTTCTCGGCCACCAGCTTGGTGGCGCCGTAGAGGTTCGCCGGGTTCACGGCCTTGTCCGTGCTGAGCGCGACGACGCGCTGCACGCCGGTGTCGAGCGCCGCCTCGATGACGTTCTTGGCGCCCATCACGTTGGTGAGCACCGCCTCGATGGGGTTGTACTCGCACGTGGGCACCTGCTTCATGGCCGCGGCATGGATCACCAGGTCCACGCCGCCCATGGCGCGCCGGAGGCGGTCCACGTCGCGCACGTCGCCGATGAAGTAGCGCAGGGGCGACCCCTCGCCGTCGGGGAATTGCTGCCGCATCTCGTGCTGCTTCAGCTCGTCCCGGCTGAAGACGATGAGCCGGCGGGGGCGATGCTCACGGAGCAGGGTCCCGACGAAGTGCTGCCCGAACGATCCCGTTCCACCGGTCACCAGCACCGATTTCGCGGACCAATCGTATGTGGAGTCGAGAGGAGTGATCATCGGCTGATCTGGGTGGTGAGGGAAGAAGGCTCGTGAGAAGGCAGGCACGCCGATCCCGAGGACGACGTGGCGAGGATCCCGTCGATGCTCTGGTGGCTCCAGAGACGCTGGTAGGTCTCACAGTCCGCGAGCAGCGCGTCGTGCGTGCCGAAGCCGACGAGGGCGCCCTCGTCGAAGACGAGGATCCGGTCGGCGCGGCGCAGCGTGGAGAGCCGGTGCGCCACCATGAACGTGGTGCGCCCGTCCATCAGCCGCTCCACCGCATGCTGCACCGTGCGCTCGGAGACCGAGTCCAGGTTGCTCGTCGCCTCGTCCAGGAAGAGGAGCGGCGCATTCTTGAGCAGTGCGGCGGCGATGCAGATGCGCTGCTTCTGGCCCACGGAGATCCCGCGCCCGGTCTCCGCGCGCCCGAGGAGCGTCTCGTAACCGCCCTCCATCTGCATGATCTCATCGTGGATATTGGCCGCCTGCGCCGCTGCGATCACCTCGTCCATGCTCGCGTCGGGCCGCGCGATCCGGATGTTGTTGGCGATCGTGTCGGTGATGACGAACGGCTCCTGGAGCACGATCGCGCAGCGATCCATGAGATCGGCGTACCGGATGTCGCGCAGATCGACG
>DATANT010000128.1:0-11985 GCA_036266115.1 Gemmatimonadaceae bacterium | reverse complement strand
TGCGGCCCGGGAGCTGGCCGATCGGCATTTCTTCGAGACCGTCGTCCGCATCCATCGCGTGGGCGAGGGCGAGTCGTACACGGGCCTCCAGCCGGCGGGCACGGACCTTGGCCCCGCCATTCCCGCCGCCGATCGGGCGCTCGCCGCGGGCTCGCCGCTCGAGGTGGAACGGTTCCTGATGCACGTCGTGCGCGACGGCGTGCGCGAGCGCTTCGCCCGCGCGTTGGCGGCCAGGGCCTTCGCGCCCGGCGACGTGGCGGCGGGCCAGGCGTACGTGGCGGCATACGTGCCCTACGTGCACTATGTGGAGGGCGTCCACGCCGCGGCCGCCGGGAATGCGCACGGGCACGAGCCGCGGTCCGAGGAGGAGGCGACGCACGGTGCGGCGCCGGCCAGCGGCCTTTCCAGGGAGAACGTCATGTCACCAGTGAAACGCCCCGTCAGCGGCACCGCGCTCCGCTTCTCGCTCCAGGAGGAGATCGGCGTGGTGCGCGAGCAGCTCGCGGCGGGTGGCGAGCGGACCGCCAGGACGCTCGTGAAGGACGGCCCGCTCCGCGCGACGCTCATCGGGCTCAACGCGGGCGGCATGCTCAAGCCGCACCAGGCGGAGGGGCCCATCACCGTGCACGTGCTCGAGGGGTCGATCGAGTTCGAGGCCGATGGCCAGCGCTGGACGCTGGCGGCGGGCAGCCTGTTCGCGCTGGACGGCGGCGTGACCCACAGCGTGACCGCCCCCCAGGGCGGGGTGTTCCTGCTCACCCTGGCGGTTGCGCGGCCGGGCACCCCGGACGCCGCCCACTCGCACTGAGCGACGCAGTGGAGAATCCCGTGGGTCGCCCCCCTGCTCCGCGGAGCCACGCGACGCCAGCGTTGGCCGACGTGCGCGAGGCCCGCGCGCGCATCCGCGACGGCATCGTGGCCACGCCCGTGGTGCCGGCGCTCGCGCTCCGCGACCGGTTGCCCTGCGCGATGCACCTGAAGCTGGAGAACGCGCAGCGCACCGGATCGTTCAAGGATCGCGGCGCACTGAACCGGCTGCTCGACCTCACGCCCGAAGAACGGGCGCGCGGCATCGTGACGGCGAGCGCCGGCAACCACGCGCAGGCGGTGGCGTACCACGGTGCTCGACTGGGCGTGCCGGTGGAGGTCGTGATGCCGGAGCACACGCCCCTCGTCAAGGTGGCCAACACGCGCCGCTACGGCGCCGGCGTGCGATTTCACGGCGCCACCGTGTCCGAGGCCATGGTGGAAGCCAGGCGCATGGAGCGCGAGGATGGGCGGGTGCTCATCCATGCGTTCGACGACGACCTCGTGATCGCCGGCCAGGGCACCATCGGCCTCGAGCTGCTGGAGCAGCTGCCCGAGCTCACCGCGGTGGTCGTGCCCATCGGCGGGGGCGGGTTGGTGTCCGGCATCGGGATCGCGATCAAGGAGCAGCGGCCCGACGTCCGCATCTTCGGGGTGGAGGCCGCGGCGGCCGCGTCCGCGCTCGCGTCGCGCCGGGCCGGGCATCCGGTGGTGATGGAGAGCGCGGACACCATCGCCGACGGCATCGCCGTCAAGCGCCCGGGCGATCGCACGTTCCCGCTCATCGAACGCTACGTGGACGACATCGTGGCCGTGGAGGAATCCCAGATCGCCGGCGCGATCCACCTGCTGCTGGAGCATCAGAAGACGCTGGCCGAGGGGGCGGGCGCGGTGCCGCTGGCCGCGCTCCTGGCCGGGCTGCTGCCCCTGCGGGCGGACGACGTGGCCGTCATGGTGCTCTCCGGCGGCAACATCGACATGAACCTGGCGGATCGGATCGTGGAACGTGGCCTCGTGATGGACGGTCGGCTGGCCCGGCTGGCGGTGACGGTGCGCGACCGTCCCGGTGAGCTCGCGCGACTCACGCAGCTCGTGGCCGCGGAGGGTGCCAACGTGCTCGACGTGTCGCACACGCGCGCCTTCGCGGACATCGCGGTGCGCGACGTGGAGATCGTGATGTACCTGGAGACGCGCGGCCGCGACCACATGACGGCCGTCATGGCGCGGCTGGAGCGCGAAGGCTTCGCCGTGGGCGCGCACGAGTGAACGGACCGGATACCGCGGAGCGGGCGATGACGGGGACGACGACGCCGGCGGCGGCGATGACCATTGGCGAGCTGGCGCGGCGCGCCGGCGTGAACGTGCAGACCGTGCGCTACTACGAGCGGCGCGGACTGCTCGAGGAGCCGCAGCGGCGCGACTCCGGCTATCGCGAGTACGAGCCCGATGCGCTCGACCGCCTGCGCTTCATCCGCCGCGCGCAGGAGCTGGGCTTCACCCTCACCGAGATCGGCGAGCTCCTCGCGCTCCGCCTGGACCCGTCGACCACGGCGGCCGACGTGAAGGCGCGGGCGGAGGAGAAGATCCAGGAGATCGACGGCAGGCTGCGCGATCTGGAGCAGATCAGGCACGCGCTCACGCACCTGGCCGGCCGGTGCCGCGGCGGGCGCGGTCCCACCGGGGACTGCCCGCTGCTGGAGGCCCTGGGGCCGCTCACGATGAACGAGTAGAACGAACGAGAGCGGCGGCACGCGTCGCACTCGACGGGTCGGACGACCGGCCCCATACATCACCCATCAGGAGCACGACATGTCTCACACCGACGTGATGGAGCTGGACTGCACGGCCACCGTGAACGACACCATGGCGCGCTGGCCGGCCACGGCCGCAGTGTTCAACCGATTCGGCGTGGACACCTGCTGCGGCGCCGGAGCCAGCGTGGAGGAGTCGGCGCGCCGCGACAATGCCGACGCCACGGCGCTCTGCGCCGCGCTGCGCGAAGCCATCCGGCAGGGCTGAGCCCCCATTCAGGGCGGGCGTGACAACAGTCACGCCCGCCCTCGGCGCGTGCCCGCAGGTTCCGGCTGCGGCAGCACGCCGCGCACGGATCCCCGCCGGAGGACGCCATCGACCATGACCGCCACCGCACCTCGCCCGGCGTCCATCTGGGACGCGCTCCGCACCGTCATCGACCCCGAGGTGGGGCTCGACATCGTCACCATGGGACTCGTCTACGACGTGGCCGTCGACGGCGCCACGGCCCGGGTGACGTACTCACTCACCACCCCCGGCTGTCCCATGGAGCGCATCATCACGCAGGGCATCCGGGAGGCGGTGGGGTTCGTGGAGGGCGTGCAGGCGGTGGACACCCGACTGGTATGGGACCCCGCGTGGCACTCCGGCATGATCGCCGACGACGCCTGGACGTGAGACGCCCGTCTCGCCAATGACCCTCCTCTACTTCGCCACCGTCCTGCTCCACGTGCTCGCCGCGCTGCTCTGGCTCGGCGGCATGTTCTTCTTCGGCCTCGTGGGCGCGCCGGCGCTCCGCGCCGTGGAGCCACCGGCCCTGCGCCAGCAGCTCTTCCAGCAGCTCGGCCTGCGCTTTCGCGCGGTGGGCTGGGTGGCGATCGGCGTGCTGGTCGTCACCGGGGTGCTGAACCTCCAGCTGCGCGGGCTCCTGCACTGGACCGGGGTGCTGGGCGCGCCGGAGTTCTGGCGCACCGGCTTCGGTCGCGCGCTGGCCGTCAAGCTCACGGCCGTCACCGCGATGATCGTCGTGAGCCTGGTGCACGACTTCATCCTGGGCCCGGCCGCGGGACGCGCCACGCCGGGATCGCCCCAGGCGCTCGCGATGCGCCGGCGGGCGGCGCTCCTCGCGCGCGCGAACGCGCTGGTGGGACTCGTGGTGGTGGGCGCCGCCGTCTGGCTCGCGCGGGGGGGCTGAGCCATGCACTCGCTCGTGCGCCGGTACATCAAGACCGCCATTCTCTTCCTGGTGGCCGGCCTCGCGATCGGTGGGTGGCTCATGGTGCGCCGCGAGCTGTTCGGCAGCTACGCCTCGCCGTACGCGGTGAGTGCGCACACCCATGCCATCCTCGTGGGCTTCGTGATGATGATGATCCTGGGCGTGGCGCTCTGGCTCTTCCCGCGCCCCGACAGGGCCGACGCGCGCTACCGCCCGGGCGCGGCCGACGCCGCCTACTGGCTGCTCACGGTGGGCACCGCGGGCCGCGTGCTGGGCGAGCTGCTGCGCCCCTCCATGCCCTCGCTCTGGCTGCGGTGGGCGGTGGTGCTCCTGGGCTTCGCGCAGCTCGCCGGCATCCTGCTCTTCTTCCACACCATGTGGGGACGCATTCGCGCCGTGGGCAGCCAGGCGCGCGAGGCCAGGGGCGAGCGGTTCTGATCCCTGGCCACGCGCACGGCTCCGGCTTACCGCTCCACCTCCACCCGGCCCACCATGCCCAGCAGCGCGTGCGGGTCGCACTGGTAGAAGTAGCTGCCGGGCTCCCAGTCCACCTTCACGTCCGTGAACTGGCCAGGTAGCTGCAACAGCGCGCCGGCCGGCGGCAGGCCGCCCCTGCCCGGGTTCGAGTCCGGCAGGAAGTGCGCGTTGTGCACGCCCTGCACGAGCTTGAAGCGGATGACGTCGCCGCGGTGCGCCTCGAAGTCGGCCGGCTTGAAGTAGCTCCCGTCCTCGTCGGTGATCATCTCCACCTCGATCACCTTGCCCCCGGGGTCCGGGGTGAGCGCTCCGGCGCTCGCGGCCGCGGTCGTGGATGTGGGCGTGGCGTCGGAGCGCTCCGCGGTCGATGGGTCGCCGCCGGCACAGCCAGCGAGCAGGAGGCTGGCGCCGAGCAGGCCGGCTGCGAGGTATCGCGTCATCATGGGATCGAGGTCGTGGAGTGAGCGGCCGGCGCGCGCGCACGCGCCGGCCGGAGAGGATGGACGCGCGCAGGCGCCCATCAGAAGTCCTTCCGGCAGAAGAGGCGCTGGCCCAGCAGCACCGGCACCGCGATCCAGAGCGCGAGTGCCATAGCCGCCAGCCCCATGCCGGCCGCGGTGCCGAAGAAGCGCTGGAACACCGCGCCGGTGTAGCCCATCAGCGCGCCGACGTCGAGCTGCAGCAGCAACGCGACGCGCGCCAGATCCACGGGATTCAACAGCATCAGCGCGAGCAGCGCGCGCTCCAGCGGATACTCGGCGAACGTGGTGGCCACCAGCAGTACCGCGCCGTCGTAGAGCACGGCCGTCACCAGCCACACCGCGATGGCGATGCCCAGCCCGCGGATGCGATCCTCGTTGCGCACCGCGATGAGAAAGGCGAGCGCGACGAACACCAGGGTGAGACCGACGCCCGCCACGAGCAGCGCGGCCAGCGCCGCGCGATCTCCCGGCTCCGCCACGCCGTGGAGCAGCAAGGGAACGCCCGCTCCCACGACGAACACGACGGCGAGTGGCAGCGCCAGCCCGAGATAGAGGCCGCCGAAGAGCTGCCGGCGTCGCACGGGCTGCGCGAGGAGGAGCTCGATGAACTCCCGGGCGTTGTACAGATACATCGTGCCGAACGCGATCCCCACCAGCGGCGTGACGAGGAGCGTCACGTTGGCCAGGCTGAGGAGCGCCCGGGTGCCGCCGCCTCCGAAGCGCAGGAGTGCCTCGGTGACGAGCAAAAAGAACGCGCCGTAGGCCAGCAGCCAGTGGCCGCGCACCACGTCGTGCATCACGTACTGGATGATCTTCACCATCGGACGCGCGCCGCGGGCGGTGCGCCGCGCCTGGGGCGTGACGACGCGCAGCACCGGCTCGCCGGTGGCGCCGGAGACGGCCGGCGTCATGACGCCACCGCCTCGAGCGGCATGCCCCGCAGCATCACCCGCGCAATGGCGCGCTCCAGCTGCTCGTGCCCGGTGGCGCGCTTGAGCGCCGCCACCGGGCCGCTGAAGCGCACCCTGCCCTCGAGCAGGAACGCCACGTCGTCCGCCAGCTCCTCCAGCTCGCTCACGATGTGCGAGGTGAGGATGAAGGTGCGCCCATCGGCACACTCGCGCAGGACCTTGTCCTTGAGGATGCCGCTGGCCACCGGGTCGAGCCCGGCGGTGGGCTCGTCCAGGATCAGCAGGTCCGGCCGGAAGAGAAAGGCGCACATCGCGTTCACCTTCTGGCGCGTGCCGCCGGAGAGCACGCCGAGTGGCTTGTGGAGCTGCGGGGTGATCTCGAACAGGTCGGCCAGCTCCTCATCCATCGACCCGTCCGCGGGGCCGCGGAGGTCGACGAGCATGCGCAGCACCTCGGCCGCCGTCAGGTTGCTCGGAAAGCGCGCGATCTGCGGCATGTAGCCAATGCGCGCGCGATACCGATCGTCACCCGTCACCGGCACGCCGGCCATGCGGATCTCGCCGGCATCCGGCGTCGCGAGACCCAGGATGGACTTGATGAGCGTGGTCTTGCCCGAGGCATTGGGTCCCACGATGGCCGTGATGCGCCCGGGACGGATGTGAAGGTCCAGGCCGTCGAGCACCTGCAGCGGGCCGAAGCGCTTTCGCAGCCCGTGAATGTCGATCACGCGAGCCTCCGCATGGCGGGGGATGAGTCGATGAGCGTCTCCGGCGTGAGGGCCGGGATCACCCGCTCCGCCGCGTCCAGCAGATCCACGAGCAGGCTGCGGAGCAGGATGAGCGTGGGTTCGTACTGCTCCACGATGAGCGAGAACAGGCGCACCGGCCGGAAGGGCACGTCGCCCACGCCATCGCGATCCAGGTCGTAGCCGCGGTAGCTATCCCAGTAGTTGCCGGCGAAGGTGGAGTAGTTCTGCCGGCTGTTGGTGGACACGTCGAACGAGTTGCCCACGAAGTTGTTCGCCGTGAAGCGACTGTCCTGCGCGCTCGCGCGTAGCCGCACCGCCCAGCCATTGCGGACGAACTCGTTGCCGTGCACCACCATGCGGTCCGTGCCGTCGGCCAGCAGCGCGGTGGAGTTGCCGGTGAACGTGTTGCCGGTGATGCGCGCGTCGGCGATCTCCTTGAGCAGCAGGCCGTACGCGGCCGGGCCCCAGTTCTCCTGAAAGCGGTTCTGGTGCATGTCCACCACCTTCGCGTACATCACCGCCACGCCGGCGCCGTTGCGGCTGAACACGTTGCGCGCGTACTCGGAGCTGTCGGAGTACATGAAGTGCAGCCCGTAGCGCAGGTTGTCCTCGCTCACGTTGCCGCGCACCTCGCACTCCCTGGAGAACTCCAGGTAGATCCCGTCGCGGTGACCACGCACCCGGTTGTCCGCGATCGTCACCTCGCGCGAGGTCCAGAGGTGAATCCCGTTGCCAGATCCCGACTCCCCGGTGCCGGTGCCGGAGATGTCGTTGCCCACCACCCGACAGCCGCGCACCTGGGCCAGGTAGATGCCGAAGAAGACATCCTCGAACCGGTTGCCCTCGATGACGCAGTCGCCCGCGTCCACCACCCGGACGGCCGCGCGATCCTCGGTGTAGCTCGTGCCCACGTTGCGGAAGTGCAGGCCGCGAATGACCACGTCGTCGGCCATGACGGTCATGATCTGCCGCTCGCCCTCGCCGTCCAGCACCGGGAACCCCTCACCGACGATCCACACCGACTTGTCCACGAGGATGGTGGGCTCCCGATAGACGCCCGGCTTCACCGTGATGCGCGCGCCGGGCCGGGCGAGCCGGACGGCCTCGGTGACGCTGCGCACCGGGCCGGTGGGCGACACCTCGATGGACGACGTCTGCGCCGATGCCGGAGCCGCGAGCGACAGCGCGATGGCCGCCAGCAGGGTCGCGGTCGCGACGCCGCGCGACGGTGCGCCCATCCAGCGGTCAGGGTGCAGTTGCATCGGCACCTCCACGCGTCCCCACGTCGGCGGCGCCGAGTCCATTCGCGGCGGCGTCGTGGGCGTGCGCGCCACCCGTGGCGGCCGACTCACGCGCGACCAGCGCGAGCACCGCGGGCCAGCCCATCGGCTCCCCGCCGAACTCGCCACGCAGCCCGGCGGCATCCTCCTCCGGAGCGAACGCCGTCAGCCCGAGCCCCATGGGGCTGTGCTGCGTGCCGCCGCGAATGAACCGGGCGTCCTCCGCCCGCACGAGCGTGCCCGGCCGGCGAAAGTCGCTCACCCATACCGAGCGCACGACCGCCGGGTCGTCCTGGGCCAGATAGTAGGAGGCCAGGCACTCCACGGAGTCGAACGTGTGCACCTTGCCGGTGGTGGTGACGAGCTGCGCGCCGTAGCGCTCGTCGCTGATGGTCATCCGGCAATAGCCGCACGCCTCGCTGCCGTACTGGATGGCGCGCGGGCCAGGCGCGGCGCACGCGACGGCCGCGAGCGCGACTGCCGCCACGGCGGCGCTCCGCCGTCCGCCGCGCCCGGCCCGCAGCGTCAGGAGCACCGCCACCGCGGCGCAGAGGAAGGCCAGCCCCGCCGCCACGCCACCCACGTCCGGCCACGAGGTGGCGGTGAAGTTGAGCAGCTGCTTGCTCCCGATGAGCGGCGGCTGATACGACATGCCGGGGATCTTGATAATCGCCGTGGCCTCGTCGAGGTTGTGGCCGTAGTCGTACTCCCACAGCCAGAAGTCGACCAGGCCCGCCACGCCCACCACGGCGAACAGCGCCGTCCACGCGTAGAGCGGCTTCCGGCGGCCGAGCGCGGCCACCAGCAGCGCGCCGGCCACCAGCCCGCCCACGATCCAGGGCATCAACCGCAGCTCGGGAATCGCCTCGGGCTCGATGCGCTTCATGCCGATGTAGTGATTGAGATTGTTGATGTTCGTCAGGTCGTGCTCCGTGGCGCCCGCCACGGTGTTCACGTGGATCCGCATGCCCAACCCTTCCGGGTACTGCGGCGCCACGAGCCCGATCCGCCACAGCGGGAACACGTACACGGTGAGCAGCAGCGCGGCGGCGAGGGCAACGAGCACCCGGGCATATTTCGGCACGAGACGGACTCCGACGACGAGGAGGGGGCCTGGCGGCGGGGGAGGGTCGTCCTCCCCCGCTCACCATGTTCGGGTCGCGCTACTTCTGGCTCGGGATCGACGCCGCGCGCGCCGTCTGGGTAGCGGCCTTCTTGCTCACGTTGGCCATGAGCGGCACCGTGGATCCGGCCGGCGACACGCGGGCGTAGCCCGACATCTCCTGGTGCAGCGCCGAGCAGAAGTCGGTGCAGTAGAAGGGGAAGATGCCGGTGGTCCGCGGGATCCACTTCAGCGTGCGCGTCTCGCCGGGCGCCAGGATGAGCTCCGCGTTCTGGGCACCCATCACCGCGAAGCCGTGCAGGATGTCCCAGTCCTGCTCGATGTTGGTCACGTGGAAGTAGACCGTGTCCCCGAGCTGGATCCCCTCCAGGTTGTCCGGGGCGAAGTGGCTGCGGATGGCGGCCATCTTCACGTGCACCGCCTTCCCCCGCCGCTCGATGCCGCCCTCGTTCACGTTGCGCACCGCGTGCGGGTTGGTGTTCTCGGCGAGCTTGAAGAACTTGACCTGGCGGTCCTTGATGAGCGCCGCCGGCACCGCCGCGGCGTAGTGCGGCTCGCCCTGGGTCGGGAAGTCGAGCAGCATCTTCATCTTGTCGCCGCTGATGTCGATGAGCTGCGCCGACTGCGAGAGCTCGGGGCCGGTGGGCAGGTAGCGGTCCTTGGTGATCTTGTTCATCGCCACCAGGTACTTGCCGTACGGCTTCTCGCTGTCGCCCCCGGGGATCATGATGTGGCCCACCGAGTAGTAGACCGGCATCCGGTCCAGCACCTCCCAGGTGCCGAGCTTCCACTTCACCACCTCGGACGAGATGAACATCGAGGTGTAGGCGTTGCCCTTGCCGTCGAACTCGGTGTGGAGCGGCCCGAGGCCGGGCTCCTGCACCTCGCCCGCGATCACCTGGTCGTACTTGAGCACCGGGATGCCATCCATGTCGCCGTCGAACGCCCGGGACGCGATGGCCTTCTTCATGTTCGTGAAGGAGTGCACGGGGATCACGGTGGCCAGCTTGCCGCCGGCGACGATGTATTCACCCGAGGGATCGATATCCACGCCGTGCGGCGACTTGGGCGTCGGCACGAGGTACACCACACCCTCGCACGCCCGCGGGTCGAGCATGCGGACGCTGGTCTTCTTCGTGGCCACCGCGATGCGATCCGCGCCCACGTGATTGTGCGTGTACTCGCTCGGCACCTGCATGGCCTTGCCCTCGCTCACGCACTGCTCGGCGCGCTCGTAGTTCACCGCGGCGATGAAGTCCTTGTCGTTCTTCGAGGCATTGAACTCGAGCTTGGTGTACGCCTGCTCGGTGTTGTACGTGGTGAAGAAGAACCAGCCCTTGGACGGACCCTTGCCGGCGCGACCCAGATCGTAGTTGTAGCCCGGCATCAGGATCTGGAACGCGATGTCCATCTGGCCCGGCTGGTCGGCCGTGATGAAGGAGAGCGTGCCCTTGAAGTTCTGCTTGTAGCTCTCGATCGGCACGTCGCCGTCGGGGCCGATCGGCACGCTGAAGCGCGTGGCGGACACGATGTAGCGGCTGTCGGGCGTGGTGAAGGGCGAGGCATGCCCACCGGCCGCGTTCGGGATCTGGAGGATCTCCTCGGTCTCGAACTTCGTCAGGTCGATGCGCGCCACGCGCGGGGTGTTGACGGCGTTGATGAACAGCCACCGGCCATCGGCCACCCCGTCCGTCTGGGAGAGCGCGGTATGGTGCGTGTCGTCCCACGGCACGAAGCCGAAGGTCGTCTCGAGCATCGGCTTCGTCTCCTCCGAGTAGCCCCACCCGTTCTCCGGGAACTGCGAGAACACCGGGATGGTCTTGAGGAGTCGGCCGGAGGGCAGGCCGTACACCGTCACCTGCCCGCTGAAACCGCCGGACATGAAGGAGTAGAACTCGTCGTGCGCACCGGGCGGCACGTACACCTTGGCCGCGGCGTCGGCGCCGCCGGCCAGCGGCGACTTCCCCGCGGTCGCCTGGCAGGCATAGAGCAGTGTACCGGCCGCGACCAGGGCGCTCGCGCCGAGGACGACACGTTTGATCGATGGGCGGGTGGACATGTTCGGGGAGAGGGCTGGTGTCCCGAGCGTGCGCTGGGCCGGGCCGCGCGCCGTGCGCGTCGGGGTGCCCGGCTACACGCTCGGATCCGCAGCGGCAGACGCCGCATGGGAGACTCCAGGCACCGCAGAGCAAGCTAGGACGCCAGGGACGCGCGGAAATCGGGAGAGTGCCGCGCCGTCGCGGGGTGTTCCCCGCTCTCCGCTGTCAGGGATTCGCTGGCACACGGCGCCGCGCGAACCGGCCGCGCGGTCGCATCGGCGCGATCGGCGCGATCAGCGGCCGGCCGAGCTCCAGGCGCGAGCCACCGTGACGCCGCCGCTCGCGATCACGCGCCCGCCAACCCGAGGAACAGCGCGACTCCCTGCATGAGCATCTGGACCGCCACGATCACCAGCACCATCCCCATCAGCCGCTCGAGCGCCGTGAGCACCCGATCACCGAGCAGCGTCCGGAGATCGCTCGAGAGATAGAGGATGATGGCCGAGGCGAGCCACGCGAGACCGACGGCGGCGAGCCACACCGGCCAGCGCTCCGGCTCCCCGCTCATGAGCAGCAGCTCGGTGGCCAGCACCGACGGCCCGGCGGTGTACGGCACGGCCAGCGGGACGACGAACGGCTCCGCGCGCACGTCCTCTCGGAGCGAGCGCTCGCTCGTGGGGAAGATCATCCGCAGCGCGATGAGGAGCAGGATCACGCCGCCGGCAGCCGTCAGCGCCGCCGGAGTCACCCGGAGCACGTCGAGCAGGTAGCGCCCGGCGAAGAGGAAGCCGACCATGATGGCGAGCGCGATGAGCAGCTCTCGCACGATGATGCGGTGCGCGCGGGCGGGGTCCACGTGACGGAGCGCCGACAGAAACAACGGGATGTTGCCCAGCGGATCCATCACGAGGAACAGCAGCACCGAGGCCGAGAGCAGCGTCACGACGTCCCCTTGTCGGTGACAGCCCGACGCGTCGGGCGGCCGAGGCCTCGTCGCCTACTGGCGCGGCCCATCCTGTCAGCCGGCAGGAGCGTTGACGGACGGCGGGATCATCCCTCGGCGCCATCCCTCAGGAGCGAACAGTCGGCGGAGCCCGCCCATGGTGTCATCCCGCAGGAGCGAGCGCAGCGAGCGAGTGTCGGGATCGC
>DATANT010000127.1:0-17226 GCA_036266115.1 Gemmatimonadaceae bacterium | reverse complement strand
CAACGTGCTGAACCCCGATGCGCTGGTGGCTCGGGCAAACCTGGCGCGTGGTGACGCGGGGCGTACCGGGGCGGCCGGCGCGGATCTGCGGTACGTCGCATCGTTAGGCGGAGACGCGGTCCCGGTACTGGTGACCGCATTGACAGCACCGGATCGCGCTGCAGGCACGGCCGCACCAGGCGACCGTTGTGCCGCCGCACATATCCTTCTCCAGAGATGGACAGGGGAAAGGCGCGCGCGGATGGCCCGTAACTGGACCCAATGGAACATCGCACGCACGCGAGCGATGCGAGCAGTTCGTGCCCGTGAGGCTGAGCTGCGGCAGCTCGCCTGCGCCGGGACTCCTGCGAAGTCGATACGGCCAGTGTCTCCCTGACACTGCTGGGGGTCGAGCCAGGATGAGGCTCGCGTGTGTGCCGGATGGAACGGCCCTGACGATTCCATCGTCTCCCACGGTGATCGCCCGAGCGGTACTCGCTCGGCACGAGCCCGAGACCCGCGGGGGTGCGTTACGCGACCCGGAGTCGTTGGCCGACCGAGGTAGTGCGTTCCGAGTGAAGTACAAGTCCGACGTGTCACGAATCGGAGCGGCCGGCAACGTGGAGGGAGAGCGCACCACACCCTGTCGTGCGCCCTACCTCTCTCGATCGGTCCATGTCCACTCCCTCGTCCTCTCCCGCAGCCGTGCTCCCGCGCGGACTCGCGCGCCTCGCCCTGACTGCCGCCACCGTGGCGGTTGCCGCGGTGTCGCTGGCCTGCACGCGCGCCACCGCGCAGCCGTCGTCGCCTAGCAACCTGGCGCCCACCGCGTCCACCGTTCGCAACGCGCCGATGTCGGCCGATGCCGCGCCGGCGCCATTCACGGTGCGCGTGATGGGCACCGGTCGTCCGGTGCTCCTCATCCCCGGGCTCATGTCCGGCCCCGACGTGTGGGACGCCACGGTCGCGCACCTGCAGCGCGGTCACACGCTGCACATCGTGCACCTCGCGGGGTTCGCCGGCGCGCCGGCCGCGCCGGGCGCCGACTTCCTGGGCCGCGTGCGTGACGGCTTACTGGCGTACGTGGCCGACATGCGCGCCCGCGGCCTCGAGCGGCCGGTGGTCGTCGGCCACTCGCTCGGCGGGTTCCTCGCCTACGCCGTGGCGAGCGCCCAGCCGGACGCGGTGGCCGGCGTGGTGGCGGTGGACGGCCTTCCGTTCTTCGCCGCGCTCGGCGACCCGGCGGCCACGCCGGAGTCCGTGGGGCCCACCGCGGCCGCCATGCGGGGCATGTTCGCCAGGCTCTCGCCCGAGCAGCTCGCCGCGCAGACGCGGCCGGGGCTCCCGACGCTGATGCGAGACTCCGCGAGTGTGGCGCGCGGCGTGGAATGGGCGCGGACGTCCGATCCCGCGACCGTGGGCCAGGCCATGGCGGAGATGCTCACGACCGACCTCCGGCCGGCGGTCGCCGCCATCCGCGCGCCGGTGCTGCAGATCGTCGCCGCCGGCTCGGCGCCGACAGCCGAGGTGCGCGCCATGCTGCGCGACCGGTACGCGGCGCAGGTCGCGCTCGTCCCGCGCCATGAGGTGATCGTGGCGGAGCGCGCGTATCATTTCGTGATGCTCGACGACCCCGCGTTCTTCCACGCCACGCTCGACGCCTTCCTCTCCCGCGTGCCGACGCCGGCCGCCAGGGGCCAGCGGTGAGCGCCGACGCCAGCCTGCGGCTCGTCGCCGCCAGTGGCGGCGGCGATGCCGCCGCGCTCCGTCTCACGCCCGTCGTGGCTCGGGCCGTCGCCGGCGACGCTGGCGCGTTCGCGCAGCTCATCGAGGAGACGCGGGGCCTCGTCTGCGGCATCGCCGTGGCCATCACGCGCGACGCCGCGGCGAGCGAGGACGTCGCGCAGGAGGTGTACCTGGACGCGTGGCGCGGGCTCGCGCGGCTCCGCAACCCCGCGAGCTTCCTGCCATGGCTGCGTGAGCTCACGCGCAACAAGGCGCGCATGGCGGTGCGCGCCACCGTGCGCCGCCGGGCGCGGGTGACCGGCGGCGGCGACCTGCCCGACGACCGCGTGCTCGCCGCGGTGGCGGATCCCTCGCCGGATGCGCTCGGGCAGGTGGTGGATGCGGAGGCGCAGGCGCTGCTCGCCCACGCGCTGGCGGCCGTGCCCGACGCATCGCGCGAGGTGCTCGTGCTCTACTACCGGGAGGGACGGAGCACGCGGCAGGTGGCGGAGCTGCTGGGCACCACGGAGGACGCGGTGCGGCAGCGGCTGGCGCGCGCCCGCGGCGCGGTGCGGGCCGAGTATCTCGCGCGCGCCGGCGAGACACTGGCGCGGTCGGCGCCGGGCGCGGCGTTCGTGGCGACGGTGACGGCGGCGCTCGCGGCGACCGCGGCGGCGCCGGGTGTGGCGGCCGCGGCGACGCTCGCGGGCACGCACGCGGCGGCGAAGACCGGCGTCGCGGCGAAGCTCGGGGTCAAGCTCGGGCTCGGCACCGCGGTCTCCGCAGCGGCCATCGGCATGGCGGCGGGGCTCGCCGGCGGCCTGCTGGGAGTGAGGGCCGGCATCCGCCGCCTGAGCCGCGAAGCGCTCGACGAGGACGAGCGGCGCGCCATCCGCCGGTACGGCTGGGTGCAGGTGGCGACGCTCGTGGGCTTCGTGGGCGTGATGGTGTTCGTGCCCCGGCCCCTGCCGGTGACGCTCGCGTACGCTACCGTGCTCGCGGTGTGCTGGTGGCAGCAGCGCGTGCTGCTGCCGCGGCGCACGTCGCGCCGTCGAGCGGCCGCGTACGCGAGCGATCCCGCGGGCGCCGCCGAACGCGCACGACGCGACGCCCGGGCGTGGTGGCTCGGCTGGACGCTCGGCGGCGTGGGCGGCGCGCTGCCCATCGCGTGGCTCTGGTGGCGGCACCTCGCGGGGTGAGCTCCGGGCTCCAGTCGCCGGGCTTGCGGCCGTGCGCGGTCAGGCCCGCGCTTCCGCGAGCGCGGGTCCGCTCGCGCGGCCCGCTCCCGGGGTGGGCCCCGCGACGCGCTGCGAATGGAAGCGCCGCATGTTCGTCGCGATGTAGTCGAGGTGATCCTCGACCGCGAAGTGACCGGCGTCGAGCCGGTGCATCTCGGCGGCCGGGAGATCGGCCAGGTAGGCGTCGCCGCCTTCACGCGTGAAGAACATGTCGTTCTGTCCCCAGAAGATGATCGTCGCCGGCTGCCGCTCCCGCAGGAACGCCTGCCAGCCGGGGTAGAGCGGAACGTTCGTGCGGTAGTCGTAGAACAGGTCGAGATTCAGCTGTGCCGCATTCGGCCGCTGCAGGAACGCGACGTCCGATTCCCAGGCGTCGGGGCTCACGAGCTCGGGACGCTTCGCGCCGTGCAGATAGATCGTCCTGATCGTATCGCGCGTGAGGAATCCGAGCAGCGGCGCCTCCGTCTCGGGCGACCGGTGCTTCCACACGTTCCGGAGACCATCCCATGCGGCCGTGAACCCGACCTCGTAGGCGTTCGAGTTCTGGATGATGAGCCACTCGAGCACGTCCGGCTTGCTCTCGACGAGGCGGAAGCCCACAGGTCCTCCGTAGTCCTGCACGAACAGGCCATACCGGTCGAAGTCCTTCAATGCGAGGAAGCGCTCGATGACGTGGGCGATGCGGTCGAACGTGTACGCGAATGTCGCCGGATCGGGGATGTCGCTGAGCCCGAAGCCCGGATAGTCCGGCGCGATGAGGTGGAAGCGGTCGGCCAGCGCGCGAATGAGGTCGCGGTACTGGTGCGACGATGCCGGAAAGCCGTGCAGCAGCACGAGCTTGGGATTGGCGGGGTCGCCGGCCTCGCGATAGGCGATGTTCAGTCCGTCCACGGGGATGCTTCCGTAGCTCACGGGTGTGGCGTCCTTGGACATCTGCAGCTCCTTGCAGTCGCCAATGGATGAGCCGCCCTCTTCCATGGCTGGGTTGGGGGCCTCGACGTCCAGTGCGGCCGCCCCGAGGATCGTGTTCCCCAGTTAGCGGCGCGGTTGCCCCAGATCTTACCCCGTGCCCGATCGCGCCTGCTCGCGCAGCACCGCGAGAAGACTCTCCGTGTCCTCGCGGCAGGCGGTGCAGTTGGCGATGTGCGTGAGGAACTCGGCGAAGCGATCCGACAGGGGCTCGCCACGCGCCATCAGCTCGCAGTATGCGTCCATCAGCTCCCCCGAGTGGTCGCATCCCGGATCCGGGTCGGCGCTGCCGAGCAATCTCTCGAGATCGGACTCGGTCATGACACCCGCGCTCCGTGACCTGCCTCCACCAACGCTCGCCGGAGCTTCCCGCGTGCGTCGTGAAGGGTCTTGTAGATCGCGCCCCGCGAGGTTCCGAGTCGCTCCGCCAGGACGTCGATCGGCACGTCGTCCATCGTCACACTCTGGAAGACCAGCCGTTGTCGCTCGGTGAGGTGGTCGTCGATCGCGCGATGGAGCGCCACGATCAGTTGATCGTTCTCCAGGCGCTGAAGGACAGGCGGAGCGGCATCCGGCAATCGATCCCAGATCGTGTCGTCGAGCTCCACCTTCCGCTGCCGCCACGCGTGACGCCGCAAGCGAGTCGACGTCTCGAAGATCGCGAACTTGTACGCCCAGGTCGTGAAGCGGGCGGCGCCGCGGTACGTGGCCAGCTTCGCGAGCACCGCCATCAGCGCATCGCTCGCGGCCTGGACGCAGAGATCGTCCACGTCCTCGATCGCGCGATCTGGTAGCGTCGCGCGCCGGCGCGATGCCTCTCCACGCGCCACTCGAAGGAGCAGCGCGTGCAGGCGCGCGATGGCGTGCTCGCGCGCCCCACCGTTCCCCTGCAGGTCACGCAGCCATTCAGCCGATTCGCGATCGGGCGCGACGGTATTCATGGGGCCACCGGGCTCGACGCGAGGCGTCGAGCCCTTCTCGAGTGCAGCAGTTTCCATTCCGACACTCGCGGGCGGCCGCCCGACCCGCTCACACCACGATGCCGACGGCAGCCTGGTCGGGATCGACATCGACCATGCACGCCGCACTGACCAACGGGCGCTGCAGCCGACGAGTGCGCTGAGGTGGGGCTCGCAGCTCAGCTCGGGCATCGGCTGGCGGCGCCTCGCGCGAGCGGTCCCTGCGTCCTCTGGTCCACATCCGCGGCCGGTACCACATTGGCGTGAGTGGCGGCGCCGGCTGCGCAGAGACGCGCGGATCCCCGCCGACCACCGGCCCCGGCGCACCTGGAGGTGCCCCATGACTTCGCTCCTCGTCCTCTACCCACCGCCGCGCGACGCGGACGCGTTCGAGCTCCGCTACCGTGACGAACATGCGCCGATGGTGCGCGCGAAGATGGCGGGTCTGCGCCGCTTCTCGGCGGGCCGAGTGGTCGGCTCGCCTGGCGGGGAACCGTCCTTCGCCCGGGTCGCGCAGCTCGACTTCGATTCCCGCGACGCGCTGGAGGCGGCACTCAACTCCGCCGACGGGCAGGCCGTGGTCGGACACGCGCTGGAGATCTCGACCGGCGGGCCGATGACGGTGCTCATCATGGAGGAGGACGGCTGAGCACGACGCGCGCGATCGGCCGCGGCGGCGGCGCGGCGTGCGCGCTGCTCATCGCCTGCGCCAACGCCGCGAACCTGCTACTCCTGCGCGCCATCGTGGGCCGTCGCGACCTCGCCGTGCGGCTCGCGCTCGTGGACCTGCCTCACGGCCGTGGGCCCGCTCCACGAGACGTCGTCACGCGGCAGGGCGGTGTGGGCGAGACGCGCCAGCCGCTCGCTGTGCCACGCGGCCGCGGCGGGGGTGGCGCCCAGCAGGAGCGGGTTGGCGGTGCGCAGCCAGCGGCACGCCGCCACCGGGTTTCCGGGAAACGCGGCGATCGCCGCTTTCAGCAGCGCCTGCACGCGGTCCTCGCCGTCGGACGGTGGGGTGAGCATGGCCCCACGATACGCGCCGCCGTCAGCGGTGCGTCACAGCCCCTCGGATTCCCGTCACGCCCGACGGGGAGGGTGACGCGTCAGGGAGCGCGTTTCGCGAGGATGCGCCGCGCCGCCGCGGTGAAGTCCGCCTTCATCCCGTCGCTGAACTCATGCGCGGCGCCGGCGTACGAATGGAACTCCACCCTCAGGCCCATGCCGGCCAGCCGGTCCGCCGAGTGGCGGGTGGGCTCCATGGGAACCGTCCGGTCCTCGTCGCCGTGCATGACGAACACCAGCGGACACCCTGGCTCGCAGCGGCCGGTTTCCGGCATCCACGCTGGAAGGAACCGGGCGGCGACCGGGAAGGCGGCCAGCACCTGCTCGGGATGATGGATGGCGAGCAGGAAGCTCAGGTCGCCGCCATACGACGTCCCCACCACCACGGGCTTCTCGCGGGTGGGGTACGTGTTCGACGCCGAGTCGATGAAGGCCGACACCTCGTTCAGGATGTCGAACGTCACGCGCTGCTGCGCCGCCGCCTCCAGCGCTCCGTAGTCGGACGGGAACCACGAGTGGGCGGCCCGGCGCGGATAGCGGCCCTGGGGCAGGATGATGCGGGCGGGGAAATCGATGCCCGCAAAATCTCCGACGATCGTCTCCGGGCTCGCGCCGGAATAATGAAGGCCCACGATCATCGGCAGCCGCTCCCCGGGCTTCGCCGTCCCGGTCACGAACGTCAGATAGCGATATCCCGCGATCGAGTCCTGCTGCAGCTGCGCCGGATGCGCGCCGGGCCGTCGGGCCGGCTCCGCGGCCGTGCCATGCGCGGTGCACAGGAGCAGGAACAGGAAGGCCGAGGCTCGCGGTCGAATGCTCATGCGTGGGATGCGGTGGGGTCGGGGTGCAGAAGAGAGCACGCCGGGCACCGCCTGTCAATCGTCGCCGACGGTGCCGCGGCGACGGTGACGGACGCCTCACCCCCGCCAGCTCGCCGGCAGTTGCGGCGCCGCCAACAACGCCGCCGCCTTCCCCGGATCCCGCAACGACTCGGCCATCAGCCCGAGCGTGACGCCGTGGTGAGGACGGCTTACGATGTGGATGTCATCGCCCGCCCGCACCTCGCCTTCCTCGACGATTCGCAGATAGGCGCCCAGCCGCTCGGCGGCGAGGAAGCGCTTGGGGAAGCGCGCGTCGCCCAGACGGATGCCGAGCTTGAAGCAGGGCAGGCGCGGCTGCGCGACCTCGAGGAGCGCGGTGCCCACGCGCCACCGCTCCCCCACCAGCGCGGCACGGAGATCGAGACCCTGAACGGTGAGGTTCTCCCCGAACAGGGCGGGGTGGGCGGCGATCCCCTCCATCTCGCGCCAGTGCCGGTAATCCTCCATCGCGTACGCGTACACGGCCTTGTCCGGGCCCCCGTGTACGGTGCGGTCGGCCTGGTCGTCCCCCTCCAGGTTCACGCCGCGCAGCGCGACCGCTCGCTCCCCCACCGGCTCCTTCCAGATGCCGGTGCGCAGCGTCCTGCCGCGCCACTCCACCTCCCGCACGGCGCCCACGTTGACGGACAGGACGCGCGGAGTCGGGTCGGCACGATCGGTTGGCAGGGCGGGGGAGCGATTGTCGGTCACGCCGGGGTCATGCGGCTTCGGTGATGGTGGGTGCGCCGTGGACCGCCTGGGCCACGCTCGTCACGATGGCGCCCATGTTCACCACCTGCAACAGCGCCGACCGGCGCACCTCGTCGGCGGTCTGGCGTCCGAGCACCGGGTCGTCCAGGTCGCGGGCGCCGGTGGCCTCCGGGTCCACCAGCACGTCGAAGCCGCGCACCAGCGCCTCGCGCACCGAGGTCGAGACGCACATGTGCGCGTAGAAGCCCACGATCAGCACCTCGGTGACGCCCGCCGTCCGCAGCCACTCCTCCAGGCCGGTTCCGGTGAAGGCGCCGTAGACGTCCTTCCCGAACAGCTGCTCGGGGCCGTGCCCGAGCTCCACGCCGAGCCCCGGGGAGAGCTCCGCCCCCCACGATCCGGGCACGAAGGCCGCTGACTCGTGCGGCCGGTTGTGGTGCCGGACCCACGCGATCGGCCGCTGCTCGCGCCGCGCCCGCGCGACGTGACCGCGGATGGCCTCGAGCGCCGTCGCATGATTGGGGACCGCCCTCTGTCCCCTGGCCGAGAACTCGTTCTGTGCGTCCACCACGATGAGCGCCTGCATGACTACCCCCTGTTGCCGGAATGAATTACCCTCCACGGCAGCACGGTACAAGAGCATTGTGGTGTGACGCAAATGCGCCGAATATCCTTCGGTAAACACGAGGAAATCCGATGGAGCTGGACCCGACCGATCTCGCGCTGGTGGACGCGCTGCAACGCGACGCCTCTCAGCGGCTCGAGGACCTCGCCCGCCTCGTGCAGCTGGCGCCGTCGTCGGTGCACGACCGGCTGCGCCGCCTCGAGCGGGACGGCATCATCCAGCGCTGGACGATCGACGTCGACGCCACCGCGCTCGGGCTGCCGGTGCTCGCCTTCATCGGCCTGCGGTCCACCCGGCCCTGCTCCGAGCTCCTGCCGGCGCTCGAGGCCATCCCCGCCATCGAGGAGGCGCACTCGGTGGCCGGCCAGCTCGGGCTCCTGGTCAAGGTGCGCGTGGCGAGCACTCAGTCGCTGCTCGAGCTCACGGAGCGCCTGCGTCAGATCCCGGGCGTCGAGGGAACGGAGACCACGATCGTGCTCCGGACGCAGCTCGACCGGCCGATCACGCTGCCCCAGCCGACGCCTCCAGCCAGGCGCGCGCGAGGCGCGCGGCCGCGTTGAGGTCACACCGCTGGTGATTCACCTTCGCAGCTGCTCGAGCCCGACAGCATCCTCGGGAGTGTGGTATGAACAAACATGGCCCGCCATTTCTGGCGGGCCATGTTTGTTCTGGGACTGATACGGTGATTCGAGACATGAGGGCTTCAGGGAAGCACCGGTGGGAAGCGCACTGCGCCACGCGCGCGCCGCCCACTCACCCCCGCGCCCCACACGCCACGCACTGCGTGGTCTCCGGCATCGCCATGAGGCGGCCGTACGGGATGTCGCGCTGGCAGCCGGCGCAGATGCCGTAGGTGCCGTTCTTCATCCGCTCCAGCGCGTCGATCACGGCGAGATAGAGCGTCATGGCCCGCCCTTCGAGCGCGCCGGCGATGCCGCCGTCGGCGGTGGAGGTGGTGTCCCAGGCCTGGCCGAGCTGCAGGTCGGCGGCCCAGGGCGCGTCTCCCTTGCGGCTGCCGGCCGCCTCCGGTGCGATGGACCGCCCCAGCCGAGTGAGCTCGCGCTCGAGATCGGCCTTGAGCTCGCGGAGCTGGGCGGCGGTGAGATGATTGCTGGTGCGCGTGATGGTGTTTTCCACGAGGACCTCCCGTGTTGATGTTCACTGGCCGTGCATCCACCGCGCTGTGGCGATCGGCGCGCCCCCCGAGTGCGGAGCGCTGCCGTCGCCCGAGGGCGAGTGGCGGGGAATCGAGTGCTGGCTGCGGCGCGGGGCGCGTCCGGTGCGGACGCGATCACCACATGCGCGAATGCAGAACGCCCCTCCTGGCACTCGGCGCAGGAGGGGCGTTGGCGGTCAGCTGGTGACCGGCCGCCGGTCAGCCGCTGGCGCGGCTGACCGGATCGCTCGTCCGACGTCGGGTGCGGCGTCCGGCCACCACGGTGGCTCCGGTGAGGGAGCGCCACCGCGGGCCGGACGTCGCGGAGAGGCGAGCTTCGGAGACACGCGTGCGCTGCGCCCCCCGGTTGGCGTCCCAGCCACGCCCCACTCGCTCCGGCGGGCACGCCCGTGCGGGACGGCAGGCCATGGCTCGGCCGGTGCCGCACGACGAGTCGTGGCGCGTTGGGGAGAGGACGGTGCTGGTCGGCATGATCTCGAGAGACGGAAGCATGGGGTGTGCCGGCGCTCGACGGCGCTGGCCCTGCGGCAGACGCCCGCGGGCGTCGATCGAGCCACCGCCCTTCACATGGGCGGATAGCAAGAGAGCCGCGTGACCGGAGATCATCATGACGAGCGAGTGGACCACTCGGTTGCGTCTCTGGCGCTGCGACGGCCGTGCCGTGCGGCGCTGAGGCGTGGATGAACTGCGGGACGCGACTCCCTGTGCCGATGATACCCCCCGGACCAGGGTAAGACAAGCCCGGCGCCCGGCGCCCGGCGCGCCCACGCCTTGACTTCGCGGGCCATGGGCTATGTTGGGGAAGCGCATCCGCGTGGCGGCACGGAATGCTCGCACCATCCGGAGAGGGGGAGAGGGACGGCATGGATGCATCGAGGCGGACGGCGATGGAGCAACGGCCAGCGGCGGGTAGGCGCGCCGATCCGGATATCGTGATCGCGCTCGTGCGCGGCCGGGCACTCGCGACCGCGGTGCCGGACGCGCTGGCGCTGGTCGAGCGGTTCCCGCTGGCGAGCGCGGGATGGTTCGCGGGCGACGTGCTGCGCGGCCTCATGGAGGTGCCGGGCGGCTTCTGGGGCCGCCATCCCGATCTCTACGACCGCTATCGCACCGCGCTGCGCGCCGGCGCCGAGGCCCGCCGCCGGCTGCCGGCGGGCGAGCGCATGGTGTTCTGGTCCGCGCTGGACGTGTCGGTCGCGCCGCCCGGCTGACCGCCGCCGGTCACGCGCCGCCGGTCACTTGCTCTCCGGCTGGCCGAACATGAGCTGGATGAACGGGAGATCGTCGGTGCGCGAGAACACGTAGACGTGGTCTCCGGGCGTGAGCACGGTGCTGCCCTTGGGCGCCACCATCTCGTTCCCGCGCAGGATGAGCGTGACCGCGGCGCCATCCGGAAATGGCAGGGTGGCCAGCGACTCTCCCGCCACCGGCAGCGCGTCGTCGATGTAGAACGAGAGCAGCTCTCCGTTCAGCGGCTTGCGCGACTCGATCTCGAGGATCGCGCGCGGCGCCGGTGGGTCGTGCGACTCGAGCCCCAGTTGGCGCGCCGCCCATGCCACCGTGGACCCGGGCACGAGCGCGCCCACCACCACCACGAAGAAGACGATGTCGAAGATGCGCTCGGCCCCCGGCGCGCCGGCCAGCACCGGGAACGTGGCGAGGATGATGGGCACGGCACCACGCAGCCCCACCCAGCTGATGTACGCGGTCTCGCGCCGCGGGTAGCGGAACGGCAGGAGGCAGAGCCACACGACGACGGGTCGCGCGACCACGGAGAGGAACAGCGCGAGGGCGAGGCCGATGGGCGCCACCTCGAGCAGCCGCGAGGGGAAGACGAGGAGCCCCATGACGAGGAACATGGTCACCTGGCTCATCCAGGCCACCGCGTCGTGCACGCGCAGGAGCCCGGCCCTGTACGGCAGCACGCCGTTGCCGATCACGATGGCCGCGATGTAGACGGCGAGGAAGCCGCTGCCGTACATCAGCGTGGGCAGCGCGAAGGCGAGAAAGGCGATGCCGGTGAGCAGCACCGCGTACAGGCCGGCCGCCGTCACCTCCGCCCGCGCGAGCACGAAGCGGCCCGCGTAGCCGATGGCCAGTCCCAGTGCGGCGCCCACGCCGATCTGCACCACGATGACGAGCGGCACGTGCCACCCGAAGCCGACGCCCGGCTCCAGCAGGCTGCGCGTGACGATCGTGGTGAGGATCACGGCCATGGGGTCGTTCGCCCCGGACTCCACCTCCAGCGTGGCGGCCACGCGCCGCTTGAGGTGCACGCCGCTGCCGCGCAGCACGGCGAAGACGGCCGCCGCGTCGGTGGACGACACCACCGCGCCCAGGAGCATCGCCTCCGCCCAGGAGAACCCGAGCGCGTGCGCGCCCACGGCGAGCAGCGCCGCCGTGCCCACCACGCCGATGGTGGCCAGCACGCCGGCCGGCGCGGCCACGCGGCGCACGGCGCTGCTCGGCGTGTTGAGCCCACCGTCGAAGAGGATGAGCACGAGCGCCACGGTGCCCATGCGGTACGCCAGCTCGTAGTTCTCGAACGGGATGCCGCCGATGCCCTCCGACCCCGCGAGCATGCCGATGACGAGGAAGATGAGCGCCACCGGCACGCTGAAGCGCTCCGTCGCGCGGCTGAAGATCACGCTCACGACGAGCAGCGTGCCGAAGACGGCGAGGAGGATCGCGGTCGGCAGTGGTTCCGTGGTCAGCATCGGGTCGTGATGAGATGGCGACGCGTTCGGAGCGGTCCGGGCGCCGAATATGGCACGATGCCGGCCAGCCGGCGCGGTGGGCGCCGCGATGCAGGGCCGAGAGCCAGCCACGCGCAACCGGCCGTCGCTTTGACTTCGATGGTGAAAAAGGCTATATTGGGACTCAGGAATTCGCGTCCCGACGTTCATCACTCCCGCGCGCACGAGTAGCAGCGTGGGGACCCACGAGCCGCAGTCTCGCGCTCGTGAGGGGATGCCGGCGACGCGATTCGTGTTTCTGGTCGCTGACGTTCGCACCATGGGCACGACCGGCGCGCAGCGGCGCGCGGTCTTCATTCAGGGTCACGCGGGCGTTGCCGCGGCCCATCGACAACACAACAGGCGCACGACACGCACGCCGTCATCCCGCGATCGGGAGCGCGGCCGGCGGCTGCATGCGACCATCCCAACCATCCCGACCACGCCGCACCAGCGGCGCAGGTCCCGCACCGCGTGGCGTGCGGAGCACGAGCCTGGCCACGCCCCGGGCGCGCGATCCCGCGCCCCGCTGGATGCATTCACTCGAACCGGAGCACAGCCATGACCACACTGGTATCGCCCGGCAACATCGGATTGCCGCCGCCAACCGCGCGCCCCCTCATCGACCGGAACCGCGGCGTGGGCTGGGTGGCCGGCACCGCCGTGGGATTCCTCGGCTTCGCCAACGAGGCCGAAGCGGCGGACGCCGCCTGGATGGCGTACCGCACCCTCACCCAGCGGCTGGCGCGACGCGACGGCACCCGCCCCATTCCCATCGGCACCGAGCCGCTCACCATTCGCCGTCGCGGCAACCGGCAGGAGATCGTGGCCAGCGGCCGCGTCATCGGCACCCTGGTGCGCGCCGAGGCGGAGCACCCGGACACCCCCACGTCGTTCGGGTTCGAGATCCAGATCCCGCAGCCAGCGGACGAGCAGGACGAGCTGAGCGAGCGCTCCGTGAACGCGAAGGCGGACCTGATGTACCGGACGCTGCGGAAGTCGGGCATCCGATGGGCGATGTGGGGCCGCGACGCCGCGCCACCCGCTCCGGGATCGGTGGAGCGCCCGGAGCGCGCGGAGCCGCGCACCGCGCAGACTCGCCGCCAGTGGCCGTCCTGGATCGAGAACGCGCGCTCGCTCCGGTGGTTGCGAGCTCCCCATGCACGCGCCGCGCAGCACGGCGCGCGCGCCGCGGTCGAGCGCCAGCCCGCACGATCATGAAGCCCGCTCGCCGCATTCCGCCCACCCGCGGTGCCGCGGCGGAACGTCGCGCGCTGCGCCGCATCCTCGTGGCGACCGATGGCACCGCGGCCTCGCGCGGCGCGCTCACCGTAGCACGTGTGCTCGCTCGTCGCGATGGCGCGGTGATCGACGTGGTGTGCGTGCTGCCGCCGTGGAGCCCTCCGCCCAACGCACGCGAGTTCCGCCGGGCGATCGGCGATCCGATGGCCGCCCGCCTCACCCGCGTGCTGCGGCAGTGCCACCGCACGCTGGGCGATGTCGCCTGGACGGTGAGGCCGATCGAGGGCGGCGTGGCCGCCGGTATCGGCGACATGGCGAGCGCCGGCGGTCACGACCTGGTCGTGGTCGGCCTTCCGCGCCGTGGGGTCGACGCCTGGGTGGACCGGCTGCTGCGTCCGCCCACGGCACTCGGCGTGGCCCGCCGCACGGACGTCCCCGTGCTGGCGGTGCCGGCTACGGCCGCGGCGCTCCCCACGCGAGCCGTCGCCGGCATGGAAGACGTGCCGGCAGCACGGGTCGCGCGGCGGGCCGCACTCGAGGTGGCGATCGTGCACTCCGACCTGCACGGTACCGCGACGGCGCGCGAGTTGCTCGCCCATGCCCGGGCGGCGAACGCGGACCTGATCGTGCTGGGCTGCCGCCCGCCCGCCTCGCTTCGGCGCCGGCTGTGGGGCGGCGTGAGCCGCCGCGTGGTCGGTTCGGCCGAGTGCTCGGTGCTGCTCGCGCGGCCCGCCCATGCTCGCGAAGCGGAGCGGCCCATCGGCGCGGCCGCCACCGGTCACGCGACGCTCACCCTTCCACCCGCCGAGGTGGCATGACGGGACCGGGCACGAACGCCGGATCCGCATGATCCTCGGCGCGCTGTTCGCCGGCGAGGCAGGCGACGAGCTGATCCACGCGGCGCGGCTCGCGAGCGCGATCGTCGCGCTCGGCGGGGTACCCACCGTGCAGGGGGCGGAGGTGGCCGCGGAGCCCACGCCGCCAGGAATGCTGCAGCGCGCCCTGGAGGCCGAGCGCGCTGCCCTGACGAGCTTCGGCCCGTATTCGCCGACTGGCCGGCATTCGCGCGCGAGCGCGCGGAGCACGGCTTGCAGACACAGTACGCTGGCTGGTAGGTGAGCCAGCGCGAGTAATCCCCAATGGAGATATCGAGATGAACCCGATCGATCAGCGTTCCATCATAGCACCATGGGTCGTGACCGCGCCGGCCGAGGCGGCACGCCGGGCGGAGGCCGAGGCGGAGCGCATTGCCGACACCGTGCTCGAAGCGTCCATCGACAGCTTCCCGGCGAGCGATCCACCATCGTGGACGCCGATCCGGGCCGGAGCCCCTGGCATGGGGCGGTAGCGCACGTCGGCACGAGGCGCGGGATCGAGGCCCCTCGCGCTCGCGGGCCGACATGCCCGCTGGACACGGCTCCGCACGCTCACCAACTTCGGAGCATCGGCGGCCTCATTCATCGTGCTCGCCGTCACCCGTCTCAGGCGCGCATGACGCCCGACCCCGCATCGCCCGCCCTCGCGCCGTACCTGCTCCGGCCGCCTCGTCCGGGCGATCTGGGATGGGTGGTGCACCGCCACGGCGTGCTCTATGCCCGGGAGTACGGCTGGGACGTGCGGTTCGAGGCCCTGGTGGCGCAGATCGTGGCCGACTTCGGCACTCGGCACGACCCGGAGCGTGAGCGCTGCTGGATTGCCGAACGCGATGGCGAGAACGTGGGCTCGGTATTCCTGGTGCAACACCCGGAGCGCGCGGGCGTGGCGAAGCTCCGGCTGCTGCTCGTGGACCCGAGCGCGCGGGGACTCGGCATCGGCCGGCGGCTGGTGGAGGAGTGTGCGCGCTTCGCGCGCCAGGCGGGCTATGGCACCATCACGCTCTGGACCAATAGCGTGCTCGTCTCGGCACGGCGCATCTACGAGGGCGCCGGCTACCGGTTGGTGGAGGAGCAGCCGCACGACAGCTTCGGACAGGGGCTGGTGGGCCAGACGTGGGAGCTGACGCTGTGAACTCGAGGGCACGGTGGTGCAGGGCAGGGGACCCGGACGCGGGAGCCGCACGTGAGACCGAGAGCGAGAGTGGTGGCGTTGGGGAGCCTGCTGGGCGTCTGCGGCGCGCTGGGCGCCTGCATGCAGGGCGGGTCGGGCATGCCGGTGCCGCGCCGATTCACGGGCGCTGACACGGGCACCGTGATGGATCGCGCGGGCGAGGAGTACGTGAAGCTGGTGCTCGCGCTGGGCACGCACGACGCGGACTACGTGGACGCGTACTACGGCCCGCCCGAGTGGAGAGCAGCCGCCGAGCGCGAGAAGCCGCCGGTGGGGGAGATCCAGGCACGTGCCACGGCTCTCGTCACATCGCTGGGCGACGCGCCGCCGCCGGGCGCGGACTCGCTCGATCGCCTGCGCCACAGCTACCTCGTGAAACAGCTGGCGGCGCTCGGCGCGCGCGCGCGGATGCTGCGCGGCGAGCGGCTGTCGTTCGACGAGGAGTCGCGCGCGCTCTACGACGCCGTGGCGCCCACCAACGACGCGGCGCACTTCCAGCGCATCCTGGATCAGCTGGAGCGGTTGCTGCCCGGCGACGGGCCGCTCACCGAGCGCTACGGCGCGTTCCGCCAGCGCTTCGTGATTGCGCCGGAGCGGCTGGACACGGTGTTCGCCGCCGCGGTCACGGCCTGCCGCGAGCGCACGCTGCGATACGTGGAGCTGCCGTCACGCGAGAGCTTCGTGGTGGAGTATGTGAACGGGAAGCCGTGGAGCGGCTACAACTGGTATCAGGGCAACTACCACAGCCTCATCCAGGTGAACACCGACCTGCCGATCTACATCGACCGTGCCGTGGACCTGGCCTGCCACGAGGGATATCCCGGCCATCACGTGTACAACGCGCTGCTGGAGCAGCGGCTGGTGCGCGAGCGCGGCTGGGTGGAGTTCTCGGTGTATCCACTGTTCAGCCCCCAGTCGCTCATCGCCGAGGGGAGTGCGAACTTCGGCATCGCGATGGTGTTTCCGGGTGACGAGCGCGTGGACTTCGAGCGCGGCACGTTGTTCCCGCTGGCCGGCCTGGACGCCGATGAGGCCCAGACGTACTACCGCGTGCAGGACCTGGTGCACGAGCTGAGCTACGCGGACAACGAGGCCGCGCGTCAGTATCTCGACGGCGACATGGACGCCACGGCGGCGGCCGCATGGCTGCGCCGCTACGCGCTGATGTCGCCCGGCGCGGCCGAGCAGCGCGTGCGCTTCTTCGACCGGTACCGCAGCTACGTCATCAACTACAACCTGGGGCAGGACTTCGTGCGCGACTACGTGGCGCGCGAGGCCGGCGCTCAGGCCTCCGCCGAGCGGCGGTGGGCGGTCTTCACCGGGCTGCTCGCGTCGCCGCGGCTGCCGTCGGACCTGCAGGCGAGCACGGAGCGGTAGGCCGGCGCCGCCGAGGTCGGCGATGGCCACGCTGCCGTCTCGTGCCGCGCGCCCCGCTCATCGGCCTCTGGCGGCGAGGAGCGCACCGCCGCATTGGTTGCATCCGCTCGCCGATGGACTCCGGCGTCGGGTGGCGTGAGCGCAGCCATGCCGGACGGGCAGCCGCGAACCGCGCCCGGGCCGGCTCGATACCGTGGTCATGTGCATGGTCGACAGGCGCGAACAGGGTCGCGAGGCCTACCGTCGCCGGGCCTGGGACGAGGCCTATCAGTCGCTCTCCCTCGCGGATCTGGCCGCGCCGCTGGGCGCCGAGGATCTCGAGCGGTTGGCGGCATCGGCGTATCTCACCGGGCGGGATGCCGACTTCCACCGGATCACCGATCGCGCGCATCACGCGCATCTGCACGCCGGAAGCCCGGAGCGCGCCGCCCGCTCCGCCTTCTGGCTGGGGCTCGGCCTGCTGCTGCGCGGCGAATCCGCGCAGGCGAGCGGCTGGCTGGCGCGCACGCGCCGGCTAATCG